>NZ_JBFRDD010000013.1:0-149862 GCF_052113425.1 Cupriavidus sp. YAF13
GCCCGCCTGCCTGCAGCGCCTACGCGAGCGCCTAAAGTCGCTGCCCAATGTGAAACGACCCGGTCGATGTGAAACGACCCGGTCGCTCATGCGACCGGGTCGTCAAGTCCCGCCCTTCACGCTATGCCGTTCGCTTCCTCAATAGGGACCTTAACTGAACGGCATTAACCCTTCGAGGTGCTTTTTTCGTTGCCGTGACGGCTCTGGCTGGCGTTCAGGCGAAGAACTTGCCCAGGCGCGCCATGGCCTCCTCGATGTTTTCCATCGAGGTTGCGTAGGAGATCCGTATGTAGTCGCTCGCCGTGTATGGGCCGAAGTCCTGGCCCGGCACCAGCACCACGCCGGCATCGTGCAGCATGGCCTGGGTCAGGGCGTCGGCATCTCCGGCGGACGGGTGGTTGACGCCACGGCAGTCCGCATACACATAGAAGGCGCCATCCGGCTTGACCGGCACCCGCAAGCCCAGCGACTCCAGCGCCGGCACGATGGCATCGCGGCGGCGGTGGAACTCCGCCTTGCGCGCGTCGTAGATCGCCAGCGCCTCGGGGGAGAAGCAGGCCAGCGCGGCGTGCTGGGCGACGGCTGACGCGCAGATGAACAGGTTCTGCGCCACTTTCTCGAAGGCGCCTACCAGTTCATCCGGGACCACCAGCCAGCCCAGGCGCCAGCCAGTCATATTGAAGTACTTGGAGAAGCTGTTGACGGTGATGACGTCGTCGTCCAGGCTCAGCGCCGATACCGGCGGTGCATCGTACGACAGCCCCTGATAGATCTCATCGACGATGGCAAAGCCCTGGCGGGCCCGCACGGCCTTCAGGATGCGCGCCAGTTCGTCCGGCAGGATCGAGGTGCCGGTGGGGTTGGAGGGCGACGCCAGCAGCACGCCGCGGGTGTGTTCGCCCCAATGTGTCTCCACCTGCTCAGCCGTGAGCTGGAAGCGCTGGGCGGGGCCGCTCGGGATCATCTTCGCCCGGCCGTCGAAGGCGGCAACAAAATGCCGGTTGCAGGGGTAGCTGGGGTCAGGCATCAGCACCTCCGCGCCAATCTCCACCAGCACCGCGCAGGCCAGCAGCAACGCAGCCGAGGCGCCGGCGGTCACCACCACGCGGCGCGCAGGGATGTCGATCCCGTACATGGTCTTGTAATAGCCGGCGATGGCCTCGCGCAGCGGCGCAATGCCCAGCGCGCCGGTGTACTGGGTGACGCCGCGGCGCATCGCGGCCTCGGCGGCCCGCACCACGGGCTCGGCGGCGGTGAAATCGGGCTCGCCGATCCCCATGTGGATGATGTGGCGCCCGGCACGCTCGAGTTCGGCGGCCTGTTTGGCCAGCTCCATCACGTGGAAGGCATCGATATTGGCAAGACGGGAGGCAGTGGCGAGGCGCTGCAGATCCATGGTGGGATAGGCTTGGTGGGCCTGATAGGCGGGTTGATCGGGGTTGGGCTGCAGTTAAGCCGCGGTTAAGCTGCAGTTAGGCGGGTGTTGGCCGCGGTAGAAGTAAAAACACCCGCCGGAGCGGGTGTCGGTACGGCAAGCATGGCACCGTGAACGGCGCCGGTTGCCGTTGTTCAGCGTCGGGCGGCCAGTTCCGGCGCGCGCACCTTGGCGGCCAGCTTGTCCAGCACGCCATTGACGTACTTGTAGCCTTCGACGCCGCCGAAGGTCTTGGTCAGTTCCACGGCTTCGTTGATGACAACCTTGTACGGGATGTCCACGCAGTGGATCAGCTCGTAGCTGCCGATCAGCAGGGCCGCGCGCTCGACCGGCGACAACTCGCTGACCGGGCGGTCCAGGAACGGCTCGAACGCGCCCGTCAGCCGGGTTTCTTCACGGATCGCGCCATTGAGCAGTGCATCGAAGTGCTCGCGGTCAGCCTTGTTGAAGCCTTGGGCGTCGTGCAGGTGGGCCTGGATCGCATCGGTATCGTTGCGGTTCAGCAGCCACTGGTACAGGCCCTGCAGCGCGAGTTCGCGCGAGCGGCGGCGCGCACTCTTGGGCGCTGCCTTAGGCTCGGCCTTGGCGACGGGCTTCGCGCCGGCGTCGTCCGCCGGCTTGCCGGCGGGGTTGCTGTTCTCGGGCGCATCACTCATCGTCGTCCTCGTCTTCATCCGCTTCCTGGCTGCGCAGCGAATCCAGCGCGGAAACCAGGTTGGCCATTTCCACCGCGGCGCGGGCGCAGTCGCGGCCCTTCTCACGGGTACGGGCATGGGCCTGGGCGTCGGTGTCGACGGTCAGGATGCCGTTGGCGATGGGCACATTGAAGTCCAGGCCGACGCGGCTGATGCCGGCGCCCGATTCATTCGACACCAGCTCGAAGTGATAGGTCTCGCCGCGCACGACCGCGCCCAGCGCGACCAGCGCATCGAACTGGCCGCTTTCAGCCATCTTTTGCAATGCCAGCGGCACTTCGAGCGCACCCGGCACGGTCACCACCAGGGTGTCCTCGCCTTCGATGCCCAGCTTTTCCAGTTCGGCAACGCAGGCTTCGAGCAGTTCGGCGCAAACCGGCTCGTTGAAGCGCGCTTGCACGATGCCGATGCGCAGGCCTTCACCTTCGAGGTTGCTGGGGTAGAAACCGTGATCCATCTTATCTTCTCCTGGGTTCGGGGTGGCGGCCCGCGATAGGCTCGCGGCCGCCGTGTATCCGGTAGTTCAGTTAGCCTGGCCGCCGCTCATGGGCTGGTAGCCAGTCACTTCAAGGTCATAGCCGGTCATGCTCGGCATTTTCAGCGGGGATGCCAGCACGCGCATCTTGCCCACGCCGAGATCCTTGAGGATCTGGGCGCCGGTGCCGTAGGTGCGCAGGTCCGGCTTCACGCGCGGGCGGTTTTGCGGCGCGTCGAGCGCCGAGAACTGCGTGAACAGCTGTTCGGCCGTGTCGCCGCAGTTCAGCAGCACCATCACGCCATGCTCGGACTGCGCAATCGCCTCGAGCGCGGCCGGCACGCTCCAGGAGTGCGTGGTACGCGACACTTCCAGCAGGTCCAGCGTGGAAAGCGGCTCGTGCACGCGCACCAGCGTTTCGCGATCAGCCTGGGGGTTGCCCTTGACCAGCGCCAGGTGGGCGCGGCCGCTCGGCTTGTCACGATAGATGATGCTGTGGAACGTGCCATATGGCGTTTGCATGGTGCGCTCGCCAGCGCGCTCGATGATGCTCTCGGTGCGGCTGCGGTAGTGGATCAGGTCGGCAATGGTGCCGATCTTGATGTGATGCTCTTGTGCGAACTCGATCAGGTCCGGCAGGCGCGCCATGGTGCCGTCGTCCTTCATGATCTCGCAGATCACCGCGGCCGGCGTCAGGCCGGCCAGCGCGCCCAGGTCGCACCCGGCTTCGGTATGGCCGGCGCGGATCAGCACGCCACCGGGCTGGGCCGTCAACGGGAAGATATGGCCGGGCTGGACCAGGTCGGCGGCACGGGCATCCTTGGCCACCGCGGCTTGCACGGTACGGGCACGGTCGGCCGCCGAGATGCCGGTCGTGACGCCTTCGGCTGCCTCGATCGACACCGTGAAATTGGTGCCATGCACCGTGCCATTGCGGCTCACCATGGGTTGCAGCTCGAGCTGGCGGCAGCGTTCGGCGGTCAACGTCAGGCAGATGAGGCCCCGGCCGTACTTGGCCATGAAGTTGATCGCCTCTGGTGTGACGAAATCGGCGGCCAGGACCAGGTCACCCTCGTTCTCGCGGTCTTCCTCGTCAACCAGGATGACCATGCGGCCGGCACGGATTTCGGCAATGATTTCTTCTGTACGGGCGATTGTCATAGCTTGCAGGCTGGGAAGCTGGCTGAGGTTTGGGCTGGAATTCTGGCTGAATTTCGGGCGGGATGGCTTGCTGGCCGGCTGGCGCTTCAGCGGTATACCGGCTGGCCGCGGCAGCGGTCTGGCCCAATATTGTACGTCAACCAGGCGCCGCAGGGCGCGCGGCACCAGCAGGGCCAATGCAGATGGCCCTCCGTGCGGTGGCGGGGGCGGAAAGACGGGTGGCCCTGGCAGGCCGCCCGGGTGCCAAAAAGCCGTGTGTCAGGCGGGCTTTGGCGCGCTCAACATGCGTTCCACGTACCGCGCGATCAGGTCGATCTCCAGGTTTACGCGCGCGCCGGGCTTCAGGTCCTGCAGCGTGGTGACCTCGATCGTGTGGGGGATCAGGTTGATCGAGAACGTGCAGCCGTCTTCGTCGTCGATGACCTTGTTGACCGTCAGCGACACACCGTTGACCACCACCGACCCCTTGTAGGCCAGGTAGCGCCCCAGTTCGCGCGGGGCGCGCACGCGCAGTTCATGCGACTCGCCCACCGGCGCGAAGTGGGTGACTTCGCCAAGCCCGTCGACATGGCCCGAGACCAGGTGGCCGCCGAGGCGGTCGGCCAGGGTCAGCGCCTTCTCCAGGTTGACCCGGCCGGGCTTGTCCAGGCCAGCGGTCTTGTCGAGCGATTCGCGGGAGACATCGACGTCGAAGGCGTCGCCGTCCAGCGCGATGACCGTCATGCAGGCACCCTGGATGGCGATGCTGTCGCCAAGGATGACATCTGACAGGTCCAGCCCGTTGGCACGGATGCGCAGGCGCACACCGGCATCGGCTGCGGCTTCGCCGCTGCCCAGCGGGGATACGGTTTCGATGCGGCCGACGGCCGCGACAATGCCAGTGAACATGATCGATGCTTGATGCAATGGGAAAACACGCATGCTAGCAGGTGCGCAGCGGATTCGTTTTGCGTGCGGCCTGCCGTCAGGCGATCAGACGTGATCGGCGCGGCGCGCGATCAGGCGCAGGTCTTCGCCGATCATGCGTACGTCGTGCCAGCGGAAGGTCGCGGCGTCCTGCAGCCGCGCCAGGGGCGGCAACTGGAACATGCCTTGCGCGTCGCCCAGCAGCTTGGGCGCGAGGTAGATCAGCAACTCGTCTGCGCAGTGCTCGCGGATCAGCGATCCGTTGAGCTTGAAGCCGGCTTCCACGTGCAGCTCGTTGATGCCGCGCCGGCCGAGTTCTTCCAGCATGTGGCGCAATTCCACCTTGCCGTGCGGATTGGGCAGCACGACCACTTCCGCGCCGCGGGCTTCCAGGGCGCGCCGGCGCGCTGTATCGTCAAAGGCGCAGAACACCAGCACGGGCTTGGCAAAGTCACCGGTGTCCGGCGTCAGCAGGCGCGCGTCCAGGGGAATCTCCAGCCGGGAGTCCACCACCACGCGCTGAGGCTGGCGCGGCGTGTCCACGGCACGCACATTGAGCTGCGGGTTGTCGTCGCGCACGGTGCCGATGCCGGTCAGGATAGCGCTGGCGCGCGCACGCCAGGCGTGGCCGTCGTCGCGTGCCGCCTGGCCGGTAATCCACTGGCTGCTGCCGTCGTGCAGCGCGGTGCCGCCGTCGAGCGAGGCGGCCACCTTGACACGCACCCAGGGCAGGCCGCGCGTCATCCGGTTGACAAAGCCGATGTTGAGTTCGCGAGCTTCTTTTTCGAGCAGGCCGCAGCGTACGTCCACGCCGGCTTCGCGCAGCCGCTGCAAGCCACGGCCCGAAACCGTCGGGTTCGGGTCCTCCATGGCGGCCACCACGCGCGCGATGCCGGCGCGTACCAGCGCGTCCGCGCAGGGCGGCGTCCGGCCAAAATGGCTGCAGGGCTCGAGCGTGACAAAGGCCGTGGCACCCTTGGGATCGTTCCCGCGCGCCGCGGCATCCTTGAGCGCCTGGATCTCGGCGTGATCCTGCCCGGCGGGTTGGGTGAAGCCCTGGCCGATGATCTTGCCGTCCTTGGACAAAACGCAGCCAACGCGCGGGTTGGGCGTGGTGGTGTACATGCCACGCTCGGCGAGCGCGAGAGCCTGTGCCATGGCTGCGTGGTCGGTATCGGAGAACATGTGGCCTGGTGCTTCCTGCCGCGCGGGCGGTGAGTTGGATAGGGTTACAGTCATCAGGTATCAGGGCGGCTCGGACTGTGCGAGGCCGTCGCAATCGGCATCCTGCCCCGGCGTGCACAAGCGGACGCGGCCGTGGGCACCGAGCCTTAGCTGCCGCTGTTCGCCCCGGCAGGTCACGGTGAAGGTGGCGGCGAGAAACCCGCCTTGCTCTGAGCGAGAGTATCCCACAGCTGTCATGCGCAGCGTATTGCTGCCTTGCGCGGTCGAGCGCAGGACGATGCGCAGGCAGGCGTCGCGCAGTTCGACGACAGCAAGCAAGCCGGCGTTGTCCTGGTCCGGCTCGTCCCCTGGCTCCAGTGCTAGCCGCCAGCCGTGGTCCAGCGACGAAGCACCCGGCAAGGGCGTCAGCACCACGTCGGATCGCCGGGCTATGGCGGCCGAGCGCGCCGCCGCCAGCGAGCCGGCCAGGCGGTCTGCCGCCAGCATCACCTGCTGGCGCGCCTGCAAGCGCTGCCACGACGGGAAAGCCAGTGCCGCCAGGATGGCGAGCACAGCCACGCAGGTCAGCAGTTCGGCAAGCGTTGCGCCGCGACGACGCGAATGCCGGTGCCAATGCCGGTGCCAGATCCAGCGCACGGCCGCCTCAGCACGCCTGGGGCAGCGGCACCGGCTCCGCGGCAAAAGCGGGCTGGGCAAGCCACTCGCCGGTGCTGCGCAGTATCAGCGTGCCGCATGACGCGTCCGGCGTCTGCGGCACGGCGCGCAGCTCCACGCAATGCGCCAGCCCGCTGCCCGGGCAGGCACTGGCATTGATCCAATGACGCGGGTGCGCCGCTTGGGCGGGCACCGACTGCGGCCACTTGCCGGCCACCGTCGCGCCGCCAGGCTGGGCGGCGAAGCTCGTGCTGGCGAGCGCGTGGCGCTCCAGGTCCAGCATCAAGCCAATCAGTGCGCTGCGCGCCTCGGCGCGCCTGCCGCGTTCCATATGCTGGTGCCAGGCAGGCATCACCATTGCCATCAGGATGGCGGAGACGGTCAGCGTGATCAGCAACTCGAGCAGGGTGAAGCCGGTTGGGCGATGGCGGGGTGTCATGCATGGGTCTCCGGGATGCGGTGGCGCGGTTGGCGGTGGATGGGTCTGGAAGGCGCATCCGAGTCTCACGGCGACCCGGAGCGGATCAGCTCGCGCCAGCTGAGGCGGCCGGTGCGGCGGCTGGCGACGGTGCGGTTGAGTAGCACGGCGCTTCCTTGCTCCAGGGACCAGAGCGTGAGGGTCACGTCCTCATGCGACGTGACGCCCGGTAGCGGCGCAAGTGTTGGCGGTAGTGCCACGCGTTCGAGAACGACGGTCGCCTTGGCGCTGGCGCCGAACCCGGTTGCTACGTGAGTGAGAGGCCCGCCAGCCTGCGCGCTGACAGTGGATTCGCCGCTCAGCGCGTGGATCAGGTACGCGCGCTGGCGCGCGTCGGGCGTCCGGGTGACAAAGCCGAGGTAGCCCGGGGCGGCCGGGAGAAGCCGTTCCAGATGCTCGCCGGGATTGGGAAGAGGCAAGTGCCAGCCCGCGGTGGATGCTGGTCGGCCTTGAATATCCGGCGTGTGAGCCTGCCGGCGCAGCACCACGCCGCCTCCTTGGGGCAGGGCCACAATGCGCGCGCCGCCGCGACTTGGGCTGCCTGTGTCCGCGAGGGCAGTGCTGTCGAACACCGCGCTGACATGGGTGCCGTTTCCGTACACCACCAGGTGGCCGCCGGCGGCGCTGATCAGGGCAGGGGGCACGATCGCGCGCGACGATGGCGCTGGGTTGTCCATCCGGTAAATGCAGTCGACGCGCCGGCCGCTATCGTGCCATGGCATCGCGCCACGCAAATCGAAACGCCAGAGCCCGCCGGCGGCGTCCACCGCATACGCCGCCAGGGCCACGCCGGAAATATCTGGCAGGATGCTCGCGGCAAGCAGTGCGGGGTTGGGTCCGGCGCTCCCGCAACCGCCGGTCGGCAGGAGCAGCCGCCGTATCGCGTGGCGTCCTTGCCACGGCGCGTGCGTGGGTTTGTCCAGGGGCAGCATGGCGATGCCGGCTTGCTGCCCGGGCGGATCGCGATGCGGCCCGCCTCGGTGGGCTTGGCGACCGTGCGAGGCGCCCAGCGTCACCATGGCGTACCAGCGCGGGCCTTCATGCGTGGAGAGAGCCAATGCACGGACGGGGCCCGACGGGRCCAGCGGCAGCGTGTGGGAAGCCCTGGCCTCCCAGATCGGCGCTACTGGTGGCTGCGCCGTTGCATTCGTGATGTCGAGGGCGAAAACGCTTGCCTGTGGATCAGCCGCGTTCGCCGGAAGGCCACACAGCAGCACGGTGCGCCAGCGGCCGGGTTCGAGCGAGACGTCGGCAGCCTCGGGGTGGGGGCAGGGCGTGGCGCCCTGTTTTCGCATTGGGCGCGGCTGGTAAGCGAGTACTTCGTCGCCGGATGTCGCATTGAACGCGCGCAGGCTGCCATCGCGCATGCCCAGCCAGGCCAGCACAGCGCGCGAGCTGTGCTGACCGACGAATTCCGCGTGGCCCGGCCAGCCAGGTATCCACTTGGGGGGCGGTACCAGGACAGGCGGCGTGCTCCCCGCGCCTTGTGCCGTGCCAGCAAACAGCAGCGCGGCGGCGAGCGCAATCAGCGAGTTGTGGTACCGGGCGGAGTGGGTCATGGCTGGAACTCGCTCTGCAGCAAGCTGCGTACCGCCGGGTCGCGCCCCAACCCTAGCGCAGTAATGCGAAAACGCAGCCGTTGCCCCGTGCCTGGCGCGTAGTCGGATCCCAGCCATTCGCCTGGAGGACGCTCGTGCATCAACTCGGCAACGTACCGCGGCATGGCGCCCGCCCCAGCGGCTCCGGGTGGCAAGACCGGCAGGGTAACGCCGCTGAAGGTGCCCATCGCGATGCCGGCGGTCTCATCCGACCGGCGCGAATCGAGCCAATTTAGCCATGGCGGCGGCATGCCTGGGGCGGGCCGGCAGAGTCCCCGCTGCGCGCCGGCGCCGCATTGGCCCGGCGGCGGCCACGCAGCAAGGCGGCTATCCACGCCGGACGCGCCGTTGCTGAGCGCCGCCATCAACTCCGCTTCCGCGTCGAGCAACGCCGTTTCCGCCGCGCGAAAGGCGATCTCCTGTTCGAGCAGGTAAGTGGTCACTTGCCTGCTGGCGAGCAGGAATTGAAGGCCAGCCAGGGTTGTGGCGGCCACAAGCAGAAGCATCGTGGCCGTCAGCAGGAGCGTGGTGCTCCCTTTGGCCTGGTTACCGCGCCGCAGGCAAGGCGCAACCTCGGCGCTCAGCATAGTGTCTCTGTGCAGGGCCAGGCATTGCGCAGCCGCACGGATGCCGAGTACACCCGGCGCATCAAGGCAGGCCGGTCACGCGGCGTGAAAACGAGGTCGTCGGCATGGGGGCCGGCGCCGCCATGCGCGCCCGGGGCGCCTGGTGGGAACAAGGTGAGCTCGGGCGGCGCCGCTGCCAGCGCCAGCGGGCGCTCACCACGCAGCACCAGTGCCACCTGCACCACTAATACCTCGCGCCAGACCGCGTCGCCCCTGGCGCGCAGTTCCTCGGCGCGCAGGAACGCGTCGGCCTTGCCATCGCCATCGGTATCGATGCCGTATCTCAACTGCATGGCCTCCACGCCACGCACCAGGGCGCCCGAAGTCCACCTTCCCCCCAGCACCCGCCCGTCGCGCCGGCTGGCATAGCGGCACAACAGCTGCGGCTCGCCATCCGCGCCGGTGGCGATATAGAGCAAGCTCTCTCCCGCATAAGCGCGGGCTGCGTCACCAGCCGATCCGCCAACGCTTACCGCCGGCAACGCATACCCGCTGCAATCGATCATGGTCTGGTCCGGCAACGTCGGATCCTGCGCGCGCCCGCTGCCGCTGAATCGCACCAGCAGTGCATCGCTCCCATTGACGCCACGGCGAGGGCAGGTGGGCAGCGCGGCAATGCCCGGCTGGCCGCAATCGTCGCGCCCTGACAGCGCCGGTGGCGCGTTGGCCGGCAAGGCCGCGCCGACCGGCTGCCAACCGCTATGCCGGACCAGGTGGGTGAGGATCGCAAGCGCCCGCTGGCCGCGTTCTTCCAGCAGCACGAGATCGACGGCGGTGCGGTAAGCGACCTGGACGGCATGGAACGCCGACACAGCCAGCGCGCTGACCAGCAGGCCGAGAGCCAGGCCAACCATCAGTTCGATCAGCGAAAATCCTTGTGCGCGACGAGCCCTCATGGCCGGATCCAGAGGGCAACGACGCGCAGCGCGGCCGCGCCCCGCACGCCGCCGGCAGGTCTCGACGAAGCCAAGGACAGCGGCCCGACGACCGCCAGCCTTGATCCCGGCGAGCACCCGCCATCCTCCGCCGAAGCAAGCGACTGGCACAACTGGAGATCATTCGGGCCAATGCCGCGGGCCTGAAGGGGCGACAGCGCAAGGTCCGGATCCTCCAACTCCGCTAGTTCCGCGGCTGCACGTGTAGCTTGGCCGAGGGCCTCATAGCCGCGCAGCGCGCCTAGAGCGAACGGCGCCAGCGCAGCAAGCGGGAGCAGCCCGACGCCGAGCACGGCGAGGGCGGTGAGGGATTCGATGAGGATGAAGCCGCGAGGCGGGTAGGGGAGACCCCGCTTTGCGGATGACGGGTAAGGAGGTCGTCCGGTTCCTGGCGGCATGGCAATCTCGCATCAAAGACGGGATGCTAGAAGATAACCAGGATGGTGCGCCGCAAGTGTTCCGAATTGTAGAGTTTGACTGAGGAGAATTCTCAAAAGGGCCAGGGGGCAAATTTCTTGACCTTCACTTCGACCTCGAAACCGCTAACCTTCTTCCTGCGTGATCTGGTGATTCACCAGCACTGTGACTGTGTTCCCGTGCCGCTGGCCGTCTTGGTGTTTTGGTAGTCGACGGACAAGACCCCACATAGCGCGTCCTGTCCGACCGGCGTCGCGTTGACGGTATAGCTCACCGCGATGCCGTTGACGCCAGGGACAACCGCAATGGTATAGGCGCTACCCGCGGCGTTATCCCCGGAGAAAGCACTCGCGCCGAGGGCAGTGAGATCCTGCGTGTAGGTATTGTTCACCGTGTAGTAGCGCTCGAGCGCGCCCTGCGTCTTCAGCAGGGCGGCCTTGCCTTCGGTTCGCTTCGCACGCAGCACGTACTGCGTGTAGTTCGGGATGGCGATTGCCGTCAGGATCCCGACGATGGCCACAACGGCCATCACCTCCATCAGCGTAAAGCCCCGTGCGGGTGTTCGCGCCAAACGTACTGCTTTCATGGCGATATTCCTCATGATCTTGATGCTACATGGCGAGGTCAATGCAGGATCTCCCGCCAAGACAGCCGCCCCGTCTGGCTCGATGCGCTCTCTCCAACGGTCTCCTGGTTGCCAGTGGTGCCGGTCATGAACTTGCATTCCTTGCTCGTCCCGCACTTTGTGACCGTGGGCGCCGGTGTAATGCCGACAGTGGATTTCCGTCCGCCAACCGGGACGCTGCCATTGGCGCCGTCGTTGAGGAAATCGGCTGAAGAGAAGGTGCGATCATTATTCACGTCGAATGGCGTGACCGTCAGGCGCCCGCCGGATAGCGATGCGAGTTCCATCAACCAGCTGGTCCCTCCGCTGTCACAGGAGTTCGCTGAAGGGATCAGTGTCGTGAAGATGATGCGGTCTCCGCGCGCCAGTGGGCTGTAGACCACCCGCTCGCCCTGGATGCCGGAAGCGGGCGACACCAGCTCGAGATACCAGCCTTGCTTGCCGTTGGCGGCATAGAGGACCTGGTTCTGGCTCACCATACGATAGGTGTAGCCATTGGCATCGACTTCCCGGTTGATGGTCTGCGCTACCAGTGAACTGCGGACAACCGTGCTCAATGTGGGTGAATTCTGATCCCAGATACCGTAGAAAGTCTGCGTCGATAGATTCGAGGGGTCAGTCGTGTCTACATAGCGGCCCGTGCCGAATAGCACGACGTAGCCGCCCGCGGGGTTGCGCGTGACATCCACGGACGATGTGATCGGCTGCCGGGTGCCGCTGGCATCGGTAGCGATGAACAGCGGCGTGTTCGCGGTTTGCAGGCCCCAGGCAGAAGCCGTGGTGCTCATCATGTTGAACTTCCATAAGTTGCCAAGCAGGTCGCCGGCGTAGATGAAGTCGGTAGTGCCATCGCCGTCGACGTCAGCGGGGAACGGTTGCGAAAGCCCGTTCGGCGTGGAGACCGAGCCGGCACCCGTGGCCAGCTTCAGATAGTCGGTGCCCAGGACCCAGCTTTTCGAGCCTGCGGGCCTGTCAAGAAACACGACGTACAAGTACGCTTTGCCTGCGGCACTGTTGTAGCCATTGCCGAAGATTGCTGCCCACTTGCCATTCGCCATCTTGATGATCGAGGGCTGCCCGAAGGTATAGCCCAGGTCCGCATCGACGTTGTTGGTGAACTCCCAGAGGACGGTCGAGGCGGCCGTGCCCTCGCTGATGCTCTCCGGGTTGGTCACGTCCAATGCGTAGATGCCCGCGCCGCCACCGCCAAGCCCGCCCACCAGCACAGTCTTCCAGTTGCCATTGACCTTGGCATCCGTCACCGCGGGCGTGCCGTCGACATAGTAAGCGTGCGTGTAGGCAAGGTCGCTGAGCCCGGGCAGATTGGCGTATAGCGCGGAAGGCACGTAGGCAAACAACTCCGTACCGGCGTCGCTGCCGCTCGTGATCGGGTTCGCGGAGAACGCATGCAGCATGCCGTCGTTGGCGCCGACATAGAGCATGGGCTTGCGGTTTTTCTTGCCCAGGACGAAGGTGGCATAGTCGGCGTCCGCGTAGCCCGCATTGGGGCGGCTAACATACTGGGGGCTGGAATTGACGATGTCGCCAAGGACCGAGTTGGGCCGGACGCGGAATTTTCCGGTTGCAGTCCCTTCATTGCTCTGGTCGCCGCGAATCCAGTTAAGGCGTGCACTTCCTAGCGTGTCGCTGCGGTTAAGCGTGCTCTGATAGCTTGCCGGCAGGTTGCCCCAGCGGAACGGAATCCCGGCTTTTGCCGATGACGTGCCATCGTAAGTGAGGATGTTGCGGGCGGTTGCGTTGACCGTCTTCATTTTTGCGCCCGCATCCCACAGGGCAGGGTTCCTGACGACGCCGTTGGTGTCGACAGCGTATGCGAGCAATTGACCGGACCAGTCAGTGCCATTGAAGCGAGCCTGGTAGATCGTCGATCCGGTCGTGAGTGACGAGGAGCTGGTCGCCACCGATGCCGCCGAGGAAGTCTGCAGGATCGACAGGAACGCGCGCTCCAGTGCGCTGCTGAGCGCGCCTGGGTTGGTGGCGTAGAAATAGTTGTCCGGCAAGCCGTCGGAACCGCCGCTGCCATCGGACAAGCGTACATCCCATTCGGAGACCTGGTCGGGAGTGCCCGAGCCGTTCAGGTCCTTGAAGCCGCCCCATTTTGCTGCGTAGTAAAGCGGATCCATGAACTGGGAAGCCACCGTCCCGCTGGCCGTGTAGCTGACGGTGGTCTGGGGATCGCCGAAGTTACACAGATTGCAGCCGCCTGATGTGTTGATGGGCGCGCTCGAAGGCGTGACGGTGACAGGTGCCGGGTCGGTGTACTTGAAGTTGTAGATGCCCGAATGGAAGTGTGGGCCGTCCTTAGTTGTGCCGGAGATGACATAGCCGAAGCCCTGGCCGTTCGCCGACGAGCCGGAGACCACTTGGGTCGATACCTGGACTGTATTGCCCGTCACCGTATAGCTGAGGATGCCCCAGACATCCTGGTCATAATCGCCGCCGGCGACAGAGTCTTCCCAGTTGACGTAGAACTTGCCGCTCGTGGCCGTCTGCGAAATGACCTTGAAGTCCACTAGTGTTCCGGTGCTGGCGTCCGCAGTTACCGAGTTGGGCGACTGCGGGTGCAACTGGTACGCAGGCATGATGGTGACGGTTTTGCCGCCTACATTCACGTTGATTTTGGGCGTGTTGGTGGCCAGCTGGACAGCGTAGGTCGTGACCTTGAGGGAGGTGGTGTCGGCCGTTGGCACGCCCAGCGTTGCCGCCTGGCTGGTGGAGCGAATCCGGTTCATGTGCGCGTAGAGCGCAGCACCTGCGATCTGGAACGTCCCCTTCTGTGAAGGACCTTCGGGGCAAATGCCAAGTACGTCGCTCAGCTTGGAGATTGTCTTGCCGGAACACAGGTTGTCGATCAGGCCACCGTTGACCCCACCCATGAACCAACTACCGCCATTGATGCTCTCTCCGGCGCCGACTTTATCGGTCCACGTGCCGTTGGTATCGGCTGTGTTCAGATCCGAGAAGCCAGCAAGTTGATCGTTGTCGTATGAAGAGACGCTTGAGTTGAACACCAGCGTGTTCAACGGCGTGCAGTAGGGCGCCTTGTTCGCGTTGGTGGAGGGCAAGTCCATTGGATTCGCCCATGTGGGCGTGGTCAGACTCAGCGCCGCATCCTTGCTGTTGCTGCTTTTCGGTGCAAAACTGGAATTCGCGGTCTTTCCGGCGAAATAGCGCAAGGACTCCAGGTAGATCTCGGAGATCGGATTGCCCCAGGTGGAGCAGTTGCCTTCGTTAGCTGGCTGGTTTTGCGATGTGGAACCGCCGCTGGTTACGATGGAGGTCTGCTGATAGTTGCAACTGTCAGCATTGACGTAGCTCCCGTCGCTGTAGCTGTAGCCATACGGCCGCAGCTTATTGACATTCCAGACGATACCTTTCACAGGAGAGCTCGCCGCGTAGGTGAAGGTGCCGTTCGACGGATCGACTTCCTGGGAGAAATTCACTACGTTCTGGCGCAACACGCCACCCGAGATGTTCTTGTCATAAGTGCCGGTCATCAGCCCGAACAACATCTGGCCACTTTCACCATATTTCTGGAGCAAGCCGAAGGGCTTGTAGGAGGACGAGCCGTACTGCTTGCAGTTCTCGGTGCCGAGCAGGCCCGGCACGCAGACCTGCACGCGCGCATTGAAGGTGCCGCTGCTTTCGCCGGTGCCGAGGGCGCGGGCCGCTTTCGCTGGATTCTCTGCCGAGGCATTGATGCCGGAAAGGGCTGCCCGGTTGCCGTTGGATGAGCCGGTTACGCTCGTGCCGTTGATTTTGGTCAGGAAGGAGCTTTGCGTATTATTTTGCTCCTCCGACCAGTTGCATTGCCATTTTTCGCTGGCGCCCCAAGTGGCGTAATTGCCGGAGACAACCCGCAGTTGCGGCGCCTGGGTATTGCTCTGGGAGTTGACGTTGCTTGAATCCTTAGGGGTCACGTTGCAGATAGTGAGTCCGCCTCGGGTCAGGTTGGTCACCGCCCAACTGTTGTAGCTGTTTGCGGAGCCGCTAGGCTTGGAAACCCCGTCTGGATAGACCGCAAGGCTGATGGTCTTGTTGCTGCTGGTATCCACGCTCATGACCCAGCCCGTCAGGGTCGTGTTGGCCGGTGCGGGTGAGTTGGCGGTCATGACAATCTGGTCGCCGATGCTGATGTTCGCGACCGAGCTGAGTTTGATCCCGGTGATGACATTGGCCGCGACGGTGACCGTGGTGCTCGACGTCAATATGGGGCCGGCCGCTTCCACCGTCAGCGGAACCAGTTTGCTGACATCGGATCCGTTGTAGAACTTGGCCCATGCGTGCGCGTCCATCGGCAGGAAGGCACGTTCCAGCACGGTGGTGGTCGCGGTATCTGTGGAGCGGAAGCCGCCGTACAAGATCTTGCGCACTTCGTCGATGCGGCTCATGCTCGCCCAGTTCAGGAAGTTGCCGCTCCAGGCGGAGCCGTTGCAGTACTTGTCGGTAGTGACGGCTGACGGCACGAAGGCATGCTGGGTGCTGCCATCGTAGATGTAGCACTTGTACGAATCGAAGTAGCCGGCGTAGTCGATGCTGTTGGTATAGGTCGTGTCGAGCACGCCGTCACCATTCAGGTCGGTGTAGTCGTTGTAGGCCTTCTGGTGCAGTGTATGGTCCTTGGACAGGTCGATCATCACCATGGGCGGCACATTGCCGCCCGCATAGAGGGGGCGCTTTGCCAAGTTCAGCTGCGTGGCGCATGCCGATGCGACGGCCAGGATGGCGGACGCGATGGCGAGCAACAACTGGAGGCCGGTGACGGGGCGGAAACGGGCTTGCTGGGTCATGGTGCGCTCGACGGATGTTTAGGATGGTTGCGCAGAACGGCTCAGAACCGGACGACTTCCTGCACCATGACTTTGGTGTTCGGATTGGCTCCGTAACCAATGGCGGTTACGCGGAAGACATAGCGGGTGGAGCCGGCGCGCAGGCTGCCGTCGGCGATGTCCGGAAGGGATTCGATGATGTAGCGCGGTTGCTTCGACACGTTCCCGGCGGTCAGCGCTGCCTGCTGGGTCATTTCGCCGAGCGTGACGGAGCGCGCGCCATCTTCGATGTAGCGTTCCCATACCGGTTGTCCCGAGGTGGCCGGTATGCAGAAGCCCTTGAAGCTGGCGACATCGCAGGTGTCCGACGCGCCGGTGCGGCCGCTCAGGGCGCGTGTCATGCTGATATCGGTGCGCGCATCCCGCAAAGCCGCTTCCGCCGCCTGCAGGGCGATGTTCTGGTCGCGGGAGTTTCGCGCCATGCGTTCGCCGGAAATGCTGGTCAGGCTGGCAGACAATCCCAGCATCGTCAGGATCACGAGAAACAGGAGCACCACGATCAGTGACATGCCGCGTTGCGTGCGCACTGGGGCGCCGCGGCAGGTCATGGGACGGTCGGGTCGGTTGTTCATCTCTGGCCTAGTTCAAGCGGTTGCGGACTGCGATATAGAACGTGAAATGCTTGCGCAGGCGCCCGTCCACAGGTAGTTGCACGACGCTGCCTGCATCGCTGGCGGGTGCCACGTTGGCGGGCGCATAGGCTGTGCCGAAGTGATTCAATGTGGTTGAGAGCGGCGCGGGGTTGGTCCGGCTGTCACCGACCAGCACCACGGAAACCATCATCGCCCGGACATTGGCCATGACGGCGACACCCGGCGGCACATAACGATTGATCGCCTGGTCGCCATCGGTATCCTCGCCAAGCAGCACCTGAAAGCGCTCCACGCCCGGGAATAGGGGGGTGGTGGTGCCATTCGCGGTGCACTGCAGCCACGGCATGCCAGATGCATCGTTGGCGATCGAGAAGGTTTCCGCCTGCAGCACGATATTGCTGACACCTTTGCCGGTGCAGTCGACGATGGTGCCGTCAGGGTTGGGAGTAGGCGTGGCCGCAGGCGCTGCCAGCATGTCTGAACCAAAATACCGGAACGTTAGCGTGTCACTGGTGTTGGTGCCGGTGTCGTTGGTCGCATCGATGGTGTTGGCGTTGGCAAAGGTGGTGTCTGCCGGGAAGTCGTTGTAGCCGGCCTGGCGCACGTCGCGCTGGAGCAATTGAGCAATCGCGCGCGCGTTCTCCTGGATGCCGGCCAGGTCCGTCTGCGTGCCGTAGGACGCCCGCTGCGACAGGTAGAAGGACGAGATCACGATCAGCAGTAGCATGCTGATGACCAAGCCGACCATCAACTCGACGAGCGTAAAGCCGCGCGCGCGGCGCGTCAGTTTGCGGCCTGCCTTTCTCATGGTACGAACGCCGTGACAAAACGTTGATAGACCGGATCCCGGTTAGTCGGCACCTTATCTTCCTGCCACCAGATCTTGATCGCGTAGGGGGCACCGCTTGCGTTGTCGCACTGCGGATTGGCCGGCGTGCCATCGTCCGGCGTGCTGTCGATGCAGACGGTGCCGAGCCCGCTGGGCAACGCGGCCGCCGTGTCGTCGAGCCAGGCCTTGTAGCTGCTTGCGGCCATCTGCGCTGGCGTGCACCCTGCGGTGGTGAAGCAGACGACCGTGGTCAGGCCGACGGGCTGGTTGTAGGCACCCGCAGTCATCGCGGCTTCGTTGCTGCGTATCTGGTCAGCAAGGTTGTAGGCCAGCACGGTCGCGACGTTGCGCATGGCGGCCGTACGGCCATCAACCAGTGTGCGCAACTGCAGGGTGGCTAGCGCTAGCACGCCGAATGACAGCACCACGATCGTCACCAGGGCCTCGATGAGCGTGAAGCCGGCAGCGGGGTGACGCCGGCTGGGCATGCGTTCTGGACGCGTTATCTTCATGGCATCAAGGGCAAGCGACTTGCTGGGAGGTGGGTTTGCCGCTGCCCGTGAGCGAGACGCGTTGGCCGGCGCTGGTCGATGACTTCTCGCAGAACTGCCAGGAGCCAAGCGAATCTGGCGCGCCCCAGGAGCGCAAACGGATGCTGGTGGCGCCGGTGCTCAAGCTACTGGCCACGATGGCCATGGAACTGGCAGGCGGATCGCTTTTGCGGATCACCTCTTCACCGTTGCCAATAATGTTGTCGCCATTGCTGTCGACAAAGACCACGCGGCGCTGGGCCCAGTCACTGGTGCAGTTGGTGCCGTCGGCGGTGGGGCAGACGGTGATTGTTGTATTGCGACGTGCTGCTTCGCTACGGGCGATCTCCACATCGCTGACCAGATTGGATGATTCCGTCGTCATCCTGCTGCGATGGATGAAGGCGCTGAAGTTCGGAACTGCGGCTGCCGCCAGGATGGCGAGAACCGAAAGCGCCACCATCAGCTCGATGAGAGTGAAGCCGGCTTGCCGCGTGGTGCGTAGCGCAGAAGGGAGGGGGGGGCGGTTGGCAGGGTGCCGGAGGGCGTAGGGGCGTGAATCGGCCAGCGCTGCCCATGCACTGCGCAGCGCTTTCCCCGGTGCCCACGATAGCCTGGTGCGCACAAGTGCAACCAAGCCCGCTGCCGCAAGGCAGGAAGGCTGACCCATGTTCGACTCCCGTCCGAAACCTTTTTTTTCTTGTTGGCGTATTTCGCCTCTCCGGGCGAGTCCACCGTACCTTCTGTTGTTATATAAGAAGGCAGTGCAGATTAAACCGCTTTCCTTGGAGGCTCGCTACCCCTTCCGTGGGGTGGACGCCGAAAATTCGTCCAGCATGTCGCGGAATTCCGACACGTCCTCAAAGCTCCGATACACCGAAGCAAAGCGGATATAAGCAATTTTGTCCAACCGGCGCAGCTCGCGCATGACCAGTTCTCCGACCTGGCTGCTGGGGATTTCCTTCTCGCCGAGGGCGAGCAGTTTCTCTTCGATGCGGGTGATGGAGGCGTCGATGGCTTCAGCCGAGACCGGGCGCTTGCGCAGCGCGAGGCGCATCGAGTCTTTCAGCTTGTCGCGGGTATAGTCCGCGCGGGAGCCGTTTTTCTTGACGATGGCGGGGAAGAACAGCTCGATCCGCTCATAGGTGGTGAAGCGGCGGTCGCAGGATTCACAGCGGCGGCGGCGGCGCACCGTATCGCCTTCTTCCGACATGCGCGTGTCCAGGACCTGGGTGTTGGAATGGGCGCAAAAAGGGCATTTCATGCCTGACCACCTCGAAGTTTGAGCCGGGGCGCGTGCCGCGCAGGCAGCGTTTTGTCATTCTGTGTCGCGCCGGGCTGGGTTGGCAAGGCCCGCCGCAGGCGCGGCGGGGCTGCCGGCCACCCGCGCGTGGCGGGTGGCGCTGGGCTTTAGCCGTAGACCGGGAAACGCTTGGTCAGGGCTGCCACTTGCTCGCGCACGCGCGCGATGTTGGCCAGGTCGTGCGGGTTTTCCAGCACGTCGGCGACGAGGTTGGCCACCAGGCGGGCTTCTTCTTCCTTGAAGCCGCGGGTGGTCATGGCCGGCGAGCCCAGGCGGATGCCCGAGGTGACGAACGGCTTTTCCGGGTCGTTGGGGATAGCGTTCTTGTTGACGGTGATGTGTGCCTCGCCCAGGACCTTTTCGGCTTCCTTGCCCGTGATCTGCATGGCGCGCAGGTCGACCAGCATGACGTGGCTTTCGGTGCGGCCGGAGACGATGCGCAGGCCGCGCTCGATCAGCGTTTCGGCCAGCACGCGGGCGTTCTTGACCACTTGCTGCTGGTAGGTCTTGAACTCGGGCGACAGGGCTTCCTTGAACGCCACTGCCTTGCCGGCGATCACGTGCATCAGGGGGCCGCCCTGGATGCCGGGGAAGATGGCCGAGTTGATGGCCTTCTCGTGCTCGGCCTTCATCAGGATCACGCCACCGCGCGGGCCGCGCAGGCTCTTGTGGGTGGTGGTGGTGACAAAGTCGGCGTGCGGCACCGGGTTGGGGTACACGCCGGCGGCGATCAGGCCGGCGTAGTGGGCCATGTCGACCATGAACAGGGCGCCGATGGACTTGGCTACTTTGGAGATGCGTTCGAAGTCGATGCGCAGGGCGAAGGCCGAGGCGCCGGCGATGATCAGCTTGGGCTTCTTTTCCTGCGCCAGCTTTTCCAGCGCGTCGTAGTCGATGTCTTCGTTGGCGTCCAGGCCGTAGCTGACCACGTTGAACCATTTGCCGCTCATGTTGAGCGCCATGCCGTGGGTCAGGTGGCCGCCTTCGGCCAGGCTCATGCCCATGATGGTGTCACCCGGCTTCAGGGCGGCGAAGAACACGCCCTGGTTGGCCTGCGAGCCGGAGTTGGGCTGCACGTTGGCGGCTTCGGCGCCGAACAGTTGCTTGACGCGGTCGATGGCCAGTTGCTCCACGACGTCGACGTACTCGCAGCCACCGTAGTAGCGCTTGCCGGGATAGCCTTCGGCGTACTTGTTGGTCAGTTGCGAGCCTTGCGCAGCCATCACGGCCGGCGAGGTGTAGTTTTCCGAGGCGATCAGCTCGATGTGCTCTTCCTGGCGCTGGTCTTCCTTCTGGATGGCGGCAAAAAGCTCGGGGTCGATCTGGTCGATCGTATAGCGGCTGCG
Organism: Cupriavidus sp. YAF13; assembly: GCF_052113425.1. NCBI lineage: Bacteria > Pseudomonadati > Pseudomonadota > Betaproteobacteria > Burkholderiales > Burkholderiaceae > Cupriavidus > Cupriavidus sp. YAF13. Next base: position 20,642 of record NZ_JBFRDD010000013.1, read on the forward strand.
TTCGAACATGGCGAAAACTCGTCTGAAAAAAGGGGAATTCCGAATGGCTTCGGGGTAGGGCGCGCGGGGAAGGCACAGGCGACCGGCGCCGGTCGCGTTAGCTATCCGGCGCAGGGCGCACCCTGCTTCCCATTCGCTGCCCAGGCGAGCGGCAGGCGCTTGAAACATCGCGCCAGAGAACTTTGCGCTTCCTCGTGGTAGTACCCACTGACTTCGCCAGTCGCGCAAGATGGAATGGTTGGCGGCAGTTTAACGCGAGGCGCTGGCTCGYTGCAAGACGGTGCTGTGCGGGGCCTGAGACCGAAAGTCAATGCCTTGTCTGTCAGGCCATGTAATTGTTGTAATGTCAGGCAAGGGTTTACACCGGGTCGGGCCGGCTGCCGTTACAATCGCGGCCATGAGCAACAATGTGTGGGCCTTGCGGGTGTACTGGGAAGACACCGACGCGGGCGGCGTAGTGTTCTACGCCAATTACCTCAAGTTCTTCGAGCGCGCCCGTACCGAGTGGCTGCGCTCGCTTGGCATCGAACAGCAAGCGCTGGCCGATGAGACCGGCGTCGTCTTCATCGTCAGAAGCACGGCGGTGGACTACAATGCCCCCGCCCGTCTGGACGACTTGCTTGAGATCCGGACACAGATTGAACGGGTTGGCCCGGCGTCGGTCCAATTCGCCCAAGAAGCGTGGCGTGGTGAGCAATTGCTGGCTACTGGCGCCATCCGGGTTGGGTGTGTTGATCGTAGCACATTTCGCCCGACTCCCATTCCCGCTCCCGTCCTTGCAACCATCAAGACCGCTCGATGAATCCCGTGACCGTCACGCAAGACCTGTCGATCATTTCGCTGGTGCTGCACGCCAGTGTGCTGGCACAGGCCGTCATGGCCCTGCTGCTGGTGATGTCCCTGTTCTCGTGGACATATATCTTCCGCAAGCATTTCTCCCTGCGCGCCGCGCGGACCCAGACCGAGGGGTTCGAGCGCGACTTCTGGGCCGGCGGCGACCTGCAGGCCCTATATCAGAGCGCAGCCAACAATCGTCACAACACCGGCGCGCTGGAACGGATCTTTGAATCCGGCATGGGCGAGTACCTGAAGGCGCGCGAGCGCAACAATGACGCCGGCGCGCTGCTCGATGCCGCGCGGCGTGCGATGCGCGCGGCCTACCAGCGCGAGATGGATGTGATGGAATCGCATCTTCCATTCCTGGCGTCGGTAGGTTCGGTCAGTCCGTACATCGGCTTGTTCGGCACCGTATGGGGGATCATGAACGCCTTCCGTGGCTTGTCCAACGTGCAACAGGCAACGCTTGCCGCCGTGGCGCCCGGCATCGCGGAGGCGCTGGTTGCCACCGCCATCGGCCTGTTCGCGGCGATTCCGGCGGTCATTGCCTACAACCGCTACGCCACCGAAGTAGATCGCCTGGCCATCCGCTTCGAGAGCTTCATGGAAGAGTTCCTGAACATCCTGCAACGGCAGACCCGCTAAAGCGCCGAAACCACCAACGTCTTCGGTCAAGGAGAACCAGCAATGGCAGCGATACAGCGCCGTGGCGGCTCGCGCCGCCGGGCCAGTGCCGACATCAACGTCGTGCCTTACATTGACGTGATGCTGGTGCTGCTCGTCATTTTCATGGTGGCGGCACCGATCGTGAATCCCGCCGTGGTTGACCTGCCCAGTGTGGCCAACGCCACTCAGCAGCAAAAGGCGCCCCCCATCGTCGTGACCGTGCATGAGGACGGCACACTGACTGCGCGCGGCAAGGATAACGCCGGCAACAGCTTCGAGCGCAAGCTCGACAAACAGGGCCTGATCGACTTCGTGCATCAGCGCCAGAACGAGAATCCCGATCAGCCGGTGGTGATCGCCGCCGACCGCTCGGTCAAGTACGAAGCCGTGCTGGACGTCATGTCAGTGCTCAAGGCTGACGGCGTGAAGCGCGTCGGCCTGATGGTCAAGCCCAAGTAAGCACCGCCCCACGCGATGAAAACCGCCGCCTATCCTTATCAGCCGGCCCCGGAGCGGGGAACCCTGCGTTCCTTCCTGCTCGCGGTTTTCATGCACCTGCTGCTGGGCATCGTGCTGTATTTCGGCGTGCACTGGCAGAGCAGCACCCCGGTGGGCGCCGAAGCCGAGCTCTGGGATGAGATCCCGGCCACTACCGCACCGCCGCCGCCTCCCGCACCCCTGCCCATCGTACAGGCCCGTCCGGCGCCTCCTGCGCCAGCGGTGAGGTCTCGTGCCGAAGAAGACGCCGAGATCGCCCTCCAGCAGCAAAAGCGCCGCCAGGCCGAGGCCGCCGCCCGCGAAGAGGCGCGCCAGCAGGCCGACCTGCGCGCGCGCCAGGAAGCCGAGCGGCAGGAAGCGGCCCGCAAGGAGGCGGCCCGCAAGGATGCCCAGCACAAGGACGACCTGCGCCGCGAAGAACAGAAGAAGGACGAGCTGAAGAAGGAAGCCCAGCGCAAGGAAGACGCGCGCAGGCAGGCCGTGCTGCAGGAGCAGCGCAAAGAGCAGCGCAAGGAGCAGGCTGAGCGCGAGCACAAGGAAGCTGAGGCCAAGAGCCGTGCCGAGGCGGATGCCAAGGCGCGCGCCGAGGCTGACGCCAAGGCAAAGGCAGCCGCTGAAGCCAAGGCCAAGGCTAACGCCGAAGCCAAGGCCGCGGCCAACGCGAAAGCCAAGGCTGATGCGGATGCCAAGGCCAAGCGCGACGCCGCCGCCAATGCCCAGCGCCACAGTGAATTGGCGCGGCTGCAGGCCATGGCCGGCGGCGGGGCGGCAGTTGGCGGCGCCGGCGGTGTCGGCAGCAGCGCTGGCAGCGGTGCGGGGTCGGGCGGCAAGGCCTCGCCTGGCTACCCGGATCGCGTGCGTCGCCGCGTCAAGCCGAATATCGTATTTACTGAAGACGTGCCTGGCAATCCGGCCGCGGTGGTGTCTGTTCAACTGGCGCCGGACGGCTCCTTGATGTCCGCGCGGCTGTCCAAGTCCAGCGGCAATTCGGGCTGGGACAACGCTGTGCTGCGCGCCGTGGAGCGCTCGGATCCGCTCCCCCGCGACGAAAACGGCAAGGCGCCAGCCAGCTTCACGATCACCTTCAAGCCTAAGGATTAAGAGGGACGGCGATGTCCACGGCACGGGAACACTCGAATTGCAACATATTGCAACCTACGTCGATGCACCGCAGTCCCAACGCTACGATGACAGGTTGCCTGACGCAGCCGGCAAATGTGCCCGGGGCACGCGATACGGGCATGCGACAAGCCTTCAGCATGCTTGCCCGTTCCACGGCTCCCGTTTGCCGGCCGCGCTCGATGAATATTGATCTCGATTGAGGAGCAGCATGCGAAAGCTTTGGGCCCCCCTTTGGCTGGCCGCGCAGCGGCACGGCACCCGCGCGCACGCCCTGTTTGCCGGGCTGGCCGTGGTGCTGGCTTGTTCGGCCGGCAGCGCGCAGGCGCAATTGAACGTTGAAATTACCGGCGTTGGCGCCAGCCAGCTCCCCATCGCCACGGCCAATTTCCAGGGCGAAGCTCAGGCCCCGCAAAATCTCACCGCCATCATCCGCAGCGACCTGCAGCGCAGCGGCCGCTTCCGCAATGTCGACCCGGGCGGCGCCACGGTGGCGGAGTCCGCCAATGCCGACCTTGGCAGCTGGAAGGCGCGCGGCGCCGATGCCTTCGTGGCCGGCAGCGTCACACCCACCGGCAACGGCCAGTACGACGTGCGCTTTCGCCTCTACGACACCGTCAAGGGCACCAGCCTGGGTGGCCTGGCCTTCACTGTCAGCGGCAACCAGCTGCGCGTGACCGGCCACAAGATCGCCGACTACATCTACGAGAAGCTGCTGGGCGAGCGCGGCGTGTTTGCCACGCGGCTGTCCTATGTCTCGCGGGTCGGCGGGCGTTTCCAGCTGCTGATCTCGGACTCCGACGGCCAGAACTCTCAGGTGGCGCTGACCAGCAACGAGCCGATCATCTCGCCTTCGTGGTCGCCGGATGGCAGCAAGGTCGCTTACGTGTCCTTTGAAGCCAAGAAGCCCGTGGTCTACGTGCACGACCTGGCGACCGGCAAGCGCACGCTGGTGTCGAACCAAAAGGGCAACAACAGCGCGCCTTCGTGGTCGCCTGATGGCCAACGCCTGGCGGTGGCGCTGTCGCGCGACGGCAATACCCAGATCTACCAGGTTGGCGCCGATGGCTCCGGGCTCAAGCGCCTCACCCGCAGCAGCGCCATCGATACCGAGCCGCAATATGCGCCTGACGGCCGCAGCATTTACTTCACCAGCGATCGCGGCGGTGCGCCGCAGATCTACCGCATGCCGGCCGGCGGCGAAGAAGGCGGCGCAGCCCAGCGCGTGACCTTCAAGGGCAGCTACAACGTGAGCCCGCGCATTTCCCCGGATGGCAAGCAGCTGGCCTACATCACCCGCAGCGGCGGCTTCAAGCTGCAGCTGATGGATCTCGGCAACGGCGATGTGACCTCGCTGACCGACACCGCCAACGACGAGGCCCCGAGCTTCGCCGCCAACGGCAAGTACATTCTTTATGCCACCCGGGTGGGAGGTCGCTCGGTGCTGGCGGCAGTGTCCACTGACGGGCGTACCCGGCAGGTTTTGTCGCTCCAGTCCGGCGAGGTTCGCGAGCCGTCCTGGGGACCATTCATGCAATAAACGAGGAGTTCCTAGCCATGACCAATATGATGACCAAAACCCTTGCCGTCGCCGCTCTGCTGGCCCTCGGCGCTTGCAGCTCCGGTGTCAAGCTGGACGACACCGCTAACGCCGGTGCCGGCAACAAGGGTACGCCTTCGACCGACGCCCGCGCCGTGGCGCCGGTGGACGTGTCGCGTGATCCGCTGAACGATCCGAACAGCCCGCTGGCCAAGCGCAGCGTGTACTTCGACTTCGACAGCTACAGCGTCAAGTCCGACTACCAGGGCATGCTCTCGGAGCACGCCAAGTACCTGGCCACCAACAAGGGCCGCCGCATCCTGATTCAGGGCAACACCGACGATCGCGGCACCAGCGAATACAACCTGGCACTGGGCCAGAAGCGCGCCGAAGCCGTGCGCCGCTCGCTGTCCTCGCTGGGCGTGCCGGAAACCCAGATGGAAGCCGTCAGCCTGGGCAAGGAAAAGCCCAAGGCAACCGGCCACGACGAAGCCGCCTGGGCGGAAAACCGCCGCGCGGACATCACGTACTAATCCGCGGACAGCCATCTCATGAAAGCACGCGTCTCCAAGTTGGTATTGCTTACTGCGATGTCCTGCGCCAGCCTGCTGCCGTTGGCACAGGCGAGGGCTGGCGTGTTCGACGATGACGAGGCGCGCAAAGCCATCGTCAACATGCGGGACCAGTTCAACGGTTTCCAGGCGACGGCATCGCAGCGCATCGACCAGAACAGCCGCGCGCAGCTCGACATGCAGAACCAGCTCGAAGGCCTGCGCCAGGAAGTGGCGCGGCTGCGCGGCCAGAACGAGATGCTGCAGAACGAGGTGACGACGCTGCAAAAGCAGCAGAAGGACTACTACGCGGACCTGGACGCGCGCCTGAAGAAATTCGAGCCGCAGCAGGTCACAGTGGATGGCCGCGAAGGGTTGTCGCAACCGGGCGAGAAGACCGAGTACGATGCCGCGCTCAAGCAGTTCCAGACCGGGGACTTCAAGGGTGCCGGCAACGTGTTCGCGGGCTTCATCAAGAAGTACCCGCAGAGCCCGTACGTGCCACTGGCGCAATTCTGGCTCGGCAACTCGCTGTACGCGCAGCGGGACTACCGCGGCTCGACCTCGGTGCTGCAGAACATGGTACAGGCCTATCCGGATCACCCCAAGGTGCCGGATGCGCTGATCGCCATCGCCAACAACCAGATCGAATCGGGCCAGAAGCCCGCGGCCCGCAAGACCCTGGAGCAGGTGGTAGCCAAATACCCCGGCACCGAGGGCGCGCAGGCGGCGAGCAACCGCCTCAAGACGCTGAAGTAAGCGCCCGGGAGGTTGGGGCGCCGGTGCGCGACCCAGGTGGCAGACAGAAGACAAAGGGCCCGCTTTTCGCGGGCCCTTTGTCTTGGTCGCGCTAAAATACGCGATTCGCCCCGATTTTTGCGTGGTGCCTCCGGGCGCCGCGCCCTGCCATCATGAAAAAACGCGCAATCGTCCTGCTTTCCGGCGGCCTGGACTCCGCCACCGTCCTTGCCATGGCCAATGCGCAGGGCTTCGAGACCTATGCGTTGTCGATGCGCTACGGTCAGCGCCACTCCTCGGAACTGGAGGCCGCAAAGCGCGTGGCCGCCGCCCTGGGCGCGGTGCGCCACGAGATCATCGACCTGGACCTGCGCCGCTTCGGCGGCTCCGCGCTGACCGACGATAGCCTTGAGGTGCCTACGGACGGTGCCGTCGTCGGCATTCCGGTGACCTACGTGCCCGCCCGCAACACCATCATGCTGTCGCTGGCCCTGGGCTGGGCCGAGGCCGTCGGCGGCCGTGACCTGTTCTTCGGTGCCAACGCGGTCGACTACTCCGGCTATCCGGATTGCCGGCCCGAGTACGTGTCCGCCTACGAGGCGCTTGCCAACCTGGCCACCAAGGCTGGCGTCGAAGGCGAGCGCATCCGCGTGCACGCGCCCATCATCGACATGACCAAGGGCGAGATCATCCGCGCCGGCCTCAAGCTCGGGGTGGACTACGGCATGACGGTGTCGTGCTATAAGGCCGACGACGACGGCCGGGCCTGTGGCGTGTGCGACTCTTGCCGCATCCGCCGCGCGGGCTTCGAGGCCGCTGGCGTGCCCGATCCCACCCGCTACCAGGGCGCGGCCTGACAGTTGCCGTTGCCACCAGCGCGCTTGCGCGCACCCACGCGTTCCGCTTCCCCCGCCGGACACCCATGCCCGAAATCGATATTGCCGCGCTCAGCCGTACCATACTGGCTAGCACCTTCATCCTGACCTTCCTGTTTGGGGCCGTGCTTCAGCGCACGCACTTCTGCACCATGGGCGCGGTCTCCGACATCGTCAATATGGGCGACTGGACCCGCATGCGCATGTGGGGGCTGGCCATCGGCGTGGCCATGATCGGCACCGCCGCGCTGGCCGCGGGCGGCTACATCGATCCCACCAAGACCATCTATGCCGCCAGCAAGCTCAGCTGGCTCTCCGCCCTGGTGGGCGGGCTGATGTTCGGCTTCGGCATGGTGCTGGCCTCGGGCTGCGGCAGCAAGACGCTGGTGCGTATCGGCGCGGGGAACCTGAAGTCGCTGGTGGTCTTCGTCTTCCTGGGGCTGTCGGCCTATATGACGCTGCGCGGCTTGTTTGGCGTGATTCGCGTGAACACCGTCGATGCCGTGGCGCTCACGCTGCCCACCACGCAGGATCTGCCCTCCGTGCTGGCGCACGCCAGCGGCATGGCGCGCGCCACCCTGCAAGTCGGCATCGCGCTGGTGGTGGGCGGGGTGCTGGTGATCTGGGCGCTGGCTGGACGCGGCTTCCGTACCTTCGATAACCTGCTTGGTGGCCTGGCCGTGGGCCTGATCATCGTGGCCATGTGGTACGTGTCCGGGCATCTCGGCTACGTCGCTGAGGATCCCAATACGCTCGAGGAGCTGTTCGTTGCCAGCAACAGCGGCCGTATGGAGAGCCTGAGTTTTGTCGCTCCCTACGCCTACACGCTTGACTGGCTGATGATGTTCAGCGACAAGAGCAAGGTGCTGACCATCGGCATCGTCAGCGTGTTCGGCGTGGTGGCCGGCGCCGCTGCGTACGCACTGGTGACCCGCACCTTTCGCTGGGAAGGCTTTGGCAACGCCGAGGACGTCGGCAATCATCTGGTCGGTGGCATCCTGATGGGCGTGGGTGGCGTGACCGCGCTGGGCTGCACCATCGGCCAGGGGCTGTCAGGCGTATCCACGCTGGCGATTGGCTCGTTTATCGCGCTGGCCGGCATCCTGCTTGGCTCGGTGCTGGGCTTCCGCTACCAGATATGGCGCCTTGAGCGCATGATCTAGCACGAGTAGTTCGTGAGTAGTTCGTGTTAAAAGGTTGACTTTAGGGCCAAGATATTCCTATAATCGCGGCTTCAGTTTTTCCGGGTCGTTAGCTCAGTCGGTAGAGCAGCGGACTTTTAATCCGTTGGTCGCGTGTTCGAGTCACGCACGACCCACCAGCATTGCGAAAAGGCGTAGCGGGCAACCGCTACGCCTTTTTTGTTTCATGCTCCGCGCCCGAACATCAGGCGCGGAGCCGTCGCAAATCAGCCTTCCTTGGCCAGGTGCCTGGCGAGAAACGCTTCCATGGCTTCGTAGAAGTCGAAGGTGTTTTCCTCGTTGTGGAAGCCGTGGCCCTCGTTTTCCTTTAGCAGGTATTCCACATCCACGCCGCGCGAGCGCAGCGCCTGGACGATCTGGTCGCTCTCCGCTTGCTTGACGCGCGGATCGTTGGCGCCTTGCGCCACCAGCAGCGGCGTGCGGATCTTGTCCGCGAAGAACACCGGCGAGGCATCGTGCAGGGCTTGGCGCTCGGTTTCCACGTTGGGGTTGCCGACCATCTCGTACAGCATGTCGAGCATCGGTTTCCAGTACGCGGGAATGGTCTCCAGCAGCGTGAACAGGTTCGATACGCCGACATAGTCGATGGCCGCGGCGTAGCGCTCCGGCGTGAAGGCAACGCCCGCCAGCGTTGCATAGCCGCCATAGCTGGCGCCGTAGATCGCGATGCGCTTAGGGTCCACGATGCCTTGCGCGGCGAGCCAGTCGACGCCGTCGTCGATATCGTGCTGCATCGTCTTGCCCCACTGCTTGAAGCTCGCCTCCCAGAATGCGCGACCGTAGCCAGTGGAGCCGCGGAAGTTGATCTGCAGCACGGCATAGCCGCGATTGGCCAGCAGCTGCACCTCGGGGTTGAAGCCCCATACGTCGCGCGTCCACGGGCCGCCGTGCGGGTTGACCACCAGCGGCAGGCCTTGCGGCACAGGTTCTCCCGCGCTGGCCACCGGCAGCGTCAGGTAGCCGTGGATCTGCAGGCCGTCGCGTGAGGTGAAGCGGATTGGCTGCATGCCGGCCATGTCGGCTTCATCCAGCCAGGGCTGCACCTTGCCTAGCGTGACCAGCTTTTGCGTGCCGCTGTCGTACAGGAAGCGCGTGCCGGTGGTCTTGTCGCTCGACGCGGAGACGATCATGCGGGTCTCGTCGCGCGTGATGCTGGTGACGTGGTGCTCGTAGCCCGGCAGTTGCCGCTCCAGGTCGGCATGGATCTGCTCGGCGTGGGCGTCGAAGAAATGGCGGTGTGTCTTCCAGTCGGTGTACCAGGCGGCGGTCAGCACGCGGCGATGCCGCGAGTAGGACAGGCCGCCGACATCTACCTCGTCGTGCTCGAAGACCAGGCGGCCTTCCTTGGCGGTCCGGGGATCGAATTCGAATATCGCCATCTTGTCGCGGCCGCGATTCGACTGCACATACAGCTGCTTGTCGTCGAAGGTGAAGAACAGCGGCGAGACCGTCTCGCGGAAGTCGGTGGTCAGGATCGGGCGGAAAGGCTCGTCCTCGGTATCGCGGTAGAGCAGGGTGGTGTTCACGCCGTCGCTGGCGGTCGCTACCCGCAGGCGGCCTGCGTGGTCGGTGCCCCAGCTCATCACGTTGCCCGGGTTTTCCGCGATCTGCACCGACTCGCCCGTGACGACATCGACGCGCAGCACGTCGAATACTTCCGGGTCGCGCTTGTTGTGCGACAGCAGGATATGGCGGTCGTCGTCCTCGAGATCGTCGATGATCTCCGCGCGCACGCCCGGGTAAGGGGTCAGGTCGACCGGTTCGCCGCCGTCGATCGGCACCGACAGCACGTGGAAGTTCTCGTCGCCGCCAAAGTCCTTCGCGTACAGGATATGCGCGTTGCCTTTCCAGGTGTGGAAGGGCAGGTCGCGCTCGCTCTCGCCGGTCAGCGGCCGGGCTTCGCCCAGCAGGTTGCCATCTGCGTCGATGGCTTGCACGAAGACGTTCTGGCGGCCCTGGTGCCGGGCGAGGAAAGACAGGTGGCGGCCATCCGGCGAGATCGAGAACTGGGAGCGGTCCGGCTTGCGGAACAGTTCACGTACGCTGTAGTGCTTCACCTTTGCCGGCGCCTGTGCACCGGCTGATGGGTTGTCCTGACGCAATGCTCACTCCTTGGTGTGTTTGGGGCCGGCAAACGGCGGCAGGGCTCAATCCGTACGCGCGGCTTGCCCGGTAGTGCCTTCGGACGGTGCGGGCGGCGTCGGGTCCTTGTCGTGCGCGGCGTCCCGGCGCTCGATTTCTTCCCGCGTGGATGTGGACAGGTCCCAGCTGGCGATAAACAGCGCGGCGATCAGCGGGCCGATGACGAAGCCGCTCAGCCCGAACAGTGCCATGCCACCCAGCGTGGAGATCAGCACCACCCAGTCGGGCATGCGGGTGTCCTTGCCGACCAGGATGGGGCGCAGCACGTTGTCCACCGCGCCGATCACCACCGCGCAGAAGCCGATCAGGATGGAGCCCTTGCCCACGTCGCCGGTCAGCAGGAAGTAGATCCCCACCGGTCCCCAGATCAGTGCGGCGCCTACCGCAGGCAGCAGCGACAGGAAGCCCATCAGCACACCCCACAGCAGCGAGCCCTGGATGCCGAGGAACCAGAAGGCCAGGCCGCCCAGCGCGCCTTGCACCGCGGCCACGGCGATGTTGCCCTTGACGGTGGCGCGGGCCACGGTGGTGAACTTGCGCAGCAGGTGCTGCTTGTGCGGCTCGCTCAGCGGGATCGCCCGCATGATGATCTTGGAAAGCTGCGGGCCATCGCGCAGCAGGAAGAACAGCAGGTACAGCATCACGCCAAAGCTGACCACGAACTGAAATGTGTTCTGCCCGATGCTGAGCGCCTGCGCGGCGATGATCTGGCTGGCCTGGGCGGCCCCCGCAGTGAGCTTTTGCTGCAGGTCGCTGATATCGGTCAGGCCGAAGCGGCCGAGCACCCTTGTCACCGACGGCGGCAGGGCGTGCAAGGCTTGCTGGAAGTAGGCGCCGAAATTGAGCTGGCCGGATTTGATCTGCTGGTAGACGGTGCTGCCTTCCTGGATCAGGGCGCCGGTGACAAAGATCAGCGGCAGCACGACGATCAGCAGGCACAGTGTCAGTGTGGCCAGTGATGCCAGGTTGCGCCGGCCGCCCATGCGCCGGGTCAGCCAGTTGTTGGGCGGCGTGAAGATGATGGCCAGAATGGCGCCCCAGAACACGGCGCCGAAGAAGGGCTGCAGGACGAAGCAGAAGGCGATCGACACTACTGCCAGCAGCAGGTAGAACGCCTTTTGCTGCATTTCCACTCGTTGGGTCATTGCGCTGTCACCTTGCGTCGAAAAAGCGTTGGAGCGCGCGCCGCTATGGTGGCGTACGGCGGCTCGCCGCGGCGCGTGGCGCTCATTGCCTTCATTGCCGTATGGCAGGCCCTCGGCAGGCAAGGCCGGCGCAGGTGGCGGCCTTGCATGGCGTATCGCGGTGCTAACGCACCAGCGGGTCGCGGAAGCCTGTGTCGACGGTGTCGGACGGGGTCTTGCGGGCATCCTGGACGGAGCTTTTCTGAAAAGTCTCGTAGGCCCAGTAGCCGGCTGCGGCGAGCGCGCCGAGCTTGGACAGCTTCCAGCCCCAGCGCAGCACCGGGGTCTTGCGCAGCAGCGGCAGCGCCAGGGACACGGCTGAGCTGAGCAGCGGGTAGTCCTTGGCGAGTCCGAGCAGCTTGAGCCAGGAGGCGGGCCGGGTCATGCGCGGCAGCCAGGTGCTGAAACGGCCGAGGCGGGTCGCGCTGCCACGGACGTGATGGAGCGCCTGGGCGCAGTCGTAGCGTTCAAGCGCGGCGCGCGTGATCAGCAGCTCCTTGCGAATGGCAAGGGGCAGCCGCACCTCCCGCGCGAAACGCACGGGGCGTTGGTGCGAGCGAGGCGCTTTGGCGGTGGATGCGGAGCCGGCCGCGTTGTCGGCCGGCTCGCCTGGGGTGTGTGGTGTGCTCATCGGCGCAGGATCTCCCGGTCTTTATCGATCTCGGCCAGCGTCGCTTCGAACAGGGGCGGGGCATTGCGCACCAGATGGCGGGCAACCGCGAGGCAGATCGCGCAGGCGGCCAGGTATAACGCAACCAGCACGCCCAGGGCCTGCCAGCGGTAGGTGTCCCAGAACACGATGGCGATCAATACGGTCAGCGTCACCATGGCCAGGCCAAAGAACACCAGGCCGAAACAGGCCAGCAAGGCCATCTTCATCAGCCGGGAGCGTTCTTCCGCGAGTTCGACACTGGCAAGTTCAAGGCGAGTCTGCACCATTGCCACCAGTGATCCTGCCAGGCTGCGCAGGGCATCCATAAACTTGGGGGAAGAGGTGGGGTCGCTCATTCAATTCCGGCGAAGGCGTGCAGCGGCGAAGCGCTGCACCTGCTGCAGACGGGGAACCCCGCCAGCGGTGCGGGACCGCTGGCGGGGCGTTGCCCGGCACTGGGCCGCGACATGCCGCGGCCCAGGTGCAAGGCGTTCGGGTTCATGCGCGAGGCCTGCGGCCTGGCGAATTACTTGCGGTTCAGCAAAAGGCCGATCAGCAGGCCGACGCCGGCGGCAACGCCGACTGCGCGCCACGGATGGTCATGGACGTAGTCGTCGGTGGCACGTGCAGCCGCCTTGCTCTTGGTGACCACGGCGTCCTGGAGGTCTTGGGCCTTTTCTTTGGCTTGTTTCAGCAGGCCCATGCCGCGCTCACGCAGCTCGGCAGCTTTCTCGCCTGTGGTCGAGGCCGCTTGCTTAAGCAGTTCTTCGGCATCGGACAAAACGGTCTTGACATCGCTCATCAGTTTCTCCTGTTTGCGGGCGGTGGTTTCAGATTGTGACATTTTGCCTTCCTCGCACGTTGTCGGGCAGCTTCTCGCCCTCTTTACTAGCATATGCGGGGAACCGCCGTGGTTTCAACACCACGAGTCCGACACAGCGTGTAGGACTGTGACGCAGGACAAAGGTCTTAACAAAGGTCTTAATACAAAAAGGTGATTTTGTAGTGACTTTATATTCGTTTGGGTTGGATCGCAATCGCACTAGACTGGTTCAACCCTATTTTGCCTCTTGAGGAGACCCGCATGGCTCTACGTCTCGGTGATATCGCGCCGGATTTCGAACAGGATTCCAGTGAAGGCCCGATCCGCTTTCATGAATGGCTGGGCGACAGCTGGGGCGTGCTTTTCTCGCACCCGGCCGATTTCACACCGGTCTGCACGACCGAACTCGGCCTGACGGCGAAGCTGAAGGGTGATTTTGCCAAGCGCAATGTCAAAGTCATCGCACTGTCGGTCGATCCTGTCGAGTCCCATCGCGCGTGGATCAAGGATATCAACGAGACCCAGGGTACCACGGTCAATTTCCCCATCATCGCCGATGGCGAGCGCAAGGTTTCAGAGTTGTACGACATGATTCACCCCAATGCGAACGAGACCTTGACGGTGCGCTCGCTGTTTGTGGTCGATCCGAAGAAGAAGGTGCGGCTGACCATCACCTACCCGGCCAGCACCGGGCGCAACTTCAATGAGATCCTGCGCGTGATCGATTCTCTGCAGCTCACCGACAACCATAGCGTCGCCACGCCTGGCAACTGGCAGGACGGCGAGGATGTCGTGATTGTGCCCTCGCTGAAGGACGAGGACGTGATAAAGCAGAAATTTCCGAAGGGATACAAGGCCATTCGGCCTTACCTGCGGCTGACGCCGCAACCCAACAAGTAAGCAAGCGGCCGGCCGGGGCGCGTAGCGCCGGGCCGGCTGACCGGTGTTGTACAACGATGGGCTCGCCCGTCGTCTCTCCTTGGTAGTGTGCTTGGCCCGGCTTTGCAGCCGGGCCATTTTTATTTCTGGCGAGAGAGCGGGCGGGCCCGGGCGGCGTGTCTTAGAAGAACGCCTGGATGCCGGTCTGGGCGCGGCCCAGGATCAGCGCGTGGATGTCATGGGTGCCCTCGTAAGTGTTGACCACTTCGAGGTTGACCACGTGACGGATCACGCCGAACTCGTCCGAGATGCCGTTGCCGCCGAGCATATCGCGCGCCACGCGGGCGATGTCCAGCGACTTGCCGCAGGAATTGCGCTTCATGATCGAGGTGATTTCCACCGCGGCGGTGCCTTCGTCCTTCATGCGGCCCAGGCGCAGGCAGCCTTGCAGGCCCAGCGTGATCTCGGTCTGCATGTCGGCCAGCTTCTTTTGCACCAGCTGGTTGGCGGCCAGCGGGCGGCCGAACTGCTTGCGGTCCAGCGTGTACTGGCGCGCGGTATGCCAGCAGAACTCGGCAGCGCCCAGGGCGCCCCAGGCGATGCCGTAGCGGGCCGAGTTCAGGCAGGTGAACGGACCCTTCAGGCCGGACACGCCGGGCATCAGGTTCTCTTCCGGCACGAACACCTGGTCCATGACGATTTCGCCGGTGATCGAGGTGCGCAGGCCAACCTTGCCATGGATGGCAGGTGCAGACAGGCCCTTCCAGCCCTTTTCGAGGATAAAGCCGCGGATCGCTTCCTTGCCGTCGTCGCCGACCAGCTTGCCCCACACCACGAAYACGTCGGCGATGGGCGAGTTGCTGATCCACATCTTGGCGCCGGACAGCTCATAGCCGCCTGCAACCTTCTTGGCGCGCGTGATCATGGAGCCCGGGTCGGAGCCGTGGTTCGGCTCGGTCAGGCCGAAGCAGCCGATCCACTCGCCGGTAGCGAGCTTAGGCAGGTATTTCTGCTTTTGCGCTTCGCTGCCGAATTCGTGGATGGGCACCATCACCAGCGACGACTGCACGCTCATCATCGAGCGATAGCCCGAATCCACCCGCTCCACTTCGCGCGCGATCAGGCCGTAGGCCACGTAGTTCAGGCCGGGGCCGCCGTATTCCTCGGGAATGGTGGGGCCGAGCAGGCCGAGTTCGCCCATCTCGCGGAAGATCTCGATGTCGGTCTTCTCATTGCGGAACGATTGCAGTACGCGCGGGGCGAGCTTGTCCTGGCAATAGGCCAGGGCGGCATCGCGCACCATGCGCTCGTCGGCGCTCAGCTGGTCGTCCAGCAAGAGGGGGTCGGCCCAGTGGAATTCGGCGTTGGCAGCCATGTAGGTCTCCTTCGGTAGTGCAGGTCTAGTGCGGATCGGGATGGGCGGCCTCGCGAGCCAGCCCTGAATTCAGGAAGTATCGGCGTATTCCGCGGTCCGCCGAGGTGCTTTTGCGGTTCCGCATTGCGGAACTTTGTTCCGATGATGTAGTATATCGCAATGCGCGATCCATGCAATAGGGCGTGCTGCCTCCATCCAATCCGCGGAGATCACTTTTGGCTACTGAATCGCAAGCCACGCCTGCGGCGGATGCCGCCAACGCCACACCGCGCGAAAGCGATCCCAATTTCGTTGCCGCGCTGGCGCGCGGCCTTGAGTTGCTGCGTTGCTTTCGCACTGGCGAGTCGATGCTGGGCAACCAGGATTTCGTGCGCCGTACGGGCTTTCCCAAAGCCACCGTGAGCCGGCTGGCCGGCACGCTGGTGCAGCTGGGCTACCTGCGCTACGACGATAGCCTGGGCAAGTACGCACTCGATGCCGGTGTGCTGGCGCTAGGCTATTCCTACCTGTCCGCGTCCAATGTGGTGACGCTGGCGCGTCCGCACATGCTGGCGTTCGCCCAGGCTTATGGGGTGTCGGTCTCGCTGGGCAAGCGCGAGCGCATGGAGGTGATCTATCTTGAATCGATCCGCAACGATGCGGGCGTGATGCTGGGGCTGGGAGTGGGGTCGCGGCTCTCGCTGGTGTCGAGTTCCATGGGCCGCGCTTACCTGGCGGCCTTGCCGGCAGCCAAGCGCGAGCGGGTGCTGGCGGAGTTTGCCCTGGCCTATCCCGAACAGTGGAAAACCCAGGAGGCGGCCATGCGTGCCACGGTGGAGCAGGCGTCTACCCTGGGCTATGCGGCGTCGTTCCGCGACTGGCACCCGGCCATCCACGCATGCGCGGTGGCATTTCGTCCAGTGGGGGAGAAGGAGCTGCACATGCTGAGTTGCAGTGCGTCCTATGGCTCGGTCGAGGAAGCGGTGTTCCACGACAAGCTGGCGCCGGCCTTGCGCGCGCTGGCGGCGCGGCTGTCGGACCCGGTGCTCTGAAGCAACGCGACACCCGCCTTGGCCGGTGTCGCGTTGCCAATACGGCCCGCTTCTGTCCGCTTCTGCCTGCTTACAGATCCGTGCGCAGCTTCCACAACTCCGGGAACAGCACCACGTCAAGCATCTTGCGCAGGTAGCTGACGCCTTCGGTGCCGCCGGTGCCGCGCTTGAAGCCGATCACGCGTTCGACGGTGGTGACATGGCGAAAGCGCCACTGCCGGAACGCATCTTCCAGGTCAACGAACTTCTCGCCCAGTTCATACAGTTCCCAGTGCGCCTCTGGCCGGCGATAGACCTCCAGCCATGCCGCTTCCACCGAGGCGTTCTCGCCGGCCGGCTTGGTCCAGTCCCGCTCGATGCAGGCCGCATCGATGGCAAAGCCGCGCCGCGCCATCAGGAGGATCGCTTCGTCATACAGCGACGGCGTGCGCAGGGCTTCTTCCACCAGCGCCAGGTGTTGCGGCTGGTGCGCATGCGGACGCAGCATGGCCGCGTTCTTGTTGCCGAGGATGAATTCGATCTCGCGGTACTGGAACGATTGGAAACCAGACGACATCCCGAGGTAAGGACGCATCGCCGAGTACTCCGGCGGCGTCATCGTCGCCAGCACGCTCCACTCCTGCACCAGTTGCTCCATGATGCGCGAGACGCGCGTGAGCATCTTGAAGGCAGGCGGCAACTGGTCCTGGCGCACGCATTCGCGCGCGGCGCGCAGCTCGTGCAGCGCGAGCTTCATCCACAGCTCGCTGGTCTGGTGCTGCACGATGAACAGCATCTCGTTGTGCTCGGGCGAGAGCGGGTGCTGGGCGTTGAGAATCTGGTCCAGCGCCAGGTAATCGCCATAGCTCATGTCCTTGGCGAAATCCATCTGGGCGTCGTGCCAGCTGGCATCGCCGGTCTCGGTGGCGCCTGCGCCCGACATCGGGCATCCCTTGTGGTTGCTCATGGCGCTCTCCTGCTCAGGTCACCAGGCCGCGCGTCTGGTGACGCTCGGCCTTGTAGGTACCGCTGTCGAGTACGTCGCGCAGGATTTCCACTGCGTCCCAGACATCGGTGAAGCTGGTGTACAGCGGCGTGAAGCCAAAGCGCGCGATGCGTGGCTCGCGGTAGTCGCCGATCACGCCGCGCTCGATCAGGGCCTGCACCACGGCAAAGCCGTCCGGATGGGCAAAGCTCACATGGCTGCCGCGGCGCGCATGGGTGCGAGGGGTCACTAGTTCGAGCGGGTGCGCAGCGCAGCGTGCTTCCACCAGTGCGATAAAGAGGTCGGTCAGCATCAGCGACTTGGCGCGTAGCGCTGCCATGTCGGTCTGGGCGTAGATATCAAGCCCGCATTCGACCAAGGCCAGCGAGGCAATGGGCTGGGTGCCGCACAGGAAGCGCGCTACGCCTTCGCGCGGGCGGTAGCCGGGTTCCATCGCGAACGGCGCGGCATGGCCCCACCAGCCTGACAGCGGTTGCCAGAAGGCATCGCGCAGCGAGGGCGCGACCCACAGGAAGGCGGGCGAGCCGGGGCCGCCGTTGAGGTACTTGTAAGTGCAGCCGACCGCGTAGTCCGCACCCGATGCCTTGAGCGCCACGGGCACGGCGCCGGCCGAGTGGGCCAGGTCCCACACCGTGAGCGCGCCGCGGGCATGCGCCATCTCGGTCATGCTGGCCATGTCGAGCATTTCGCCGGTCTTGTAGTTGACATGGGTCAGCATCAACACGGCGGTGTCGGCGTCCACCGCCGCATCGATCTCCTCGGGCGCATTCACCAGGCGCAGCGAATAGCCTTGCTGCAGCAGGTCGGCCAGCCCCTGTGCGATGTAGAGGTCGGTGGGGAAGTTGCTGGCTTCCGATACGATCACCTTGCGTTTCGGGTCGCGGGTTTGCTGCACGCGCAGCGCGGCCGCCAGCACCTTGAACAGGTTGGAGGAGGTGGTGTCGGTCACCACGACTTCGTCCTCGCCGGCGCCGACCAGCGGTGCCAGCATATTGCCCAGGCGCTGGGGCAGTTCGAACCAGCCGGCCGTGTTCCAGCTGCGGATCAGTCCCGTGCCCCATTCTTCGCTCACCACTTGGGCGGCGCGTGCCGCGGCGCTGCGCGGGCGCGCGCCCAGCGAGTTGCCATCGAGGTAGATCACGCCCGCCGGGAGCGCGAACTGGTCGCGCAGGTGGCGCAGCGCATCTTCTTGGTCGAGGGCGAGGCATTGCTCGCGAGTCAGTGCGGTCATGTGTGAGAGGTTTCCTGGGGGGAGGTTGGGTTCGGGTCGTTCAGTGCGATCGTTCAGGCCAGGCTGCGCAGCACGGCACGCACCGGGCTTGCATCGAGTCCGGCGAAGCGCAGCGGCAAGGCAATCAGTTCGTAGTCGGCCTCGGCCACGGCGTCGAGCACCAGGCCTTCGAGGATGGCCAGGCGATGCCGGCGCACCATGTTGTGCGCGGCCATGGTCTTGGATTCCTGCGGGTCCAGCGAGGGCGTATCGATGCCGACCAGCATCACGCCGTGCTCTGCGAGCAACGCGATGGTTTCCGGCGCGACCGCGCAGAAGTCCGGGTCCCACGTTGCCAGCGGTGCTTGCTGGTAAGTGCGCAGCAGCACACGCGACGGTACGCCTGCCAGCGCATGTTCAATGTGGCGGGGCTCGACCAGCGGGGCCGCGCCGATGCAATGGATCACCCGGCACGGGCCGAGGTAGGGCGCCAGGTCCACCGCGCCGATGGGCGCGCCGTCGGCGGCGTAGTGCAGCGGCGCATCGGCATGGGCGCCGGTGTGGGGCGACAAGGTGATGCGCCCGACATTGACGGGGCAGTGGGCGTCGATCTGCCAGTTGCGCTCGAGCTGGAACGGCGTGTCGCCCGGCCACACTGGCGTGTCGGGCGAGAGCGCGGGGCTGATGTCCCAGAGCTGGCGCGGCCTATCGTAGGTATCGGGGGTGGGGCGGGTCGTCATCGGGGGCTGACGCCTGGGAGCGGCGTTCCAAGGCTCATCGCGGAGCGGATGACGGCATGATAGTCAATATTACGGGCAAGAGGCTTGCGAATTGGCCCGTGGATTCCGTTGGTTTTCGCATAGAATTTCATCTGCGAAGAGAATTATGGAAGAATCTGCGAAATGAACCTGGATCCCATCGATTTGCGCATCCTGACCTGCCTCCAGGAGAACGGACGCATCAGCAACCAGGACCTGGCCGACCGCGTGGCGCTGTCGCCTTCGGCCTGCCTGCGGCGCGTGCGTTTGCTGGAGGAGGACGGTGTGATCGGCGGCTACCGGGCGTGGTTCGACGCCGAGCGGCTCGGCCTGGAACTGGAGGCGATCGTGCAGGTGTCGATGCGCCCCGAAACCGAAGGCTGGCACGATACCTTCAACGCGGCGGTGCAATCCTGGCCTGAAGTGGTGTCGGCCTACATCATCACCGGCGACAGCAATTACATCCTGACCGTGCAGGCGCGCAACCTCAAGCACTACTCGGATTTCATCGTGAACCGGCTCTACCGCACGCCGGGCGTGATGGATATCCGCTCGAACATCGTGCTGCAAAGGATCAAGACCGATGGCTCGCCGCTAGCGGTCGTCAAGAGCGAGCCGCGGCCCTGAACGCTGCCGGCACTCAGCGCAGCGCGTGCAGCGCGATCAGGCGGCGCAAGGTGTCCTTGAGCTGATTGCCCTGCGCGACGCCAAAGTCATCCAGCACTTGTTGCTCGTGGGCGGCGGCCTGGTCTAGCAAGGCGCGGGCGCGGCTGCGGCCGCGCGCGGTGATCGATACCAGCGCATGGCGGCGGTCCAGGGCGCCGTTGCGCCGCGTGACGAGTCCGTCGGCGGCCATGCGGTCGATCAGCTTGGTCAGGGTGGGTTGCTTGGTGAGCGTGATATCGGCCAGCGCGCCGATGGTGCAGTCTGGCCGGTCGGCCAGCGTG
The DNA here is from genome assembly GCF_052113425.1 of Cupriavidus sp. YAF13. NCBI lineage: Bacteria > Pseudomonadati > Pseudomonadota > Betaproteobacteria > Burkholderiales > Burkholderiaceae > Cupriavidus > Cupriavidus sp. YAF13. The sequence continues at coordinate 40,654 of NZ_JBFRDD010000013.1, forward strand.
GCCAGCACGCGCCATTCGGGCACGGAGAACCCGGCTGCCTCGACCTGCCGGTGGAACTCGCCCGACACAAGGTGGCTGGCCCGCGCCAGCAGATAGGGCAGGTAGCCATCTACAAAGGCGTCTGGGGCCGCCGGGGCCGGCTTGGGCGAATCCTTCATGTGCTGTGCCCGGACTTCAGTCCGTCAGCGGATCGGTGGTGGCAAAGCGGCCGTCGTGGAACACCAGCGGGTTGCCCGCGTTGTCGTGCACGCCGCAGCGCTCCACCTCGCCCACGAAGATGACGTGGTCGCCCTCGTCGTAGCGGCTGCGGTTGTGGCATTCGAACCAGGCCAGCGCGTTGGCCAGGATCGGCAGGCCGTTCTCGGACAGGCGGTAGTCGACGCCAGCGAAGCGGTCGCCTTTGAGCGTGGCGAAGCGCTGGCACAGGTCCAGCTGCGAGGCCGACAGCACATTGATGATGTAGTGCGAGCCGTCGCGGAACATCGGCAGGCTGTTGGCGCGCGTAGCCATGCTCCACAGCACCAGCGGCGGATCGAGCGAGACCGAGTTGAACGAACTGGCGGTAATGCCCACGAACGGCGCGCCCGGCGGCGAGCCAGGGCCCGCGCGGGTGGTGATCACCGTCACGCCAGTGGCGAACTGTGACAGCGTGCGCCGGAAGTGCAGCGTATCGAAATCGGGAGAAGCGGCCTTGCCGATGATGCTTGGCGTGGCCTCAGGCATGCCCATAGCGCGGGCTCCACTGGGATCCATGAAATTTCATATATTATTTGCGCCAGCGACAAGAATCACAAGCACAAAGCTAATGCGTCCGGCAGGAGGCATCGGTGGGCTGGCGCACCAAAGCCATTCCCCCGGGACCCTGCCAGGACCGCAGCAGATCGCACCAGGAGGAGACCTATGCTCATCGAGCAAATCGAGCACCGCTGGCTGGCGGCTTTTCGGCGCACCCTTGAACTGTGCGCCCTGTCCGCCCAGGAAGTGGTTGGGATTGTAACGGAGTCCCAATCCCGACGCGTCAATGTGGAGTTGGCTGAACTGGCGGTGCAATCGCTGGGCGCCACGCCCGTACGCATCCGGGTGCCGTCCCCGGCGCTTGCCGCCCCCGCGCCCGTGCGTTCCACCGGCGCCAGCGATGCCTTGCAGCAACTCGCCCCGGTGGTGGCCGCCTTGCAGCGCTGCCACCTGGTGATCGATTGCACCGTGGAGGGCTTGCTGCATGCGCCCGAACTCCCGCTGATCCTCAAAGGCGCCGACGGCATCGTGCCGCGCCTGCTGATGGTCAGCAACGAACATCCCGAGATCCTGGAGCGCTGCCTGCCCGATCCAGCGCTGGAGAGCAGCGTGCGCGCGGCCATGAAACGGTTGCGCGGCGCAGGCGAGATGCGCGTGCATTCGGCCGCCGGCACCGAGCTGCGCGTCGGGCTCGCAAGCGCGCGCGTAGGCGGCGTCTGGGGCTACTGCAACAAGCCGGGCCAGGTTGCGCACTGGCCGGGCGGCCTGTGCCTGGCCTTCCCCGCCGGCGGGCAGGTCAACGGCACGCTGGTGCTCGCGCCGGGCGACGTCAACCTGACCTTCAAGACCTACCTGCGCGACACCATCGTCTGCCATATCGAGGATGACTACATGGTCGGCATCGAAGGGCAGGGCATGGATGCCGACATGATGCGCGGCTACTACGCGGCGTGGGCCGACCGCGAAGGCACGCGCGACGCCTACGCGGTTTCGCACGTGGGCTGGGGTTTGAACCCGCAGGCCCGCTGGGATGCGATGACGTTCTACGACAAGCGCGACTGCAACGGCACGGAGCTGCGCGCCTTTGCCGGCAACTTCCTCTACTCCACCGGCGCCAACGAGGTCGCCGGCCGCCACACGCTGGGCCACTTCGACCTGCCGCTGCGCAACTGCACGATCACGCTCGACGGCGTGGGCGAGGTGGATGAGGGCCGGCTCGCCGGCCCGGCCACGCCCGAGGCGGCCCAAACAAACAACAAGGCAAGCGCATGACCGAGAACGTGAATCCTGGCACGACCCAGACCCAGACCCATGCCAATGGCATGTCCACCATCGCGCAGGGCACCGGCCCCGTGGCCGTCGTCATGTTGCATGGCATCGGCGGCGGCAAGGCCGCGTGGCCTTCGCAGATCGCCGCGCTGGTGCAAGCGGGCTATCGCGCGGTGGCCTGGGACATGCCTGGCTACGGCGACAGTGCCATGATCGATCCCTGTGATTTCGCCGGGCTGGCGCGAGCCTTGCAGCCGGTGCTGCAGGCCGAGCGCGATGCGGGCCGGCGCGTGGTGCTGCTAGGCCACAGCATGGGCGGCATGGTCGCGCAGGAAGCTTACGCAGCCATGCCTGGACTGATCGACGGCATGGTGTTGTCCGGTACGTCGCCCGCATTCGGCAAGGCCGATGGCCAGTGGCAACGCGATTTCGTGGCCGCGCGCACGGCGCCGCTCGATGCCGGCAAGACCATGGCGGAGATGGCCAACGGGCTGGTGCGTGCCATGGTCGCGCCGCAGGCCGAGCCTCGCGCGGTGGCGTTCGCCGCCAGCGTGATGGCGGCCGTGCCGCCCGACACCTATCGCGCCGCCCTGCAGGCACTGGTGCGCTTTGACCGGCGCGAAGTGCTGGCGCGCATCACCGTGCCGGTGCTGGTGCTGGCCGGCGAGCACGACGCCAACGCCGCGCCCGCCGTGATGGAGCGCATGGCGCAGAAGATCGCTGGCGCCGAGTACCTGTGCCTGCCCGCTGTGGGCCACCTGGCTTGCATGGAGCGCCCGGCGGATTTCAATGCCGCCGTGCTCGGCTTCCTGGGGCGGCGCTTCCCGCTGCACTTCCCGCTGCAATCCCCGCTGCACTGAATCCACAAGAACATCGAGGCATCGCCACGTGCGTGGCCGATGCCCGGGAGACACGATCATGCCACTGGACTTCATCCCCRCCGTCGGCAGCGCCGATTTCACCGAGGCGCAGGAGCGCCTGCTGACGCTCGCCAACCGGCTCGGCCGCGAGCGCTTCGCCCCGCGCGCGGCGCGGTGGGACCGCGAGGCCAGCTTTCCCTTTGCCAACTATGATGATTTGCGCGAGGCCGGCCTGCTGGCCTTGTGCGTGCCGCGCGAGTTCGGCGGAGAGGGCGCGGACTTCGCCACGTATTGCATGGTGGGCGCGGAGATTGGCCGCTTCTGTGGCGCCACCGCGCTGACCTACAACATGCATATCTGTTCCACGATGTGGACCGGCATGCTGGCCGACGGCATCGCCATGACGCCCGAGCAGCGCGCCGAGCACGAGGCCCGGCGCGAGCTGCACTTTGCGCGCGTGGTGAAGCACGGCGCGATCTACGCTCAGCCCTTCTCGGAGGGCTCGGCCGCCGCGGCCGGGCGCGCGCCCTTCGGCACCAGCGCGCGCAAGGTGGACGGCGGCTGGGTGCTCAATGGCCGCAAGATCTTTGCATCGCTGTCGGGCGCGGCGGACTACTACGGGATCCTCTGCACGGAGGCGTGCGCGGACCATTCGGCCGATATGCGCGACACGCTCTACATCGCGGTGCCAGGCAAGGCCGAAGGCCTTACCGTGACCGGCCAGTGGGATCCGATGGGCATGCGCGGCACGGTGTCGCGCACGCTGTTGCTCAAGGATGTGTTCGTCGCCGACCAGGAGCAGCTGATGCCGCGCGGCGTCTATTACAAAGCGGCGCAGACCTGGCCAGCCATGTTCTTCACGCTCTCGCCGACCTATCTCGGCGTGGCGCAGGCCGCCTACGATTTCACCGTGCAGTACCTGCGCGGCGAAGTGCCGGGCCAGCCGCAGGTGAAGCGCCGCATGTATCCCACCAAGCAGATCGCCGTAGCGCAGATGCGCATCCAGCTGGAGAACATGCGCTCGATCTTCTGGCGCGTGATTCATGAAGCCTGCGCCAGCCCGGGGAAGGATGCGCGCATGCGGCTGTACGCTGCGCACTACAGCGTGATGGAAGGCGCCAACGACATCGCCCGGCTGGCGATCCGCACCTGCGGCGGCCAGTCCATGCTCAAGGACCTGCCACTGGAGCGGCTCTATCGCGATTCGCGCTGCGGCGCGCTGATGCTGCCCTGGACCGCCGAGCTGATCCTGGACCGCATGGGTCGCGAGACCCTGTACGAGTCGGGCGAGCGCGACGAATGAGCGAGCGCGCCAACCGGCTGTTCGCCGGCACGCCGGAGCCGGGCGCGCTGCTGCGCACGCTGCATGCGCATGTCAGCGCCGCACCCCTGCGCCCGGCGCTGCATAGCCTCGGCTACACCATCGACTACGGCAAGCTGTGGTGCCGCGTGGAACGCGTCTGCGCGCACCTGGCCGGCACCTGGGGCGTGCAGCCGGGCGATCGCGTGGGCACGCTGTGCCTGAACCACGATCTGCAGCTCGCCATCCTGTTCGCGTGCGCAAGGCTCGGGGCCATCTTCGTGCCGCTGAACTTCCGGCTGGCCGTGCCGGAGCTGAGCGCCATCGCCGCGCATGCGGGCATTCGCGTGCTGTTCCACGATGTGCCGCACGCGCAGGCTGCGGCGGCGGTGGCAGCTACCCTGCCGGAGCCAGCCGCGCGGGCGCCGATCGATAGCCTGATCGACCGGCCGGCGCCGCTGGACACCCCCCTGCCGAGGCCATCGCAGCCGCCCGGCGAGGCGCCGCTGCTGCTGGTCTACACCTCGGGCTCCACTGGCCATCCCAAGGGTGCGCTGCACACGCAGGCCGGGTTGCTGGCCAACGCGCGCGCGAGCTGGTGGGCGCACGGCATGACGCGGGACGACCATGTCTTGTCCGTGCTGCCGCTGTTTCATGTAGGTGGCCTGTGCATCCAGACGCTGCCGGCATTGCTGGCCGGGGCGCAGGTGACGTTGCACCAGCGTTTCGCGCCGGATGCCTGGCTCGATGCGTGCGCGCGGACCCAGCCCACGCTGTCGCTGATGGTGCCAGCCACGCTGCGCGCCGTGCTGGAGCATCCCGGCTGGCCAGGCGCGGATCTCTCATCTCTGCGCGGCGTGATGGCAGGCTCCTCGCCTATTCCCCGCGCGTACATCGATGCTTTCCATGCGCGCGGCGTCGCGCTCGGGCAGGTCTACGGCGCTACCGAGACCGGCCCCGTATCGGTCGTGCTGCGCCTGGACCAGGCCAGGGCCCGGCCCGGCTACGCCGGCTGGCCCCAGCCTGAGGTGCGGGTACGGCTAGCCGATGCGCAAGGCAATGCGGTCGCCGACGGCGAAGTGGGCGAGCTCTGGCTCGCGGGCGCCAACCTGATGCAGGGTTACTGGCGGCAGCCTGACCATCCGGATTTCCGCGATGGCTGGTTCCGCTCGGGTGACCTTGCGCATCGCCATGCCGATGGTTGCATCGAGGTGGTCGGCCGCAGCAAGGACATGATCATTTCGGGCGGGGAGAACATCTATCCGGCCGAGATCGAGAACGCGCTGCTGGGCCTGCCCGGCGTGCTGGATTGCGCGGTGGTGGGGCTGCCGGACGCGCGCTGGGGCGAGGTGCCGGTTGCCGTCGTGGTGGCCGCCGCCGGCGCGGATCGCGCCGCGCTGGTGCCAGAGGCGCTGCGTGAAACGCTGGCGCTGTCGATTGCGCGGTTCAAGCTACCGCAGCGGGTGGTGCTGGTGGATAGCCTGCCCAAGAGCGCGCTTGGCAAGGTCCTTAAGCCCGAGTTGCGGGCGATGGTGGCGGCGTCGTTGCGCTAGCGTCCGGCTGGCCTTGCAGAGCCTCGGCCAGGAACGCCACGAACGCGCCCACCTTCCGTTGCAGGTGCCGGTGGCTGGCATAGAGTGCATAGATGCTCCGGCCGGCCAGCGCATGCTCCGGCAGCACCCTGACCAGCTCGCCGCGGGCCAGCAAAGGTAGCGCGATGAACGAGGGCAGCGCGCCAATGCCAAGCCCGGCCAGCAGCATATCGCTGAGCAGCAGGCTGTTGTTGGCCGAGAAGCGCGCGGGCACTTCGATGCTGGTGGTGCCTTGCGGCCCTTCCAGGTGCCAGCTGCCGGGATAGTCGGCCAGCTGGTAGGCCAGGCAGTCGTGGCTGCGCAGGTCCTCGACGGTGCGCGGCGTGCCGCGCGCTGCCAGGTAGGCGGGGGCGGCGCAGATGGTTTGCTCTACCTCGCCCAGCCGTCGCGCGATGAGGGTCGAGTCCGTCAATGCAGAGCGGATGCGCAGCGAGACGTCGAAGCCCTCCGACACCACGTCCAGCAAGCGGTCGTCCAGGGTCAGCTCGACCTGTACCTGCGGATAGCGCGCCATGAACGTCACCAGCAGGGGCGAGAGCACCTTGAGCCCGAACGATAACGGCGCGTTCACGCGCAGGCGGCCGCTGATCTCATCCGTGCCAGCGGCCGTGGCCCGTTCCAGCGCATCGAGCTCGTCGAGCAGGCGGCAGCATTCGGCAAAGTAGGTGCGGCCGGTTTCCGACAGGCGCATGCGGCGCGTGGTGCGCTGGATCAGCAGCGCGCCCAGGCGCGCCTCCAGCTGGCGCACTTGCTTGCTGACCGCGGCGGTCGACTGGCCGAGATCGGCGGCGGCCTGGCTGAAGCTATCGCGTTCCACCACGCGCCGGAAGGTGCGCATCGCCGCGAGCAGATCCATATATTTTCTTTCCGGTTGAATATGTTTGTCTGAATTCGCTGATTATCTACCATCGGATGCCTAATAGGATGGCGACATGCCTTCCACGTTGCTGTGGAAACCGCCAATCCAGTCAGGAGTCCCCTATGTCCTCTCGTCTTACCCCTGCCGCCAGCGCGACGCGCCGCTTGGCCGCTTTTTCCCTGCCGCTGCTGTTCGCACTACTGAGCGGTGCCGCCGGCGCGGCGCCCCAGGTGGGCGTCAGCCCCTGGGGCCCCAAGGATGAGATCGGCCGCCTCAACCTGATCACCCCGGCCTCGCGCGCCGCCATCATGGCGCGGGTTTCCGGCACGCAGGCCTACGACCTGGCGGTGGATTACTTCATCGGCATGCCGAGCTGGCAGGCCGCCGGCGATCCGCCCTACCAGATGTGGATGACCCATACCCCGCACGGCAACCTGGTGGCCGATTCCATGCAGGTGGGCGAGGCGATGAACCGGAATGTCAGCTACAGCGGCTCGGCGGTTTCCATGTATGCCCACATGGGTACGCATATCGATGCGCTGAACCACTTCGGCCTGAACGGCAAAATCTGGAATGGCTATTCCGCTGCCGAGCACCTGGGCGATCGCGGCTGGAAAGTGACAGGCGCGGAGAAGCTGCCGCCGATCGTCGCCCGTGGCGTGCTGATCGACGTGGCCGCGGCCAAGGGGCTGGACATGCTGCCCGACAACTACCGCGTGACGCGCAAGGACCTGCGCGAAGCGCTGGACAAGCAAGGCGTGGCGCTGGAGCAGGGCGATGTGGTGCTGATCCGCACCGGGCGCATGCAGCACTATGAAAACGCCCAGGCCTATATGGCCAACCCGCCTGGCCTGGGACTGGATGCAGCCAGGTTCCTGGTCGAAGAAGGGGGGGCGATGGTTGTGGGGGCAGATAACCTGAGCTTTGAGACGTTCCGGGCGGAGGTGCCCGACAACTACATCCCGGTCCATACCTATTTGCTGGCCCAGCAGGGAGCACCGATCATCGAGCTGGTGAATCTGGAGGCCTTGTCGCGCGAGCGCGTCTACCAGTTCGCTTTTATCGGCGCCTCATTGAAGTTCCGTGGGGCCGACGCCGCGCCGATCCGGCCGGTCGCTTTGCCGATCCGCTAGGCGCAGCGTCCATTGCAGTCTCCGGCGGCGTGACGGATGGCGAACGAGTATGCTACCAATAGTCACGAGTCACGAGTCACGAGCCGGAGAGATCAAGATGGACAACGAGCATGAGATTGCCACGCTGGGCGGTGGTTGCTTCTGGTGCCTGGAAGCGGTGTACCAGCAAGTCAAGGGCGTACGGGCCGTGGAGTCGGGCTATACCGGCGGCCACGTAAGCCATCCAACCTACGAGCAGGTGTGCGGCGGCGACACCGGGCACGCCGAAGTGGTGCGCGTGACCTTCGATCCCACGGTGATCAAGTTCCGCGAGATCCTGGAGATCTTCTTTGCCATCCACGATCCCACCACCCTCAACCGGCAGGGCAACGATGTTGGCACGCAGTACCGCTCGGTGATCTTCACCAACACGGAGCCGCAGCGTGCGGTGGCCGAGTATGTGATGCGGGAGGTGGCGGAGCACAAGCTCTACGATGCGCCGCTGGTGACGCAGATCGAGCCCACGCAACCGTACTGGCGCGCGGAAGAAGGCCATCAGAATTACTTCCAGAACCACCCGAACCAGGGCTATTGCTCGTTTGTGATTTCACCCAAGCTGGCCAAGTTCCGGCAGAAGTTCGCGCATCATCTGAATCGCTGATGCGCCTGGCCTGCGCTCAGCTTGCTTCCAGCCGCTCGGCAATGGCCTCGGCCAGCCTCGCACAAGTCAACGGCGCCGAGCCTTCCGCCTTGTTGCTGACAATGACATAGGCGGGCTGGCCCGCGCGCAGCGTGCGCACCACCTGCTCGGCGATCACCGCGCGGGTATGCGGGTCTTCGTCGATCAGCCGGTCAAACGGCGCGTAGCGGGATTCGGCTTGCTCGTAGGCAAAGCCCGCATGCAGCATCCACCGCAGCACCAGCGGTCCTGGTGCGCCCTCGTCCATGAGTGCTTGTGCCGGCAGTTGCCGTTCGGCCGGCGGCATGCGCTCGCGCGCGGACAGGCAGAAGCGCACGCCGCGTGCGCGCAGCAGCTTGATGAAGCGCGGCGTGAGCAAGGCGGCATCGCGCAACTCCACGGCGTAGCAGGCGTGCGGTGTCGTGGCGGCGTCGAGCGCGGGCAGGGCGCCGAGGAAGGCGTCGAGCCGCGACAGGAAGCCGGCGCTGTCGGCGGCCATCGCGCCTAGCGGGGAGAGCTGGAACAGCAGCGGCCCGCACTTGGCGCCGAGGCCCGCGGTGGCCGGCGCGATGAAATCGCGTGCGGCGATCTCGGCATCGAGGAAACTGGCGTTGGCCAGCCGGCCGGCGCCTTCGGACGTGCGCAGCCACGGATCGCAAACGCTGGCAGGTGCCTTGACCAGGAAGCGGAAGTGCGCGGGCACCTGGGCGGCGTAGGCAACGTAGTCGGCAAGCGGGATCGGCGCGTAGAACCCGCGATCGATGCCGGCGGCACGCAGCAAGGGATGCTGCGAGTAGGCGGCCAGGCCTTTGCGCGAGAGCAGGCTGTCCGTGTACTCGCCTTGATAGACCAATCCGTTCCAGCCGCTATAAGACCATGACGACGTGCCGAGATGCAGCCCGGCCGGCAGGCGTTGCGCCAGTGCCAGCAGGGCGGGGTCCGGGGGCGGCGCCAGCACGCTCTTGCCGCGGGATGGCTTGGTGCCGGCGGCACCGGCCGGGGTGGCTGTGGCAAGCGGTGCGGCATTGCCGGCAGCGGCCACCCCTGGCGGCTCCAGCAGGCCGCCGAACAGGTCTTCAGTCAAGCCGATTTTCAGTCAAGCGAATTGTCGTAGATATAGCGGCGCGACCAGGGCAAGCTCTGCGACGAGAGGCCGGCCTTGTGGCAAACCACCTGGTAGATCGACATCTGGTCGGTATCGAAGGCATGGCCGCAGCCTGCCAGGTAGACGCGCCAGATGCGGTATTTCTTCTCGCCCACCATGGCGCGGATGGTATCACCCTGCGCTTCGAAGTTGTCCGCCCAATGTTGCAGCGTGCGCCGGTAGTGGCCGCGCATCAACTCCACATCGGTGGCCTCCAGGCCGCCGCGCTGCAGGGTGTTGAGCACCATGCCGATGTGCGGCAGCTCGCCCTGCGGGAACACGTAGCGGTCCATGAACTCGGAGCCGTCCATGGGCGTGGCGCCGCTGTCGGGGTCGGGCGAGGTGATGCCGTGGTTCATGGCGAAGCCATCATCGGCGAGCAACTCGCGCATGCGGCCGAAATAGGCGGGCAGGTTGTTCTTGCCAACGTGCTCGAACATGCCGACGCTGGTGATGCGGTCGAAGGTGCCGGCAGTGTCGCGGTAATCCTGCAAACGGATCTCGATGCGATCGGACAGGCCTGCCTGCCTGACGCGTTCGGTCGCCAGGTCGAACTGGTTCTGCGACAGCGTGATGCCCACGCAGCGCGCGCCGAACTTCTGCGCCGCGCGGATGACCAGCGCGCCCCAGCCGCAGCCGATGTCGAGCAAGGTCTGTCCGGGCTGCAGCCGGATCTTGGTCAGGATGTGGTCGATCTTCTTGCGCTGCGCGGTGGCGAGGTCTTCATTGCCATGCTCGAAGTAGGCGCAGGAGTACACCATGCCCGGGTCCAGCCAGAGCCGGTAGAACTCGTTCGATACGTCGTAGTGATACTGGATCGAGGCCTTGTCCGCGGCCTTGGTGTGGGCGAAATGCTGGGCCACCCGTGCCAGTGCGCCACCGGCCTGCGCGCTGGCGGCAGCCGAGAAGCGGTAAGCCACGGCGATGATGTCGCTGAGCGTGCCGTCGAGGTCGATCTTTTCCTGGACATAGGCTTCGCCGAGGTTGTCCAGGCTGGGCGTGAGCAGCAGGGGCAGGGCACCCGCCTCGCGTATGGTCAGGGTCACCGCGGGATGTTCGAAGCGGCCGAGCGGATACTCGTTGCCGTTCCATAGCCGCAGCCTCACAGGGAGGTTGGCCCGATCGCGCAGATCGGCGATCCAGTGGTCCAGTTGCTTGTCCAGTGCTTGCTTGAAAAACATGCGGCCTCCCTCCTGATGGTTGCGGCACACTCCTCGAACTACAGCACAGGGCAGGCGGGGCCTGCTCCTGGTGGCCGCCTCCTCACAAAACCGGAAAGCGACCCTGACTCACTTTACGACAATTCCTAATTTTGTGCAGTGCGCGGCCTTGCCGGCCGGCGGCACCGCGCTCAGGGCGCTCAGGGCGACAGACGCACGATTTGCCAGCTGCCGTCCGGCGCCAGGCGGTAGGCGATCCGGTCGTGCAGGCGCGACGGGCGTCCCTGCCAGTACTCGATGCGGGTCGGCACCAGGCGGTACCCGCCCCAGTGCGCCGGCCGCGGCGGGTTATCGCCGAACTTGGCGCGGAAATCCGCTTCGCGCTGCTCCAGCACCGTGCGGTCCGCCACCTCGCGGCTCTGCTCCGAGGCCCATGCCCCGAGGCGCGAGCCGAGCGGACGCGTCGCGTAGTAGGCATCGCTCTCGCTCTCGGTAACTTTTTCAACGCGTCCTTCCACGCGCACCTGGCGCTCCAGTTGCACCCAGTGGAACAGCAGCGCTGCGCGCGGGTTGGCGGCAAGGTCCAGGCCCTTGCGGCTTTCGTAGTTGGTGAAGAACGTAAAGCCCTGGGTGTCCATGGCCTTGAGCAGCACAATGCGTGCCGAGGGCTGGCCGTCGGCGTCGACGGTGGCCAGCGTCATGGCATTGGGTTCCGGGAGCTTGGCGTGGATGGCTTCATCGAACCAGCGCTGGAACTGGCTGATGGGATCGGGCGCCACGTCGGATTCGGACAGCGATCCGAGTACGTAGGTGCGGCGGAGGTCGGCGAGTTGGGTCATGTCAGATCAGGTATCGAGTCAGCAGGCCGCGCGCGAGGCAAGCATGCACGGCGCCGGCGGCCTGTCTGATTTGAGTATAGCGAAAGCGCAGCGGACCGCATTTGCGCCTACGCAACTCATGCGCGATGCCGTGGGCGCCTCAGGCCGGCGGCTGGGGCAGCTTGCGGGCCTGGCCGCGCGAGTAATAGCCGGCCACGCCCATCGCCCCTGCCATCGACAGGAAAATCGGCAGCATGCCAAGCGCCGTGCCGACCACGCCGAAGGTCAGCGGCCACACCACCTGGCTGGTATTGAGCACGGCCGAGCGCAATCCCAGGGCCTCGCCGGCGCGCCCGGTGGGCGAGGCCGTGTGCAGGATGTTCATGACGTTGGGCTGGGCGCTGCCGAGCGCCAGGCCCAGCAGGAAGGCCAGGCAGCACATCAGCCAGAACTCGGCCGCGAAGGGGTAGAGCAGGTAGGCCACCGCCCCGACCAGCAGTGCGACCCGAATCACCTTCCACTCCGAGAGCCGGCGCGATACCAGCGGCATTGCCACACGGATGGCGAAGGTGGCAATGGCGAAGGCGCCCAGCACCCAGCCGACCGACGACGGCGAGAGGCCAACCCGGGTGCCCTGGATGGGAATGAGGAAGGCGTGCAGGTCCCAGGCTGCCGACAGGACCGCGCTGGCGATAAAGACCGCGCGCAACTCCGGGTGGGCAAGCAAGCCCAGTGTGGAGTTGCGGGTGCCGTCCACGATGGCGCCGCGCGCGGCGCGCCCACCGCGTGCCGGCAGCCGCCCGCGCATGAAGTACAGGCCGACCAGCCCTGCGGCCGCTACCGCCACCAGCACAAAGAAAGCCGGGCGGTAGCCAGCGTGCTCGATCACATAGCCCATCATCACCGGGCCCAGCGTGCCGGAGAACGAGAATCCCAGCGCTTGGAGCGTGTAGTTGCGCAGCCGCGTGCCATCGGTGGAAATCTGCCCGATCAGCAACTGCATGGCGACCTGCACCAGCATGAAGCCGACGCCGATCAGCGCGCAGGAAAGGTAGAGCGCCGCGATGCCCGGCCACACCGCCGGCAGCAGCGTGCCCGCGACTACCATCACGGAGCCTGCGGTCATCGGCTTGCGCGGCCCGATCTCGTCGATGCGCTTGCCGGCATGGATCGCCAGCAGCATCGGCAGCAGCGCATAGAGCGACATCAGGATGCCGAGCGTGACGGTCGACGCTTTGAGCGAGAGGGCAAACAGGGAAACCACCACGCGGCTGGCATTGAAGGCTACGTGGTTGCACACCGTTAGTGCGATCAGGCAGCTGATCGGCGGGACGGTGGCATGTAGCGGCGTCATGCAGGGGCGGGGGCTGGAAGGGAATCGGGAAAAACAAGTGCGGCCGAAACCGCACCCTGAGAAGGACGCCAGCCTCGAAATGCATCGGAGCCAGACATCCGCTTCATGCCACGTATTGAGAACTTCGTTGTAAATGGCCGTTTAATTATGCGGTCGAATGTGGGCGATGCACAACGATGCCTTGCGTTGCAATGCACCAAAGTGTTGCGTAATTGCGTCGGTGGCAGAAGGGGGGCGCACGGTGTCGCAAACAGGCAACGTCCGGCTTGAAACCGGGCGCGGAACCGCCGGTTAGCCGCCCTGATAGAGCGAATTGCCTGGCGCTGGCCGGTCGGATGCGGCGGGGCGCGACGGCGCCGCACGCTTGACGGGTGCCGAAGCGGCAGGCGCGGCCTGCGCGTCCGGCGAAGGGGCAGGGCCGGCCGCCTGGCTGGTCTTGCCGGCCTTCGGGTCGCGGTAGGCCTGCCCAGGCGGCGGCGCGGTCGGGCGCGTGCGAATCTCCGCCAGCAGTTTGCCGCACTGGCTGTCGGGTGCAGCCGATAGATCGATCAGGGGCAGGACTGCCGTGGCCACCGGCGCTACCAGCGCCAGTGCCACCACGCCGCCGGCGCGCAAGGCCAGCACGCCGATGTCCGGGCTGACCGAAGGCTTCTTCAGCGTGCCGCCCACGTAGAGCGGCGAGCGCAGCGAGAAGATGCGCAGGCCCTTGGAATCCGGCCGCACGGTGAGCGCTAGCCGCTCGCTGCCAAGGTCGATGGCGCCGCTGGTGTCGATCACGGCGTCCTGGGTGTCGATGACGAAGACACGCGAGCGCGCCACGCCGTTGGTGAAGCTGAAATCGCTGACGCCGCAATGGATCTGCACCGGCTTGTCGCCGAACAGCTTGGAGATCACCACGCTGCCCACGTTCAGGCCCATCGCCTCGAGCAGGAACTTGCTGACCGTGCCGTTTTCCACCAGCAGCTTGGCCTCGCCATTGGACGAGCCCAACAAGGCCGCCACTGAGTTGCCGGTGGCGCTCAGCTTGGCGCTGCCGTTGACCTCACCCACGCTGGCGCGCATCGACTCGAACTTCGGGAACAATTGCTTGAGCTGGAGGTGACGCGCTTTCATGTCGATGGTGGCAGCGAGCGGCTCGCGCTTGCCGTTGAGCTGCAGCGATGACATCAGGTTGCCGCCGGCCACGCCAAAGTTCAGCGGGTCCAGCGTCAGCACGCCATCGTCGAGCTTGAGGTGGGTGACGAGGTCGGTGATCGGCAGGTCGGCGGTGCGGATGATGCGCTGGCCGGTGAACTTCACGTCGGCGTCGATGCTGTCCCAGCGCTCGGTGCGGAACGGCGCCACCGGCAGCGCTTTGTCGGCGGGCTGGCGCACCGTGCTGTCGGATGCTGCCTGCCCGGGCTTGGCATCCGCACCGATCAGCGGAGCCAGGTCCTCGAAGCGCAGTTGCTTCGATTCCAGTTCGCCCGACAGCAGGGCGCGTGGCTGGCGCTGCGTATAGGTGAGCGAGCCGTTCAGGTCGCTGCCGCCGACGCGCCCGGAAAACTTGTCGTACCGGTACACGGAAGCACCTCTGCGCAAGGTGGCAACCAGCCGGCCGCTGGTCTCGTAGGGCGGGGTGCTCGGCAGCACGATGCCGGTCAGCGCGTACAGCTTGGCCATGTTGTCGCCGGACAACTGCAGGTGCATGTCGAGCGCGCCCAGGTGGGCGGGGTTGGTCAGCGTGCCCTCCACGACCGCACGGGTGTTGCCCACCCGCATATCGGCCTGGAGCGGGAAGGGATCCTGCGTGTCGCGCAGGCTAAGCACGGTGCCGGCCTTGCCGGTGGCATTGATGGTGGCCTGGTTGTAGCGGCCCGTGGCCTTCCAGCGCAGGCCATAGCGCAGGCTGGCGTTGCCGACGGCGCTGGCCGTGCTGGATGCCGGGGGCGCGATCAGGGCGCCGTCGCGGGTCTTGTCGTAGAGGGCGGCGTCGCCGATGGTGTCCAGGCGCGCCTGCAGCTCAATCTTCATTGCCTGGTCGTTCAGCGCCAGGTCGCCGCGCGCCAGCGAGATCTCGCCGATGTCGAGCCGCCATGGCAATGGCGCCTTGCCAGCGGGCGTGACGAAGGTCCAGTTGTTGCGCTGGTCGGCCAGCCGCTCCAGCCAGACCGCGGGGCTGTCGACGGTAATGCTGGGGATCGAGATCTGGTGCGATACCAGGGGCAGCGGGCGTAACACGAAGATCAGCTCGCGCACGGTGGCAAAGTTGGCCTCGTGTGCCCATTCCGGGTTGCCGACGGTGATATCCCGCGCAGACAGGCGTGGCCAGGGGACCCAGGTGTGCCAGCCGGTCTCGCCCTCGGCGCTGCGCCAGGTCAGGGTGAGGTCGCCATTGACGGCAAAGGGCCGGCCGATGGCCTCGGTAACCCTCTGGTTCAGCCACGGCTTGAGGCGGTTCCAGTCGAAGGTCAGAATGATCACGACAAGCGCCGCGATCAGCACCAGCGGTGTCAGTACACTCCAGAGAACGGCCTTGCGGCGCAGGGGCATGGGATCGGTTTCCTGGTTGGCGCCGGCAGCCGCGCGCGCTCTGCGAGACAATGCGGCGATCGAACCACTGCTATGGGTATTGTATAGTTGCGCGCCCCGCTCCCCTGTCGGCGCTTGGCTGACAAGGTGCGGCAATGCGCGCTTTTCCCCTGCAGTGTCCTCCAATTCAGCCAGTTTCGAGCGTAGAAATGAGCAACCCCGTCCCCGCAACCTCCACCCCGCCGGAACCGGAGCTGGCACCACTGCCGCCTGCCCTTACCCACGAGAGCCCGGAGGATGACGACTACCACCGGCGCTTCGGCGGCGTGGCGCGCCTGTACGGCGCGGCGGGCCTGGCGCGGCTGGAGGCGGCCAACGTGTGCGTGGTTGGCATCGGCGGGGTGGGCAGCTGGGCGGCCGAGGCGCTGGCGCGCAACGCGGTCGGCCGCGTCACGCTGATCGATCTTGACCATATCGCGGTGTCCAACACCAACCGCCAGATCCACGCGCTGGGCGACGCCTATGGCCGCGCCAAGGTGCAGGCCATGGCGGAGCGCATGGTGCAGATCAACCCGCGCTGCCGGGTGACCGAGGTGGACGATTTCGTGACCCCGGAAAACCTTGTCGAACTGCTCGACGGGCACGACTACATCATTGATGCGATCGACTCGGTCAAGGTCAAGATCGCCATGCTGGGCTGGGCCCGCCGCGTGGGCCGGCGCATCATCACCTGCGGCGGCGCCGGCGGCCAGCTCGACCCGACCCGCATCCGCGTGGTGGACTTCTCCCGCACTGTGCAGGATCCGCTGCTGGCCAAGGTGCGCTCCACCCTGCGCAAGGACTGGGGCTGGCCACGCAACCCCAAGCGCAAGTTCGGCATCGACGCGGTCTTCTCCGACGAGCCGCTGCGCTATCCGGAGCCCGAGCAGCAGTCCTGCGAGATCGACGAGGCCCCGGAAGCCGCGCCAGGCGCCTCGGCCGAGTCCCCGGCCGGCCCGCAGGGGCTGGCCTGCGCCGGCTTCGGCTCCTCGGTGGCGGTCACCGCGGTGTTCGGGATGGTGGCGGCGTCCAGCGTGCTGGCCGCCCTCACGGCGCCGGACGTTCCGACGGCGCCGGAATGAGCATCGCGGCGGCTGGCTACGCCGCGAGCGTGGCGAGCAGGGCGTTCAGCGCGGTGTCGTCCGGCGCCGTATTGTCGAAGTAGGCCAGCTCGGGGTACAGCGCCGGCTCGGGCATGAAGCGCCGGGTCCGGTAGTCGTCCCAGTGCGCCAGCTTGTAGGCATCGTTGGGGTTGGCGCGCTTGACGATGCGCGCATGGGCCTCATCCTCCGGCAGGTGCACCCACAGGGTGCGCACGATGGTGCCGGCGGGCACGCGCAGCCAATCGGGATCGTGCAGCAGGTGGTCGCGCACCTCGCGCGATAGCGGGCCCACCACGATCACGCTGATGCCCAGCGCGAGGTTCTCCCGCGCGGTATCCAGCAGGCCATGATATTCCGCATTGCGCAGGTGCTTGAGGTAGGTCGGGCTGTCGCGGTCGTTCGGGTCGCCGGTCAGCGCGCCCATGGCCGCGGCGCTGTAGCCACCGTAGAGCGTGTCCTTGTCGAGCAGGCAGAACGGCTCGCCGGTGGCCTGCATCAGTGGGCCGATCAGGCGGTGGGCCAGGGTGGTCTTGCCGGTGCCGGCATGGCCGCAGAAGAAGAGCAGTCGGGGCATGGGAAGCCAGGGATCAGCCTGGTGCGGTGATAGGGCCAGCCTTGAGCATACCCTGCGCGTGCCGGCGGCCTTGGCGGCGCCGCGCTTTGTCCTGGATCAGTCCGAGCCGCCGCGGATTCGGTATCCTTGCGGTTTGCGTGATTTTGTCCCTTCCGATATGACCGATTCCTCTTCGCCTGGCACCGCCACGCTGGCCCCCGACCTGCTGTTGGGCGAGCCGGTCACCGATGCCACCCACGCCGAATTCGTCCAACTGCTGGACGCCGCCACGCGCGCCGACGATGCGGGCTTCCTGGCGGCCCTGGACGAGTGGATCGACCACACCCGCCATCATTTCGGCCAGGAGGAAGCCTGGATGGAGGCGATGGCCTTCGGCCCGCAGCATTGCCACCGCGGCGAGCACGAGCAGGTGCTGGCGGTGGCCGGCGCGGTGCGCGACAAGGTGGCCGAGGGCGACCTGGCGCTGGGCCGGCGGCTCTTGTCGGAGCTGCCCGGCTGGTTCGACCAGCACGTGAAGGCGATGGACGCGATGATGGTCAACCACATGCGCGAGAACGGCTTTAGCCTGATCGAGGCGCCGTCGGAGCAGGCGGGCTAGATGGCCGGATGACCTGGATGGCCCGATTGCCTAGATTGCGTCGGCGGCAGCCCGATCCAGCACGACAAAGTGCTTGCGCACCGGTTCGAGCACCTCGAACAGGCCGGTGAAGCCGGCCGGGATCACGCAGGCGTCGCCGGGCCCGAATTCACGGGCGTTGCCCGCGTCGTCGCTGATGCGCAGACGGCCGCTGATGACATGGAAGAACTCCTCCTTGCCGGCCGGAAACGCAATGCGCCACGCGCCCGGCTCGCAAGCCCAGATGCCGCAATCGAAATCGCCCTGGCTGGCGCTGTAGTGCGTCCAGGTGGTGCGGTCCGGGTTGCCGGCAACCAGCCGGTCTGGGCGTGGGCGATCGTGGCCGGGCAGCGGTTCGGGGTCGGTCTGGAAGTCGATCAGGCGGGGCGGGGAGGCAGTCACGGCGGAACAGGGAGGTTGCAGGGAAATAGAACGGCGGGCTCGGCCCGCCGCGTTCACCCGCCAGTTTAATTGAGCGCCGAGGCCAGCAGCCGGCGATAGCGCGACACCACGTCGGGCTGATCGCTCATCAGCTTGAATACCGACAACATGGCCGTGCGGCCGATATCGTCCTCGAAGGTGCGATCCGTGCGCGCGATGGCCAGCAGTTGCTCCAGCGCCGGCTCATATTGCCTGTGCGCGATCAGCGCGCGCGCCAGGTCCAGCCGCGCCTGCAGGTCGCCGGGGGTGTCGGCGACGCGGGCCGCCAGGGTGGCCGAGTCGGGCAGGCCGGAGGCGCCGCGCATGGCCTCGATCCGGGTGGCGAGCGCCGCGTAGCCGTCCTCCTGGGCCGCGTCGGGGTAGAGCATGCCGAACTCGGCCTGGGCCTGGTCCAGCGCGTCTTCATCCAGCAGGAAGCCAATGTATTCAAGGCGCGCCGCATCGAAGCCGGGGTCGAACGCCAGCGCCGCCTGGAACGCCGACCTGGCCGCCTCGCGGTCGCCCGCGGCTGCGGCGGCGCGGGCGGCACGCAGGGCCACCCTGCCCGGATCCGGCATCACGCGGGCAATAAACTCGCGCAGCCCGGATTCCGGCAGCACGCCGGTGAACTGGTCCACCGCCTGGCCGTCGGCGAACGCCACCACGTGGGGAATGCTGCGCACGCCGAAATGCGAGGCCAGCTCCTGGTTCTCATCCACGTTCACCTTGGCCAGCCGCCATTTGCCGGCCGCCTCGCCCTCAAGCTTTTCCAGCATCGGCCCCAAGGTGCGGCAAGGGCCGCACCACGGTGCCCAGAAATCCACCAGCACGGGGATGTGGCGCGACGTCTCGATCACGTTGGCGTCAAAATTCTGCAGGGTTACGTCGCTCATGGTTTGGCCTCGGAGTGTGGAACGCCGGCGCGAATGGCTCCACTCGCGCAAAGACGTCTTGCCTCTCATATTAGGACCGCCCCGCCGAATGCAACCTTTGCACGCTGCGCGGCATGGATGCTGGCGCAGGCAAGGGTAAGCGATGGATTGAAAAAAGAACGGTCGTTCGGTTATATTGCTCGACTGATTGCTGGTTTCGCCAGATTCACCTCTCGCCTCGCATCCAAGATCAGGTCGGATAGACCGCACAGGAGACCTTTATGCAGACCCCCCAGCCCGCACGCCCGCATTTCCAGTTCTGGCCCAAGCGCGTGCCTACCAAGATCGTGCTGCCGGAGACCTCGCTCTGGTACAACCTGGTGGTCTCCGCCCATCGCTACGCCGACAAGGCGGCTATCCGGTATTTCGGCAATGCCATCACCTTCCGGGCGCTGGAAGCCCAGGCCAGTGCCATGGCGGGCTGGCTGCAGCAAAAGGCCGGCGTGAAGAAGGGCGACCGGGTGCTGCTGTATATGCAGAACTGCCCGCAGTTCATCATTGCCTATTACGCGATCCTGCGCGCGGATGCCGTGGTCGTGCCGGTCAATCCGATGAACCGGTCTGAGGAATTCAAGCACTACATCACCGACGCGCAGGCCAGCGTGGCGATCTGCAGCGCGGATCTGGCCATGGGCGCCGAGCAGGCCAATGACGAGTTGCCGCCCGAGCAGCGCCTGCAGCACCTGCTGGTCACGCAATACAGCGATGCGCTGCCGGCCACCTACGAGAACCCCGAAGACGCACCGGGCGCCTGGCTGACCACGCAGCATCCGCTGCCGGCCGGCGCCACCCCCTGGGCCGAGGCGCTTGCCGCGCAACTGGTGCCTGGCCCGCATACCGCGGGCCCGGACGATATGGCGGTGATGCCCTACACCTCTGGCACCACCGGCTTTCCCAAGGGTTGCATCCACACTCACCGCTCCGTCATGCATAACGTGATCGGCGGCGGCATCTGGAGCGGCAGCGGCGCGGAATCGACGATCCTGGCGGTGCTGCCGCTGTTTCACGTGACCGGCATGCAGTACGGCATGAACGGCCCGATCTACAGCGGCGCTACCGTGGTGATGCTGCCGCGCTGGGACCGCGAAGTCGCGGGCCGGCTGATCTCGCGCTTCCAGATCACGCACTGGACCAATATCCCGACCATGGTGATCGACTTCCTGGGCAGCCCGAACCTGGACCAGTTCGACCTGTCGAGCCTGCGCTATATCGGCGGCGGCGGCGCGGCCATGCCGCAGGCGGTAGCGGAGCGCCTGAAGCAGCAGTTCGGCCTTAACTACATTGAAGGCTATGGCCTGTCCGAGACCATGGCGCCGACCCACAGCAATCCGGGCGACCGGCCCAAGCTGCAGTGCCTGGGCGTGCCCACCTTCAATACCGACGCGCGCGTGATCGATCCGGTCACGCTCGAGGAAGTGGCGGTCAACGAGACCGGCGAGATCATCGTGTGCGGCCCGCAGGTGTTCAAGGGCTACTGGGGCAAGCCGGATGCCACGCGCGATGCCTTCATCGAGTTCGATGGCAAGACCTTCTTCCGTACCGGCGACCTGGGCCGCATGGACGAAGAGGGCTACTACTTCATCACCGACCGGCTCAAGCGCATGATCAACGCGTCGGGCTTCAAGGTGTGGCCGGCTGAGGTGGAGAACCTGCTGTACAAGCATCCCGACGTGCAGGAGGCCTGCATCATCGGCACGCGCGATGCGTATCGGGGCGAAACCGTGAAGGCGGTGGTGGTGCTCAAGACGCACGCCAAGGGCAAGACCACGCCCGAGGAAATCATCGAGTGGGCCAAGGAAAACATGGCGGCCTACAAGTACCCGCGCGTGGTGGAGTTTGTCGACGCGCTGCCCAAGTCGGGCACGGGCAAGGTGATGTGGCGCGCGCTGCAGGAGAGCGAGAACGCGCGCAGCGCAGAGTCGAAGCCGGCAGCGGCCTGAGTGGCCTGAGCGGGTAGCGCCGCATCGGCGGGATGCGCGGGCACATCCGGGCCCGCGTCAGTGCCCGCGCACGCGCACCAGCATCTTCACCATGGTCTTGTAGCTGCGCTCGCGGGCGTGCCGGGTCGGGGTGGTGCCATCCCGGTCGGCGAGGTTGGCGTCCGCGCCCGCGTCCAGCAGCAACTGCACCGTGTCTTCATACCGCGCGCTGCCATCGCCCATGACGATGGTCTCCAGCAAGGCGGTCCAGCCCTGGCGGTTGATATGGTCGACCGCCACACCGGCTTTCAACAACACCTTCACCACTTCGGTATTGCCATGCTCGCACGCGGCGATCAGGGCAGTGTTGTCATAGCTGTCCGTGCTGTTGATGTCGGCCCCATGCGCCAGCGCCAGTTGCACCAGCTCGAGCTGCCCGGTGGACGCGGCCAGCAGGAAGGGGCTGTTGGATTCCATGTCCTTGTGGTTGACATCGGCGCCAGCCGCCACCAGCGCCTTGGCGACCTCGGTATGGCGGCTATAGACCGCCACCAGCAAGGCGCTGCGGCCGCGTTCGTCGGCGGCCTGCGCGGAAGCGCCCGAAGCCAGCAAGCGCTTGACCAGTTCGAGGTCTCCCAGTGTTGCCGCGGCAAGGAGATTGCGGTCGAGCCCGCCAACGCCGTCGTGCGCGGGAGCGGTGGAGCCGGCAGCGCCTTGCCCGTGCGAGCGCGGCGATGACTGGGCCGGGCCGCTGTTGGCCGGGCGCGCCGCCAGCGTCGATCCGCCGGGGCCGGCCAGCAGGGCGCCGCCCATCAGCAATCCGGTGAGCCCCAGCACTTCGGCAAGCACCAGTCGGCGGGGGCGGGCGGCAGGGCGTGGCATCCTGGTCGTTCCTGGGTCAGGCGGGTTCGCTGACAGCCTGTGCGGCCGTGGCATCCGTATCCTGCAGCCGGCGCCAGAGCCGGCCCAGGTAGGGGTCTTCGACCCCGTTGGTGGCAAGGCCAAGCAGCGTCTGCTGCAGGTATTCGCGGGCCGGGCCATACGGGCCGCAGGCGTGGCGCAGGCGGGCCACCACGCGGTCGTCCGGCAAGCGTCCGGCATAGGCTTCGTGCTCGCGGTTCATCACGAAGGCCAGGGCGCGCTGCGGCGGGCTGCCGGCCATCTTCACATTGAGCCAGCGCGGATGGTAGGCGCCGGTCAGCATCTCGCGGCGCCACAGCAGGCGGAATTCCTGCTCGATCATGTGATGGGGGATGCGGAAGACAACGCCCAGGCACGAGCCGCCGCGGTCCAGCGCGAGCACCAGGCCCGGGTCGTCCCAGGTGCCCCGGTTGATGCGCGAGTACAGGTAGAAGCCGCGGTGGTAGCCATGCACGGTAGCCAGTTGGCGGTCCGTGTGAATCACCATCGGGTTCCAGATCAGCGAGCCATAGCCGAACAGCAGGACATCGCCGGCCAGCCCGGGCGTATCCGGCCGCTGGTCCAGCGTAGCGCGCAGAGAGCGTTCGAAAACGTCTTCGGGAAGTAGCGAGGAAGCCACCGGCGTGCTGCAAAGAGAAGCACGCAGCCGATCTGTTTCGAGATCTTGTCGGGTGATGGCCATGATGCAAGCATAATCCAAAGCTGCGCGGCAGGCGGCATGGAAACCACATGGCACGCAGAAATGTCTGTAAGGTCCGGCAGGCTGTATGCGACTGACAACGGTCAGGCAGCCTTCGGAGGTCCAGCATGCACAAGCATCTCGAACAATCGGCGCAGGCCGATGCCATCGCGCACCGGCAAGCCGGGCCGTGCCCCCCATCCTGGAAATCCTGCAAGCCCAGGTCCTTGCCGGCGCGCTGGGCGCCGGTGCTGATGTTCGCCGCGCYGGCCGGCCCGGTGCGCGCGGCGGCCGGCGCCGTGCCGGCCGCATGCCTGCACGACAGCCCGCCCCAGCGGCTGGCGCTGATCGAGCTCTACACCTCGGAGGGCTGTAGCAGCTGTCCGCCGGCCGATCACTGGCTCGGCGCGCAGGCCGCTCGGCTGCCGGCCTCGCAGGCACTGGCGCTGGCGCTGCACGTCGACTACTGGGACAGCCTGGGCTGGCGCGACCGCTTTGCCAGCCCGGTGTTCACCGCCCGCCAGCGTACGCTCGCGGGCGCCGTCGGCAGTCATACGGTATATACGCCCGAGGTGTTTATCGGCGCGCGCGAGCAGCGCCGCTGGCACGATGCAGGCGAGGTCGCGGCGCGCGTCGCCGAGATCAACGCGCAAGCGCCCGGCGCCTCGCTTCGGCTGGGCTGGCAGGCGCTCGCCGCCGGACAGGTGCAGGTCGCGCTGAACGTGACACCGGCGGTCCGCTCCGGGCCACTGCAAGCCTATGCCGCGCTGGTCGAGGACGGGCTGGTGTCGTCGGTGAAGGCCGGCGAGAACCAGGGCGCCACGCTGCACCACGAGCGTGTCGTGCGGCTCTGGCTGGGCCCCTTCGCGGTGCCGGCCGAGGGGCTGGCCTGGTCAGGCAGCGTGCCGCTGCCAGCCGGGGCCGACCCGCACAGGCTGGCCTRGGTCGCCTTCGCGCAGCAGCCCGGCGCCGAGGTGGCGCAGGCGGTGCTGGCACCGCGCTGCGAATTGTCCGGGTGACGCAGGGATTCCTGTCGCGGGCTGGCACTATCTGCTGGGCAAGGTGGCGGTATCGCCTGCTATGTCTTTACAATGTGGCATCAACCAGGAGAACAGGCTATGGCGCGCACGCTCACGGTAGTTTTCGGTACCGGCAATGAATTTGGCTTCACCATTGGCGACGCAGAGTTGGCTGCGGTCACCGAGGATGCCGGCTGGCGCTGGTTCGACCGCGAATACGCCGAGCTCGATTGCCAGGCCTCCAGTCCGGTAGGCAAGGTGCTGGTGATCGACAAGATCCTCAGCGTGGCCAAGTTCTCCGGCGAGCAGCGCTTCAGCGGCGATGCCGCGTGGGCCCAGGACTACGCCCGCCATGCCGCCCGCCTGCTGGACCGCGACAAGGTCCGGGTCGACGTGGGCAACGCCGCGATCAGTTTCTGATCGCGGCCTGTCCGCGGCGCAATGCAAAGAGGGGCGCCCGTGGGCGCCCCTCTTGCTTGCGTTATCCGCGCAAGGTGCGGATGGATGCGATTGGCCGCTGCCGTAGCGGCGGCCAGGCGATCAGACTGCCAGCAGTTCCACTTCGAACAGCAGCGTGGCGTTCGGCGGGATCACGCCGCCCGCGCCGCGCGCGCCGTAGCCCAGCTCGGCCGGGATCACCAGGCGGCGGGTGCCGCCAACCTTCATGCCTTGCACGCCTTCATCCCAGCCGCGGATGACGTGGCCGGCGCCCAGCGGGAACACGAACGGGTCGTTGCGGTCCTTGCTCGAGTCGAACTTGCGGCCGGCTTGCTCGTTTTCGTAGAGCCAGCCGGTGTAGTGCACCGTGACATGCTTGCCTGCCGTGGCTTCGGCGCCTTCGCCGGTGACGGTGTCTTCAAATTGCAGGCCGGAGGGAGTGGTATTCATGGATGGCTTCCTTGTGCTGTATCAGCGAGGGTCACGGGTTCGGTGAGGCCGGCGGCAAACCGGCCGCACCGGGCGGATTGGTTGAACGGGTTTGGCTCAGCCCGCGGGCTGTTGCAGGACTTCGAGCGTGATGCGGACGTTATGGTCGTCGTCGCTGACCCAGATCTCGCTATCCTGGATCGTCACCGACAGCCGCATGGCGCGCTGGGCCAGGGCAGCAAGTGCTTCCACGGCCTCGGCCGGCACATTGTAAATGGTCACGTTGCGCAGCTTGCCCGCCTTGCCGGCCATGCCCTTCCACCATTCACGCGCGCTCGCACCATTGTAGGTGAACACGGTGACGCGATCGGCACGGGCCGCGGCGCGCTTCAGGCGCGATTCGTCGGGCTGGCCCAGCTCGATCCAGTGTGCGATGTCGCCGGTGAGGGTTTTTTCCCACAGGTCCGGCTCGTCGGGCTCGTCCAGGCCGCGGGTGAAGGTCAAGGTGTCGCTGGCTTCGCAGGCAAAGGCCAGCAACCGCACCATCATGCGCGCGTCGTTTTCCGACGGGTGCTTGGCAATGGTCAGGGCGTGGCTGCCGTAATAGGGCCGATCCATGTCGGATACGGACAGTTCGGCCTTGTAGATGGTGGATTTAAGAGCCATGAAGGAAGCGGGGGCGGCAAAGGCTGCGAGAAGCGAAAGGCCGCATCATACGTGAATCGGGCGGGGCGATCTCGCGCCGGACTTTCAAGTGCCCGCTCAGGCGCCCACGGCGCGCAGCGCGATCGCGCTCAGCCTGCCGGCAAAGCCGGGCTGGTTCTGCCAGGCCTCGCCCAGCAAGTGGCCGGTATCCGGCAGGTCGATCACCTCCACGCGCTCGGCCAGGACGGCGCGTTCGGCGAGCGCATCGGCGATGCCGGGTGGAATGACCGCATCCTCGGCGCCGCGCACCAGCGTCAGGCGGCCGCGGAACCCGGCAATGAGGTCGAAGGCGAGCGAGGCGCGCCAGCTGCCGGGGGTGCGCAGCACTGCCGTAAAGGCCGGGCCGAAGGGGAGC
This sequence comes from Cupriavidus sp. YAF13, assembly GCF_052113425.1. Classification (NCBI taxonomy): domain Bacteria; kingdom Pseudomonadati; phylum Pseudomonadota; class Betaproteobacteria; order Burkholderiales; family Burkholderiaceae; genus Cupriavidus; species Cupriavidus sp. YAF13. The sequence goes on from NZ_JBFRDD010000013.1 coordinate 66,196, forward strand.
TCGAACGCGGCGGGGTCATAGGCGGCGCCCACTAGCGTCAGGAGCCGCCCAATGCGGTTGCGCGGATCGGCGGCCAGCCGCACGGCGATTTCCCCGCTCATGCTGATGCCAATCACGGCCCGGGGGCCGGTGCCGTCAAGGTGCGCCAGTGCCGCCTGGGCCTCGCGCAGGCGCTTGGCCAGCGAGTTCGGCGTGCGCGCCGAGCTATCGCCGTGTCCGGAAAAATCGATGGCAACGCTGCCCACGCCCTGCGCGGCAAGCGTTTGGCGCAAGGCCAGCCAGCGCGCGCGGTGGCTGGTGCCCGCGCCGTGCAGCAGCAGGCAGCTCGCGCCATTGCCCGCGTCCATGCGGTCGGCAGCCAGCGTTTCGGCGCCGGCCTCGATGTCAAAGCGCAGGGGGTTCATGGTGGGCCTGGCGGCGCTTCAGCGAGATTTCTTGTAATCGCTCAGGTAATAGCGCAGCAGCGCCGACGCCAGCGTCAGGCAGAGAAAAGCGAGGGCGATCACCATGGCGTGCCCGGCGGGGCTGTCGATCTGTCCCGACAGCGCCAGGCTGGCCAGCCAGCTGCCTACCGGCAGGATCATCAGGGGCACCAGCAGTGCGCGGCGCCCATAGGTGCGCAGCGCCCACGCGGGGAAATTGCGCAGGAAGGCCATCGGGATGCTGCAGATCAGGCAGGCGCCCGCGGCGGCTAGCGAGGCTGCCACCACATCCCCAACTTGAATCGTGATCATTGTTCTCGGGTTCCCCGTTCAGGCGGAGGCCGGGAAATGACCGGCCGGAAAAATGCAAACCGCTGATTCTACAGAAGAATTCCGGTTTTCAGGTGTCGCTGGGCCGACATGTCGCGGCGGCAAGAAGGCGAGCGTGACGTGGCTGTCACTCCAGCGGCGGAAGTGCCGGCGCGGCTTCCACTGACAGGGTCAGAACCACGGTATCGCCCACCTCCGGCAGGAAGCGCGTCATGCCAAACGCGCTGCGCGACAGCACGGCGCGGAAGTCTCCGCCGCACACATGGCGCTTGATGCCGAACAGGGAGGTCTCGCCGCAGCTGAAGCGCTCGGCTTCCAGCCGCAGCGGCTGCGTGACGCCATGCAGGGTCAGCTCGCCTTCCACGGCCACCAGCCGGTCCCCGTCCCGCACGAAGCGATTCGCGCGCAGCCGGACCACGGGAAAATTCTGGGCATCGAGAAACTGGGCCGAGCGCAGGATGCCGTCCAGCGTGCGGTTGCCGGAATCTACCGAGTCGGCATCGACCGTGAAATCGATCGCGCCGCTGCCGCTGGCTTCGTCGAAGCTGATGCGGCCATCGATCTTGCCGAAGCGCCCGCGCACCGAGGTCCGCTCAAAGTGGCTGGCGGCGAAGTATACGGTGGTGTGTGTCGGGTCCACCGTGAAGTTGATGGGCTCGGCCTGCACCGTGCCGGGCAGGCACGGCGCCAGCAGGCAGAGCGCGCAAGCGACGGTTGCCGAAAGCCGCATGATGCGTGTCCTCAGTGGACGAATACCGGCAACAGGAAGATGCCGATCACCGACAGGAAACCGATGGTCCAGCACAGCGTGCGCAAGGTGGCGCGATCGGCCAGGTAGCACACGGTGTACAGGATGCGTGCGGCGAGGAAGACCAGCGCCAGCTCATCGATGCGTGCCGCCGGCGCTTGCAGGTGCGTGGCGCACAGCACCGCCGCGGCGAAGAAGGGGAAGGCCTCGAAGTGATTGCGGTGCGCCATGTCGGCGCGCCGCGCGCGCCCGGCCTGCCTTTCCAGCCAGCCGCGCGGGTCGTGGTTGTCGTAGGCGCGTCCGCTCGCCTTGGCCACGCCCACCGTCATGACGGGCAGGATCCCCGCCAGCAGCACACACCAGAACGCAATCGGCATTGTCATTTCCTTTGCTTGGAGGAAAACGCCCGGCGACCGGACTGGCCGGCCGCCGGGCGTGCTCGCGAACGCGACGGCCTCAGGCCGCCACCACGCGGATTTTCACGCCAGCCACGCTGACCACCTGGCCGGCGCGGATCTTGGCGGTCTTGCGCGATTCCACCGCGCCGTCGACCGAGACTTCGCCGGCCGCCACCAGCGCCTTGCCGGCGCCGCCGCTGTCGCACACGCCGGCGACCTTGAGCAGGTCGTTCAGGGCGATATGCTCGCCCTCCAGCGGGAAGGTTACGGTTTGCATGGGCTTACTTCCCCCAGCTGTCGCGCAGCCCGACGATGCGGTTGAAGACCGGCTTGCCCGGCTTCGAATCCACGCGGTCGGCCACGAAGTAGCCCTGGCGCTCGAACTGGAAGCGATCTTCCGGAGCGGCTTGCGCCAGGCCGGGTTCCAGGTAGGCCGTGACGATCTTCTTCGAGTCCGGGTTCAGCGCGTCGAGGAAGTTCTTGCCGCCGGCGTCCGGGTTCGGGTCGTTGAAGAGGCGGTCGTACAGCCGCACCTCGGCTTCATAGGCATGCGCCACACTGACCCAATGGATGTTGCCCTTGACCTTGACGCTGTCCGCGCCCGGCGTGCCGCTGCGGGTTTCGGGCAGGTAGTTGGCGTGCACGGCGATGACCTTGCCGTCGGCGTCGCGGTCCACGCCCGTGCATTCGATCACGTAGCCGTGGCGCAGGCGCACCTTGCTGCCCGGGGTGCCGTCCTTGGGCGCGAACAGGCGGAAGTAGCCCTTGGGCGGCGCTTCGCTGAAGTCGTCGCGCTCGATCCACAGCTCGCGCGTGAGCGGGAAGACGCGCATGCCCAGTTCCGGCTTCTTCGGGTGCACCGGCGCCGTGCAGTCGTCGCTCTGGCCTTCGGGGTAGTTGTCGAGGATCAGCTTGAGCGGATCCAGCACGGCGGCGCCACGCGCGGCGCGCGCGTCGAGGTCGTCGCGCACGGCGCCTTCCAGCGTGCTCATGTCGATCCAGCTATCGGACTTGGCCACGCCGATGCGGTCACAGAACAACTGGATCGATTCCGGCGTAAAGCCGCGGCGGCGCACGCCCACGATGGTGGGCATGCGCGGATCGTCCCAGCCGTCCACGCGGTTTTCAACGACCAGTTGCAGCAGGCGGCGCTTGCTGGTGATGGCGTAGGTCAGGTTCAGGCGGGCGAACTCGTACTGATGCGGCAGCGGCTCGCTGAACACGCCGCATTCGCGCAACTGCGCCAGCACCCAGTCGTACAGCGGGCGGTTGTTCTCGAACTCCAGCGTGCACAGCGAATGCGTGATGTTTTCCAGCGCGTCCGAGATGCAGTGGGTGAAGTCGTACATCGGGTAGATGCACCACTTGTCGCCCGTGCGGTGGTGATGCGCGTGGCGGATCCGGTAGATCACCGGGTCGCGCATCACGATGTTGGGCGCGTTCATGTCGATCTTCGCGCGCAGCACGTGCTCGCCGTCGGCGTACTTGTCGTCGCGCATGTCGCGGAACAGCTGCAGGTTTTCCTCGACGCTGCGGTCGCGGAACGGCGAGGGCGTGCCCGGGCGGGAGAAGTCGCCGCGGTTGGTGGCGATCTGCTCGGCGCTCTGGCTGTCCACGTAGGCGACGCCGCGCTCGATCAGCTTTTCGGCGAAGGCGTAGAGCTGGTCGAAGTAGTCGCTGGCGTAGTACAGGTGCGGCTGCTTGCTGCCGTCCTTGGCCGTGGTGTCCCAGCTGAAGCCGAGCCAGTGCACCGCGTCGATGATGGAATCGACGTATTCGGTGTCTTCCTTGACCGGGTTGGTGTCGTCGAAGCGCAGGTGGCAGCGGCCACCGAAATCGCGCGCCATGCCGAAGTTCACGCAGATGCTCTTGGCGTGGCCGATATGCAGGTAGCCATTGGGCTCCGGCGGGAAGCGGGTGATGACGGGGGGCAACGGCTCGCCCTGGGCATCCTGGCGGCCGGCGTAGGTGCCGGCGGCGAGGTCCTGGTCGATGATGCTGCGCAGGAAATTGGATGCGGCGGTCGTGCTGTCGTTGGCTTTGGGGTCGTTGCTCATGGTGGCGCCGGTGGGCGGTTAAGTCAGGAGGCGGGGCGGCGGCCGGAGTCTGGCGCGCAGCCTGCCGCGCTGCTCGATTGCATGGCGGAATGCCGGATCGGGTGATTTTACCGTGCCGGGGACCCGAGTCGTGCAAACTCCGCGCACGGGCGCAAAAACACCCGGCGCGGCCTAGGATGGAGAGAGCGCACCCGCCCTGTGGAGCCTTGCCGCCATGCCGACGCCAACTATTTCCCAAGCCACTCGCCCAACCCCGCTGGAGGCCGTAGCCGGGCTCTGGCTGGCCGCCGGGCTGCCAGCCGCTGCCCTGGACCGGCTGCAGCTCAGCGGTGCCGATCCGGTGCTGCCGTCGTCGTTCGCCGTGGGCACGGCCGCCCAGGCCAGCCTGGGCGCGTCGGCGCTGGCCGCCGCCATGCTGTGGCAGCAGCGCAGCGGGCGCTGGCAGGACGTGGCCGTCGACATGCGCCACGCCGTGGCCGAGTTCCGCAGCGAGCGCTACCTGCGCGTGGGCGGCGAGCCCGCGGCGGAGTTCCGCGACAAGGTGTCTGGCCTCTACCGCTGCGGCGACGGCCGCTGGGTACGCGTGCATGCCAATTTTCCCCATCACCGGGACGGCGTGCTGCGCATCCTGGGCTGCCCGCACGATCTCGCCGCGGTGCGCTCAGCCTTGCAGAAATGGGACGCCGAGGCCTTCGAGGCCACCACCTCCGAGGCCGGCCTGGTCGTGGCCGCCCTGCGCAGCTTCGACGAATGGGACCGCCATCCGCAGGGGCAGGCGTTGCATGGCATGCCGCCACTCAACATCGAGCGCATCGGCGAAGCGCCGCCGCAGCCGCTCGCCGCGCTGCCCACGGCCGGCGCGCGCCCGCTCGGCGGCGTGCGCGTGCTGGATTTCACCCGCATCATTGCCGGGCCGGTAGCCGGACGCACGCTGGCCGCCCACGGCGCCGATGTGCTGCAGGTGAGCGCGGCCCACCTACCCAGTATTGCCCCGCTGGTGATCGACACTGGGCGCGGCAAGCGCGCCTGCCAGCTGGACCTGCGCGACCCCGACGACAAACGCACCCTGCACAAGCTGTTGCACGGCGCCGACGTGCTGATCCAGGGCTATCGCCCGCAGGGGCTGGCGGAGTTGGGCGTGGGGCCGGAGGCGGTGGCCCGCGCCCGCCCCGGCATCGTCTATGTGACGCTAAGTGCCTACGGGCATTTGGGTCCTTGGGCTGGCAAGCGCGGCTTCGATTCGCTGGTGCAGACCGCCAGCGGCTTCAATCAGGCGGAAGCGTCCGCGGCGCGCAGCGAGGAGCCGCTGCCGCTGCCGGCGCAAGTGCTGGACCATGCGGCTGGCTACCTGCTGGCGCTTGGCGCCATGGCCGGGCTGCATCGCCGTGCGGCCGAGGGCGGCAGCTGGCATGTGCGGGTGTCGCTGGCGCAGGTTGGCCAGTGGTTGCGCGGCCTGGGCCGAATCGACGGTGGCCTGGAGGCGCCGGACCAGCGCTTCGAGGACGTGTCCGACCTGTTGGTGACCCTGCCGTCGGGCTTTGGCGAACTGCGCGCGGTGTCGCACGCGGGACGCTTGTCCGAGACGCCCGCGCACTGGGCGCTGCCTTCAGTTCCGCTGGGCACGCACGCGCCAGAGTGGCTGCCGCGCGCCTGAGCGGCGCGAGAGCCGGGTTCGAAGCTGGCCGTGCGGGGGGGCTTCAGGCGTTCTTCAGGCGCGCTTCAGGCGCCCATCATGCGTGCCATCCACGCTGCCATGTCGCGCTCGATGGGGCTGCCTTCCTGCTGGGCCGCGAGAATGCGGGCGCGGTCGCCCGCCGGGCGGTTCTGGCTGAGCTTGAACTTGGCTTCGATGCGTGTGGGCACGATGCGCAGGCCCACGATCGCGCCCAGCATTTTCTGCTGGAAATCCTCCGGCAGCGCGCGCCACTGCGCAGCGTAGCCGGGCTCGTTCTGCGCGATCAACCGCTTGAGCAACGCATCCTTGGCATCGGCGTCATGGATCGTAGCGATCTCCGCATACACATGCACGGCCACGTAGTTCCAGGTCGGCACCGACAGCTTTTGCTCGTACAACGCTGGCGACACATAGCCATGCGGCCCCTGGAACACCAGCAGGGCGCTGGGCGTCTGCTCCAGCCAGCGCCAGTGCGGGTTGGCACGCGCCATATGGCCTTCGATCTGCCAGGCATCGCCGCTGCGCTGGGCCACCACCGGCAGGTGGGTGGCGAACGGCAGCCCGTCGGCGTCGTTGCCGATCAGCGTGGCAAAGGGGTAGCGGCGCATGACCTCGTCGATGGCGTCGCTTTCGGTGCTGGCGAAGTGGGATGGCGTGTACATGGGGTCAATACAGGGTTTGCTTCATCCGCGCGGGCTGCGACTCGTCGTAGGCGACGCCGTCGAAGGGATCCCGGCTCACGGCGGCAAGGATGGTGCCGTTGCTCGGCAGGCTGCTGCGCGCCACCTGTGTTTCCAGTGCCCAAAGCTTGGAGCGCACCAGCGCGCGGGCGCACTGGAAGAACACCGACTGGATTGAAATTACCAGCACGGTGGCCGGCGCCTTGCCATCCACGACGCAGCGCGCGATCAGCGCCGGGTCCACCGAGACATGGGCGGTGCCCGCCACGCGGATGGTCTCGTTCACGCCCGGGATCAGGAACAGCAGGCCAACGCGCGGGTCGGCGATGATGTTGCGCAGGCTGTCCAGGCGGTTGTTGCCACGCCGGTCCGGCAGCAGCAGCGTGCGCTCATCCAGCACCTGCACAAAGCCCGGCGCATCGCCGCGCGGGGAGACTTCCGCGTACTCGCCGCCCACCGTGGACAGCATGCAGAGCGGGGCGGCCTCGACGAAGGCACGGTAGTGCGGGTGCAGGTAGTCGACTTCCTTGGCGAGCGAGGCTTCGCCGGCTTCGGCGTAGTGGGCCTCCAGCTCGGCCAGCGTGGTCAGGGCGTGCGGCGTGGTCATGTCGGGCGGCGCATGTGGGGCGCTCGTTAGGGCGGTGGGAAGACCGGGCAGACGCTCACTGTAACGCAGTACCGCGCCTTTTGTCGCGTTGACGCCGCAAGCCTGCGCGTTACAGGTTGATGGTGCCGCGTCCCAGCTCGATCACGCGACCGCCCACGCGGATGGCCCGCTCGCCGGTGACTTCCAGGCGCAGCGTGCACGGCCGGTCGACCGCCTCGCCCTGCGAGACCTGATAGGCGGCCGGCAGCGCGTAATCGTTGGCGATCAGCCAGCCGCCCAGATTGGCGCAGGCCGAGCCGGTGCCCGGGTCCTCGGCCACGCCACCGCCTTGCTTGGTGAAGAAATAACGCGACACCACCTGGCCCGGCCGCGTCGGGTCGAAGGCGAAGACGTAGGTCGTCTTGCGGCCCAGGCTGCTCTGCGGCCAGGACGCCAGGCGTGCGCTGTCAGGCTGCGCGCGGCGCACCGCGTCCACGGTTTTCACGGGCACCATCAGCTGGTCGGCGCCGGTGTCGACCCAGATCGGCGCCGCCAGCAGGTCGGTCTCGGCGAGCCCGAGCAGCGATGCCATCTGCGCGTCCGGCAGGCCCGCCGGCGCGGTCCTGGGCGCACCCGCATGCGGCGCGGTGAAGGTCCACACGTCGCCCTGCGCGGTCACCGGCACCACGCCCGCTTTGAACTCCAGCGTGAGCGCGTCGCCGGTAGCGGCCAGGTCGCGCACCACATGAGCGGTGCCCAACGTGGGATGGCCGGCAAAGGGCATCTCGTAGCCCGTGGTGAAAATCCGGACGTGCGCGCTGGCCTGTTCGGAGGGGAGGATGAAGGTGGTTTCGGACAGGTTGAACTGCAGCGCCAGGGCCTGCATGGTGGCCGTGTCGAGCCCGCGCGCATCCTCGAACACGCACAGGGGATTGCCGCCGAAGGTGGATTCGGCGAAGACGTTGAGCAGGCGGAAAGCGTAGGTGGTCATGGCGGTCGGGGTGAAAGCAAAGGCGAAGGCCTCAGTGTAGTGCCGCAAGCGGCGTACACCATGCACAGTCGCCGCCATGGCAAGCAGGCCAGTTGCAGACAGTCGGGTGAGGCGCCCGACTCAGCGCCGACTCAGCGCCGGCCCGGCGTGCAGACGCCGTCCGCGCAGCCGTAGCCCAGCAGCCGGCTGGCCCGATAGCGGTTGCGCGCAAACCAGCGGTAGAGGTGCTGCCACGCGGGGCGGGTAGCCCGCAGCCTGAGCGGCCACACCAGCCAGCCCAGGCCGATCAGCGCATAGCTCTCGGCGATGCAGTCGATACCAACCAGCAAGTGTCCGTCGGCGCGCACGCCATGCAGTTCCGTATCCATGGCGGCGAAGGTGGTGCCGTAGGCCGCGGGATCGAAGCCCTCGCCGCGCATGTCGAGGTATCCCAGCCGGCCGTGGCGGTCGAGTCTCGCCATGCGCCGCATTTCGGCGGCACAGAGCGGGCAACCGCCGTCGAAGAACAGCGTCAGTGCGGGCGCGCTCATGTCATGTTCTCCTTCGCGTGGTGCGATCTGGCTTGCGTTTTGTCAGTAATTTCTGTCAATACAGAAATTTAGGATGAGATCGGCCGCCACGTCAAGGGGATCCGCACTGGCGGTGCACAGGCAAAAAAAAGCCCGCCTTGCGGCGGGCGCTCCCAGTGCTACCTACGGGTACTCAAAACCCTACGGCCTGCCCGTCGCGCCGGCTGTCGCTGGCGGCCACATAGCCATGCTCGGCATCGTCCGACAGGCGCCAGATAAACTGGCCCGAGCCAAAATCCATGTATGGGTCGTCGACCGACTTGAGCTGGTGGCCGCGAGCCTTCAGGCCAGCAACGACCGCCGGATCCATGGTGGATTCGACGTCCAGCGTGAAGTCGCGGTTGACCTTCCAGCGCGGCGCGCAGCACGCGGCCTGCGGCTGCTGGTTGTAGTCCACCATGCGCACCACGGTCTGCAGATGGCCCTGCGGCTGCATGTCGCCGCCCATCACGCCGAAGCTCATCACTGGCTGGCCGTCCTTGGTCAGGAAGGCCGGGATGATGGTGTGGAAGGGGCGCTTGCCGCCGGCCACCACGTTGGGGGATTTCGGATCCATCGAGAAGCCCACGCCGCGGTTCTGCAGGCTGATGCCGGTGCCCGGCACGACCACGCCGGAGCCGAAGCCCATGTAGTTCGACTGGATGAACGAGATCATCATGCCGTTCTCGTCGGCGGCGGTCAGGTAGATGGTGCCGCCGACCTTGGGCATGCCGAAATCGAAGTGCGTGGCGCGCTCCATGTCGATCAGCTTGGCGCGCGACTTCAGGTATGCGTCGTCCAGCATCTGCTCGGGCGTGACTTCCATGCTGCCAGGGTCGGCCACGTAGCGGTAGAGATCGGCAAAAGCCAGCTTCATCGCCTCGATCTGCAGATGCTGCGACTCGACCGAATCCACCGGCAGCGCGGCCATGTCGAACTGGTCCAGGATGCCCAGCGCCACCAGCGCGGCGATGCCCTGGCCATTCGGCGGGATCTCGTGCAGCTCGTAGCCGCGGTAGGCCTTGCTGATCGGCTTGACCCAGTCGGGCTTGTAGTTGCGCAGGTCGTCGGCCGTCATGGCGCCGCCGCATTCCTGGCTGAAGGCGACGATCTTCTCGGCGATCTCGCCTTCGTAGTAGGCGCGGCCTTTGCTGGCGCCGATCTTGCGCAGCGTGTCGGCGGCAGCCTTGAGCGTGAACTTCTCGCCCACATTGGGTGCCCGGCCATTCGGCATGAAGGCCTCGGCGTAGCCAGGCTGGTCCTTGAGTTCCGGCACGGCGGCTGCCCATTTGTGCGCCACCACCGGCGGCACGGCGTAGCCGCGCTCGGCGATCTCGATGGCGGGTTCCATCAGCTCGGCAAAGGGCAGCTTGCCAAAGCGCTCATGCAGCGCGGCCCAGCCGGCGATCACGCCCGGCACGGTGACGGCGTCCCAGCCGCGCACGGGGCGTTTGGCGATGCCGTTGGCATCCGTGCCGTACTTGCTCTTGAAGTACTCGGGGCTCCATGCCGCCGGCGCCACGCCCGAAGCGTTCAGGCCATGCATTTCCTTGCCGTCCCACAGGATCGCGAAAGCGTCGCTGCCCAGGCCGCACGAGACCGGCTCGACGATGGTGATGGCTGCCGCCGCGGCGATGGCTGCATCGACCGCGTTGCCGCCCTTGAGCAGCATGCGCAGGCCGGCCTGCGCCGCCAGCGGGTGCGAGGTGGACACCACGTTGCGCGCGAACAGCGGGATGCGCACGGAAGGGTAGGGATTGGTCCAGTTGAAGTTCTGCATGCTTGTCTCGGTTCGATGCGCTGGCAGCGCTTGGCCGCGATGCCGCGGCCGGCTTGCCAGCGTTCGTACGTTATTCCACGATGATCTTGCGATCCTTGATCAGCTTACCCCAGCGCGCGCTGTCCTTCTTGACCATCGCGGCGAACTGGGCCGGCGTGCCGCCAACGGGTTCCGCACCCAGCTTGCCCAGGCGCTCCTTCACGTCGGGCGCCTGGATCGCCTTGTTGAACTCGGCGTTGAGGCGGTTCACCAGCTCGGCCGGCATCTGCTTGGGGCCGTAGATGCCGAACCAGGTATCGGACTCGAAGCCGGGCAGGCCGGACTCGCTGGCGGTCGGGATCTCGGGCGCCAGCGGCGAGCGCTTCAGGCTGGTCACGGCTAGCGCCTTGAGCTTGCCGTCCTTCACGTGCGGCAGGCCCGAGACGATGCTGTCGAACAAAATCTGCACCTTGTTGGAGATCAGGTCGGGCACGGCCAGCGCGGTGCCGCGATACGGGATGTGCGTGATGAACACGCCGGCTTGCGCCTTGAAGGCTTCGGCGGTCAGGTGCACCACCGTGCCGTTGCCGCTGGACGCGTAGTTCAGCTCGCCAGGATGCTTCTTGGCGTAGTCGATCAGCTCCTTGACGTTCTTCACCGGCAGGCTGTTCGGCACCACCAGCACGTTGGTGGCGATGGCCACCTGGCCGATCGGCGTGAAGTCGGTCTCGGTGTTGTACGGCAGGCGCGTGTTGATGTACGGCCCGATCGAATGCGTGCTGGTCGTGGCGATCAGCAGCGTGTAGCCGTCGGCCGGGGCCTTGGCGGCCATGTCGGAGCCGATGGCGCCGCCGGCGCCGGGCCGGTTGTCGACCACGATCTGCTGGCCCATGTTGGTGCCCACCTTCTGCGCGATGGCGCGAGCCAGCAAATCGGTGGCGCCGCTGGCCGGGAACGGCACGATCAGGCGGATCGGCTTGTTCGGGTAGGTGTCGGCGAGTGCCGGGACGGCGCTCAGCGCAAGTCCCGTGGCGAGGCTCGTGCCAAAGAGGCGCAGCCAGTGTTTCATGGTGATCTCCGGATCGGGGAAGCAAAGCATCGCAGGCCGGGGCCGGCCCTCGGGCAACACACTCCGCTGCGGATGCTGCCAGGCGGTGCTGCGGATCCATTATTCCGTGCAGGTCATCATAATGAAAGCTAATATTTCTTTCTTATGTCTAAAGGTTTTCTTAAGTATTGATGTCGATAATAAGTAACATGACAAGCCACCCACCAAGCCACCCACCAAGCCACCCACCAAGCCACCCACCAAGCCGCACATCATGACTTTCTCCCCATGAGCACCATCCGTTTCCTGCGCACCTTCGTTGCCGTGGCCGACCACGGCTCCTTTGCCGCCGCCTCCGAGCGGGTGGCCCTGACCCAGGCCGCGGTCAGCCTGCAGATGCGCGCGCTGGAGATGGAGCTGCGCCGCGAGCTGTTCGACCGGGGAGGCCGGGTGGTGGCGCTCAATGCCGGCGGGCGCGAGCTGTTGCCGCAGGCGCGCCGCATGCTCGCACTCTACGACGAGATGCGCCTGCCCCCGGAAGCGCCGGACGTGATGGCCGGCGCGGTAGCGGTGGGCGCCGTGGTGTCGGTCATGGGCGGCCTGTCGCATGTGGTGGCGCGCATGAAGCGCGAATACCCGGCGCTGGACGTGCGCCTGGTCAGCGCCAAGTCGATCGAGCTGGCGGCGCAGGTGGAAGCCGGTGAGCTGGACGCGGCGATGCTGGTGGAAGGGGCGGGCCGCTTGCCCGGCACGTTGGTGTGGACGCCGCTTTACCAGGAGCCGCTGGTGGCGATTGCCGGGCGCGACAGCCTGGGCGCGAACGCGCGCGAAGCGCTGGCGGCCAACCCCTTCCTGCGTTTCGACCGCGGCCAGCGCACTGGCATGCTGGTTGCGCGGGCGCTGCGCCGCGCGCATCTGCGCGTCAATGAGTTCCTCGAGCTGAACTCGATCGAGGCGCTCGTTGAACTGGTGCGCCAGCAGGTGGGCGTGACCGTGGTGCCGTTGCTGCAGCGCGCGCGCTGGCTGGAGGACGAAGCCCTGCGCATCCTGCCGCTCGAAATCGGCGGTGCGCCGGTGCTGCGCACCATTGGCATGCTGGAGCGGCGCGACCAGGCGCGCCGCCACGTCACGGCAGCCGTGCGGGACGCCTGTGCGGGCCTGTTCGATGCCCCTGGCGCTGGCGTGGCGGCGCAGGGGCAAGGGTCCGGGCAGGGCTAGGGTAGGGGTAGGGGCACTCCGAGGGAGCTTGACTCTGCCCCTAAGGGCAAGCCTTACCCTGTGCAGCGCTTGCGGCAAGGTTCGCGCCATAAGCCAAGCCAGGGCAAGCAAGCAGGATGCCACTGGCGTTTCGTACTTTCGTACCAATGCAAGGGAGGAACGGGGATGTTCATCGGAGAAATTGCCAGGCGCACGGGCGCGTCGCCGAAGGCGATCCGCCACTACGAATCGCTTGGCTTGCTAGGGCAGGTCACGCGCGCCGGCTCATACCGCGTCTATGCGGACGACGCAGTCAGGCAGGTCGGGCTGATCCGGCAGGCGCAGGCCCTGGGCTTTCGCCTGTCCGAGCTGCTCCCGGTGATGGATGCGGGCGCGGGGGAGCCGGACTGGCACCGGCTCGTGCAGCAGCTCGATAGCAAGCGTGCGAGCCTGCGCGAGGAAATCCACAGGTTGCGCAAGCTGGACGCCGAGCTTGGCGAGATCGGCGCGGAAATCCGTGCGTGCCTTGGCCGTGGCGAAGCGCGCGAAGCGGCCAGCGATGCACCGCACGGCGCGATGGCGTGCCCGCGGCCTTGACTCTGCCTCAAGGGGCAAGCCTTACCCTCGCGGCGTCGACCTTTTTTGGAGAGCATCGCGATGCGGCAGCGAATACTGGTGATCATGGGTCACCCTTCGAACGACGGCTTGTGCGGCGCCATCGCCAGGACCTATGCGGCCGGCGCGGAAGCCGCGGGGCACGAAGTCCGGCTGCTCAGGCTGGATATGCTGAAGTTCGATCCCATCCTGCATGCGGGCTACAACGCCATCCAGGGCCTCGAGCCCGATCTGGTCGACGCGCAGGAAGCCATGGCCTGGGCGGGACACCTTGCGTTCGTCTTCCCGATCTGGTGGGGCGGCCCGCCCGCCTTGCTCAAGGGCTTCCTGGACCGCGTGCTGCTGCCCGGCTTCGCCTTCAAGTACCGCGCTGGCAAAGCGTTCCCTGATCAGCTCCTGAAGGGCCGCTCGGCGCATCTCCTGGTGACCATGGATACGCCGCCCTGGTATTTCAAATGGATCTACCGCATGCCGGGCATCCGCCAGATGCGCAAGACCACGCTGGAGTTCTGCGGGATCAAGCCGGTCAGCACCATGGCGTTCGGCCCGGTATTGGGCTCGCAGCCCGGGCAGAGGGATGCCTGGCTGGCGCGAGCCGGCGCGCTTGCCGCCAGCATCTGAGCGCCGCAGCGGGCAAGGCATGAAAAAAGGTGCCTTGCGGCACCTTGAGGGTCTTCTTTCTCTGGCAGCGTCGCCCGCGGCCGGCACGGATACCGGCCGCGGGACTTGCTCTCTTATTCTTCCTGGAAAGCTTCCTCGCGCTTGTTCTTGATCGACGGCAGCGCCACGATCAGGACCAGCACGGCGGCTGCGATCAGCAGGCCGAGCGACAGCGGGCGGGTCAGGAACACGCTGAACTCGCCGCGCGACAGCAGCAGGGAGCGGCGGAAATTCTCTTCCATCATCGGCCCCAGCACGAAGCCCAGCAGCAACGGCGCCGGCTCGCACTTGAGCTTGATGAACAGGTAGCCGATCACGCCGAAGGCCGCGGTCTGGAACACGTCGAACGTGGTGTTCTGGACCGAGTACACGCCGATGCAGCAGAACACCAGGATGGCCGGGTACAGGTAGCGGTAAGGCACCTTGAGCAGCTTGACCCAGATCCCGATCAGCGGCAGGTTCAGGATGATCAGCATGAAGTTGCCGATCCACATCGAGGCGATCAGGCCCCAGAACAGCGCGGGGTTGCTGGTCATGACCTGCGGGCCCGGCTGGATGTTGTGGATGGTCATCGCGCCCACCATCAGCGCCATCACGGCGTTGGGCGGAATGCCCAGCGTGAGCAGCGGGATGAAGGAGGTCTGCGCCGCGGCGTTGTTGGCCGATTCCGGACCCGCCACGCCTTCGATAGCGCCCTTGCCGAACTCATGCGAGAACTTCGAGGTCTTCTTTTCCAGCGAGTAGGCTGCAAACGAAGCCAGCGCCGCACCGCCGCCCGGCAGGATGCCCAGCGCGGAGCCCAGGAACGTGCCGCGAAGCACTGCCGGGATCATGCGCTTGAAGTCTTCCTTGGTCGGGAACAGGTTGGTGATGTGGTCCGTGAAGGTTTCGCGGGCATCTTTTTGTTCCAGGTTCGCGATGATTTCCGCGAAGCCGAACACACCCATGGCGACCGAGACGAAGTTCAGGCCGTCGGTCAGCTCCGGCACGTCGAACGAGAAGCGCGCGGCGCCCGAGTTCACGTCGGTGCCGACCAGGCCCAGCAGCAGGCCCAGCACGATCATGGCGATGGCCTTGACCAGCGAGCCCGAAGCCAGCACCACGGCGCCGATCAGGCCCAGCACCATCAGCGAGAAGTACTCGGCGGGGCCGAACTTGAAGGCCAGTTCCGACAGCGGCGCTGCGAACGCGGCCAGGATCAGGGTTGCCACGCAGCCGGCGAAGAACGAGCCTAGGCCGGCGGTGGCTAACGCCACCCCCGCTCGCCCTCGCCTGGCCATCTGGTAGCCATCGATGGTAGTCACCACCGACGACGATTCACCCGGCAGGTTGACCAGAATGGCGGTGGTCGAGCCACCGTACTGGGCGCCGTAATAAATACCGGCCAGCATGATGAGCGCGGCCACCGGCGGCAGCGTGTAGGTCACCGGCAGCAGCATGGCGATGGTGGCCAGAGGCCCCAGGCCCGGCAGCACGCCGATCAGGGTGCCCAGCACGCAGCCCAGGAAGGCGTAGGCGAGGTTTTGCAGGGTCAGGGCGGTCGAGAAGCCCAGGCCCAGGTTGGCTAGTAGTTCCATATGGCCGTCTCCTTATCCTGCCAAGAATGCCGGCCACACCGGCATCTGAAGATTGATGCCGTAGACGAAGGCGCCCAGGCTGATGATCACCAGGACGATGGCGTTGACAACGGCACCCTTCCAGCTGAATTCATGGCTGGCCATCGACGACACCAGCACCAGCACCAGCACCGACAGCACCATGCCCAGCGGCTTGAGCATCAGGCCGAACAGCACCACCGAGCCCAGGATCCACAGCAAGGTCTTGATGTCCCAGCGTGCGAGCTGGTCTTCTTCCTTCTTGGCGGACAGGGAACTCCACAGCACCAGCGCGCCCAGCAAGGCGAGCACGATGCCGAGCCAGAACGGGAAATACCCGGGGCCCATCTTCGCGGCTGTACCCATGGAATACCCGCGTGCGACCCAGGAAAAGCTGAATCCGACCAGGATGAACATCAGGCCGGAGGCAAAGTCCTTTTGGCTACGAATGCGCAAAATGATTCTCCTCGAAAAAACTGCTTGAAATCCGTGCGGCGATGGATGTTGCGGTGCGTCAAAAACGCGCGCGCAACCGTCCCGCCGCTGGCAGGGAGGAAATTAAGGGGAAGACCTTTCAGCTACCTTTCAGATGTCTGCAAAAATGGTCAATCTGCGGGTATCTCCCTAGGAGACATCCAGGGCCCGCTTGCTCCGTTGCCGGGTGCTGCTTCACGCGCCCCGCGGCAGAGTGGTCATAGGGCTGCGCTATCATCGCTGGCTGCACTGCCGTTGCCGAAGCGTCCGCAGCTTGTGGCCGATGCGGCACGGCATGGAAAGTGAAAAGTGAAAAGGGAAAGCCGTTTTGGAAAGCATTGACCATGTCATCCTGATCGGCGCCGTCGTGATGTCGCTGGGCATTGTGGTGGGCGCCTTCTCGGCGCGCGTGGGCGTGCCCTTCCTGCTTGTCTTTTTATCGGTCGGCATGCTGGCCGGGGTGGATGGCCCCGGCGGCATCCGCTTCTCCAATACCTGGCTGAGCTTCCTGGTCGGCAACCTCGCGCTGGCGGTGATCCTGCTCGATGGCGGCTTGCGCACCCGGCTGGCCACCTTCCGGGTGGCGCTGAAACCCTCGCTGTCGCTGGCGACCGTAGGCGTGCTGGTCACGACCGGGCTGGTGGGCCTGTTTGCCGCCTGGGTGCTGGAGATCGACTGGAAGCTGGGCCTGCTGCTGGGCGCCATCGTCGGCTCGACCGATGCGGCGGCGGTGTTCTCGCTGCTCAATACCAGCGGCATCCGGCTCAAGGAGCGGGTGGCGAGTGTGCTGGAGATCGAATCCGGCATCAACGACCCGATGGCCATCTTCCTGACCCTCACCCTGATCGACTGGATTGCCGCGCCCGCGGGCCTGAGCCCAGGCGCGCTGTTGTGGCGCCTGGTGGTGCAGTTCGGGGTCGGCGGATTGCTCGGGTTGGGCCTGGGCTACTGCATGGCCAACGTGATGGAGCGCATCCGCGTGGCCGAAGGCCTGCAGGCCATCCTGCTGTGCTCGGGCGGCGCCATGGTGTTCGCCATCGTGCAGACGGCGGGCGGCAGCGGCTTCCTGGCCGTCTACCTGACCGGCATCCTGGTGGGCAACCGCGACCGCGCGGTAGGCCCCGACACCATGCGGGCGATGGACGGCATGGCCTGGCTGTCGCAGTCCGTGATGTTCCTGCTGCTTGGCCTGCTGGTGGCGCCGCACCGGATCTGGGAAGTGGCGCTGCCGGCGGTGGCGGTGGCGGCATTCCTGATGCTGGTGGCGCGCCCGGCGGCGGTCTGGCTGGCGCTGCTGCCGTTTCGCTTCAGTGCCCGGGAGAAGGGCTTCGTGGCCTGGATGGGCTTGCGTGGGGCGGTGCCTATCGTGCTGGCGCTGTTTCCCATGCTGCAGGGCATGCCGGATTCTGGCTTGCTGTTTCGCATCGCCTTTGCGGTGGTGCTGACCAGCCTGCTGCTGCAGGGCACCACCGTGCCGCTGGCGGCGCGGCTGGCGCGCGTGCTGCGTCCCGCCTATCCGGAGCCGCTGGCCCGCTCGCGGCTGCAGGGCACCCATGCGCCTGCGCTGGAGGTGATGCAGTTCAGGGTCGAGGCCGATTCGCCGGCGGAGAGCCTGCGCGCCGACCAGCTCGAATTGCCGCCCCGTTGCCGGCTGCTGACCGTGGTGCGGGACGAAGCGCTGGCTGCGCCCGGCCAGACCGTGCTGCGGGCTGGGGATATGGTGTCGATCCTGGCGCCGGGGACCAGCGTGCCGATGCTGGCGCTGTTGTTCCATCGGCCTGGGCCGGCACCTGCCTGGGGCAAGGCTAGCCATGATTTCCTGCTGTCCGGGGAGGCCATGCTGCGGGATGTGGCGGGGCTTTATGGGACGCGGGAGTTGAGTCCTGCCGAGGCGCAACGGACGCTGGAAGCCGCTATGCAGGAGGCCTTTACATCACCGCCAGTAGAGGGTGACGCCGTGGAGATCGCCGGGCTGAAGCTGACGGTGACGCGGATGGATGGGCCGCGGATTATTCAGGTGGGGTTGTTGTTGCCGCGGGCGGCGCCGGAGGCGATCTGACAGGTCCGGGTTTTGCGCGGGGACTGGGGGAGAGGGTGGATGCTCGTTACGGCGTCGTGCCGGACAACACCACGGGCTTCGCTTCAAGTTGCTCCTAGCTAAGCCACCCCTCTCCCCGGCCCTCTCCCCCTGAGGGGAGAGGGAGAGACAGCCGTCGTCATGGCGCGCGGCTTTGGCCTGTTCGGCGGCTTTGGCAAATGCCCCGAGCGTGTCAATCCACCTTGGCGCCCGACACCTTCACGATCTGCGCGTACTTCTTCAGTTCGCGCTGCACCAGTGCGCCGAACTGCTCCGGCGTGGTCGGTGCCGGCTGGGCGCCGATGCGGGCCAGCTTTGCCTTCATGTCGTCGGTCTTGAGAATGGCCACGATCTCGTGGTTGAGGCGSTCGACGATCTCTTTCGGCGTGTTGGCCGGGGCGAACACCCCGAACCACGTGGAGATGTCGAAGCCTTCCAGGCCGAGCCCCTTGCCGGCTTCGGCGATCGTGGGCAGTTCGGGCAGGGCGGCGGCGCGGGTGGCGGTGGTGACGGCGAACGCCTTGAGCTTGCCGGCCTTGATGTTGGCCGAGGCGGAGGCGAGGTTATCGAAGATCATGTCGGTCTGGCCGGACAGCACCGACAGCTGCGCGGGCGAGGCGCCGTTGTACGGGATGTGGACCATGCTGACCTTGGCCATGCTCTTGAACAGCTCGCCCGACAAATGTCCCGCGCTGCCGTTGCCACCCGAGGCGTAGTCCAGCTTGCCGGGGTTCTTGCGCGCGTATTCCACCAGTTCACGCACATTGCTGATATGCAGCTCGGCGGCCTTGCCGGGGTGCATGACGAGTACGTTGGGCACGTCGGCCACCAGCGTGATCGGGCTGAAGTCCTTCACCGGGTCGTACGGCATCTTGGCGAAGAGGCTGGGGTTGATGGCGTGGGTGGCCACGGCGCCCATCACGATGGTGTAGCCGTCGGCCGGCTGCTTGGCCACGTAGTCGGCGCCGATATTGCCGCCGGCGCCCGGGCGGTTTTCCACCACCACGGGCTGGCCCAGGCTGTCCTTGAGCTTGTCGCCGATGGCGCGCGCCACCGTGTCCAGCGGGCCGCCGGCCGGGTAGGGCACGACGAACTTGAGCGGCTTGGTCGGGTAGGCGGCCGCTGCGGCGGCCGGCGTGGCGCTAAAGGCGATAACGGTGCCAAAGGCGATAAAGGTGCCGATAGCGGGCAGGGCGGCGGCGAGCAATGCCGCGGCGAGTTTCTTCTTGAGCATGGAGATGCGTCGGGTTGGATTGGGAATCTGGGTGCGCCAGGCGCTGCGGCCTATTTCATGCCGATGCCGCGCGCCATCATCACCGCGCACAGCGGCAGCAGGATCAGCAGGTGGGCCTGGATCATGACCCAGCGCCGCGCGGACTTCAGTTCGGCGGGCATGGGCACGAAGTCCGGCAGGCTGCGCGCCTGGCGGCGCCACCGCTGGATGGCGAAGGTGGGCGGCAGCGAGCACAGGGCGATCACCACGAACACGGTGATCTTGGCGTGGAACCACGGGTTGTGCAGGTAGAACTGTGCACCCTTGGCGCCGTAGAACAGCCGCAGCAAGCCGGTTGCCAGCACCGCCATGGCAGTGAGGAAGTAGAGCAGGTCGTAGATCGACAGGCGTTTGAGCACGGGCGGCGTCATGCCGGGGCGCAGCACGACCGCTTCGGCGGTCATCAAGGCGATCAGCAGGAAGATGAAGGTGTAGTGCAGGAAGGCCAGCAGGGCGTCGGTCAGCATCCAAACTCCTTTTGTGGTTAGGCATGCGCCGTACGCCGGCGCGCGCGGGGTCAGGGTTCTTGCTTTTTTCGCTACGGCAACGGCTATGGCAACAACGACAGCAACAACGAAGGCAACGACAACGAGCTTCGGCTTGCCGCCCGCGCGCCGCCACTGCAGGCACGCAGCGGCAAGTACCCTACAGCACGCCCTTGGCGCGCAGCGCGGCAATCTGCTCCGGCGTGTAGCCCAGCATGTCGCCAAGCACCGCGTCGGTGTGCTCGCCCAGCAGCGGCGGGTGGCGCACGGCCTCGGGCGGCGTCGCGCTCATCTTGATCGGGCTGCCCACCAGCTTGACCTCGCCGGCGCTCGGGTGCGGTAGGTCCACGCGCAGGCCGCGCGCCTTGACCTGGGCATCCTCGAACACGTCGTCCAGCGTGTTGATCGGGCCGCACGGCACGCCGGCGGCTTCCAGGTCGAGGATCCACTGGGCGCGGGTGCGCGGCTTGACCATGTCGGCGATGATCGGCACCAGCACATCGCGATGCGCAACCCGCTGCGGGTTGGTGGCGAAGCGCGGGTCGTCGGCCAGTTCGGGGCGTCCGCCGGCAACGACGAACTTGCGGAACTGGCCGTCGTTGCCCACCGCCACGATGATCCAGCCGTCGGCGGCCTGGAAGGTCTGGTAGGGGACGATATTGGGGTGCGCGTTGCCCCAGCGCCTGGGCGCTTCGCCGCTGGCCAGGTAGTTGGTGTTCATGTTGGCCAGCATGGCTACCTGCACGTCGAGCAGGGCCATGTCGATGTATTGGCCTTCGCCCGTTCGCTCGCGGTGGGCCAGCGCGGCCAGCACGGCGATGGTGGCGTACTGCCCGGTCATCAGGTCGGAGATGGCCACGCCGGCCTTCTGCGGGCCGCCGCCGGGCAGGTCGTCGCGCTCGCCGGTCAGGCTCATGAAGCCGCCCATGCCCTGGATGATGAAGTCGTAGCCCGGGCGCGCCGCGTAGGGGCCGGTCTGGCCGAAGCCGGTCACCGAGCAATAGATCAGGCCCGGTTTGATCGCCTTGAGGGAGTCGTAGTCCAGCCCGTACTTCTTCAGTTGGCCGACCTTGTAGTTTTCCAGCACCACATCGCTCTGGGCGGCCAGCGCGCGCACCAGTTCCTGGCCCTCGGGCGTGCTGATATCGCAGGTCACCGAGCGCTTGTTGCGGTTGGCGGCCAGGTAATAGGCAGCTTCCGCGGTATCGCGGCCTTCGCCGTCCTGCAGCCAGGGCGGGCCCCAGGTGCGGGTATCGTCGCCGGCGCCGGGGCGCTCGATCTTGATCACGTCGGCGCCGAAGTCGGCAAGGTTCTGGGCGCACCATGGCCCGGCGAGAACGCGGGTCAGGTCGAGGACGCGGAGGTGGCTTAAAGCTCCCATGGGGTGTATTGCGGATCCGGCAAGGGGTGGGCGAGGGAAGGCCGGGCGGCCCCGCCGTCTGGTCTGGGTGGCGGCTTGCAGGGCAATCGGAGGCTGGCGCGAAACCAGGCTCGGGGGCGTCCGGCTGGGACAGCCAGCACTTTACCACCGGCAGGCCGCCGGGAGCACATCGCGGCCGGCCCGGATCGCGGCGGGGCGCGGTGTTGCGGGCGGCGCGAGGCGAATCCCCGGCGGAATGCCGCGCGGTCAGGCTTCCCCGTATAATCAACGGTTTGCAAAACCATCTTGACCGACAGCGCCCTGCCACGACGTGGGACGCCCTTGCCCAGAACATGAAAGTCTCCGACATCCGCAGCAAGTTCCTGCAGTACTTCGAATCGAAGGGCCATACCGTGGTCCGCTCGTCCAGCCTGGTGCCGGGGAACGATCCGACGTTGCTGTTTACCAACTCCGGCATGGTGCAGTTCAAGGACGTGTTCCTGGGCACCGACAAGCGCCCGTACACCCGCGCGACCTCGTCGCAGCGCTCGGTGCGCGCCGGCGGCAAGCACAACGACCTGGAGAACGTGGGTTACACCGCGCGTCACCACACCTTCTTTGAAATGCTCGGCAACTTCTCGTTTGGCGACTATTTCAAGCGCGAGGCGATCCAGTACGCGTGGGAGCTGCTGACCAAGGTCTACCAGCTGCCTGCCGATAAGCTGTGGGTCACGGTGTACGCGGAAGATGACGAAGCCTATGACATCTGGGCCAAGGAAGTCGGCGTGCCGCCCGAGCGCATCGTGCGCATCGGCGACAACAAGGGCGCGCGCTACGCCTCCGACAACTTCTGGCAGATGGCCGACACCGGCCCCTGCGGCCCGTGCTCGGAAATCTTCTACGACCACGGCCCTGACGTGTGGGGCGGCCCCCCGGGATCTCCCGAGGAAGACGGCGACCGCTACATCGAAATCTGGAACCTGGTGTTCATGCAGTTCAACCGGGACGAGCAAGGCAATATGCCGCGCCTGCCCAAGCCCTGCGTCGACACCGGCATGGGCCTGGAGCGCATCGCCGCGGTGCTGCAGCACGTGCACAGCAACTATGAGATCGACCTGTTCCAGGCACTGATCAAGGGCGCCGCGCGCGAGACCGGCACCACCGATCTCAACAACAACTCGCTGAAGGTCATCGCCGACCACATCCGCGCGTGCTCCTTCCTGATCGTCGACGGTGTGATCCCCGGCAATGAAGGCCGCGGCTACGTGCTGCGCCGTATCATCCGCCGCGCCATCCGCCACGGTTACAAGCTGGGCCGCAAGACCCCGTTCTTCCACAAGCTGGTGGGCGATCTGGTGGGTCAGATGGGCCAAGCCTATCCGGAACTGTCCGACGCCGAATCGCGCGTCGTGGAAGTGCTCAAGGCCGAAGAGGAGCGCTTCTTCGAAACCATCGAGAACGGCATGTCCATCCTTGACGCGGCACTGGCCGACGTCAAGGCCAAGGGCGGCACCGTGCTCGACGGCGAACTGGCCTTCAAGCTGCACGACACCTTTGGCTTCCCGCTGGACCTGACGCAGGACGTGTGCCGTGAGCAGGAAATGACGGTGGACGAAGCCGCCTTCGACGCGGCCATGAACCGCCAGCGCGAGCAGGCCCGCGCCGCCGGCAAGTTCAAGATGGCGGCCGGCCTGGAGTACAAGGGCGACAAGACCACCTTCCACGGCTACGAGAAGCTGGGCGTGGACGGTGCGAAGATCACCGCGCTGTATGTGGACGGCGCAGCCGTCGACACGATGCAGCCCGGCCAGACCGGCGTGATCGTGCTGGATAACACGCCGTTCTACGCCGAGTCCGGCGGCCAGGCCGGCGACCAGGGCGAGCTGAAGAGCGGCAGCGCAGTATTCAGCGTGGTCGATACCACCAAGGTGCAGGCCGATGTGTTCGGCCACCAGGGCACGCTGGCGGGCGGCGCGCTCAAGGTGGGCGACAGCGTCACCGCGCAGGTGGACGCGCAACGCCGCGCGCGCACCGTGCGCAACCACTCGGCCACCCACCTGATGCACAAGGCATTGCGTGAAGTGCTGGGCAGCCACGTGCAGCAGAAGGGCTCGCTGGTCGACGCGGACAAGACCCGCTTTGACTTCTCGCACAACGCGCCGATGACCGACGAGCAGATCCGTCGCGTCGAGGAAATCGTCAACGCCGAGATCCTGCACAACGCAGCCACCGGTGCTGAAGTCATGCCCTTCGACGACGCGGTCAAGAGCGGCGCGA
Organism: Cupriavidus sp. YAF13; assembly: GCF_052113425.1. Taxonomy (NCBI): domain Bacteria; kingdom Pseudomonadati; phylum Pseudomonadota; class Betaproteobacteria; order Burkholderiales; family Burkholderiaceae; genus Cupriavidus; species Cupriavidus sp. YAF13. Next base: position 89,451 of record NZ_JBFRDD010000013.1, read on the forward strand.
TGGCGCTGTTCGGCGAGAAGTACGCCGACGACGTGCGCGTGCTGTCGATCGGCAGTTCCAAGGAACTGTGCGGCGGCACCCACGTGACCCGCACCGGCGATATCGGCGTGTTCAAGATCGTGGTGGAAAGCGGCGTGGCAGCGGGCATCCGCCGCGTCGAAGCCATCACCGGCGACAACGCGCTGCATTACCTGCAAGCACTGGACGCCAAGCTGAACGAAGCCGCCGCCGCGCTCAAGGCGCAGCCGTCCGAACTGGTGCCGCGTATCGGGCAGGTGCAGGAGCAAGTGCGCGCGCTGGAGAAGGAACTGGAGCGCCTCAAGAGCAAGCTGGCTGCCTCGCAGGGCGACGAGCTGGCGGCGCAGGCCATCGACGTCAAGGGCATCAAGGTGCTGGCCGCACAGCTCGACGGCGCCGACGTCAAGACGCTGCGCGAGACCATGGACAAGCTCAAGGACAAGCTGGGCACTGCGGCCATCGTGCTGGGCGCAGTGGCCGACGGCAAGGTCAGCCTGATCGCTGGTGTGACCGCCGATGCCACCGCCAAGGTCAAGGCCGGCGAGCTGGTCAACTTTGTCGCGCAGCAGGTTGGCGGCAAGGGCGGCGGCCGTCCGGACATGGCGCAAGCTGGCGGCACGGAGCCGGCCAACCTGCCGAAGGCGCTGGCTGGCGTCGGCGAGTGGGTCGCGGGCAAGGTTTGAGGCAGATCTGAGGCATTCGCCGAAGCCGAGGAACGGGCCAAAACCGCGTGCCATGACGACGGCTGTCTCTCCCTCTCCCCTCAGGGGGAGAGGGGAGCAAACCGGCAGGAGTCTGCATCCCCCCGTAGCATCCAAAAGGCGCCTTGGCGCCTTTTTTCACGTCTGTTCGCGGCTTAGCTTTCCTATCAGCGTCAGGATGTCGATGGGCAGCGGAAACACGATCGTCGAGCTCTTGTCCCCGGCAATCTGCGTCAGCGTCTGCAGATAACGCAGTTGCATCGCCTGGGGTTCCCTTGCCAGCATTTGCGCGGCTTCCAGCAGTTTCACCGAGGCCTGCAACTCGCCCTCGGCATGAATGACCTTGGCGCGCCGTTCGCGTTCGGCCTCGGCCTGGCGCGCGATGGCGCGGATCATCGTTTCGTTGAGGTCGACGTGCTTGATCTCCACGTTGGAGACCTTGATGCCCCAGCTATCGGTCTGGGCATCGAGCGCTTTCTGGATGTCGATGTTGAGCTGCTCGCGCTCGGCCAGCATCTCGTCGAGCTCATGCTTGCCCAGCACCGAGCGCAAGGTGGTCTGCGCCARCTGGCTGGTGGCCTCGAGGAAGTTCGCCACCTGGATGATGGCGCGCTCCGGGTCGATCACGCGGAAATACACCACCGCATTCACCTTTACCGACACGTTGTCGCGCGAGATCACGTCTTGCGGCGGCACGTCCATCACCACCGTGCGCAAGTCCACGCGCACCATCTGCTGCACCGCCGGGATCAGGATCACCAGCCCTGGCCCTTTCACCTTCCAGAAGCGTCCCAGCATGAACACCACGCCGCGTTCGTACTCGCGCAGCACGCGGATCGAGGAAACGATGAGCAAGGCAATGATGAAGACCAGACCGCCTGCGCTGAATCCAAATGCCATGATCATGCTCCTTGGGTGGATGGGGGAATCGGGCCGGCAGTCGTTCCAGAGGCATGGAGGGCGCGCACTTCGAGCAGCAGCCCATTGCGCCCGATGACCAGCACCGGCTCGCCGCGCGCTAGCGGCCGCACGCTATGTACCCGCCAGCGCTCGCCGCGCACCTCGGCCCAGCCGTCCTCCTGGAGATCGTCCAGGATCACGCCGGGCGTGCCGATCATCGCATCGCCGCCGTTGATCGCGGGCATGCGCCGCGCGCGCCAGAGCAGCGTCCAGACGGCGAACAGGAACACCGCGCTGGCCAGCGCCAGGCTGCCGATCAGCCATAGCGGAATGCCGAAGCCGGGCACATTCGTATCGATCAGCATCACCGCCCCGAAGATGAAGGCGATGATGCCGCCCACGCCCAGCGCGCCAAAGGTGGGCAGGTATAGCTCCGCCACCATGCAGCCGATGCCCAGTGCGATCAGCCCCAGGCCCGCGTAGCTGACAGGCAGCATATGCAGCGCGAACAGCGCCAGCAGCAGGCAGATCGCGCCGCCAATGCCGGGCACCACCATGCCCGGCGTGGAGAACTCGAAGATCAGGCCGTAGATGCCGGCCATCATCAGGATCAGCGCCACGCTGGGATCGGTGATGACCTCCAGGAAGCTGTCGCGCCAGTCCGGCTCCAGCACCTGCACCGGCGCGTGCGCCGTGCGCAGCACGCGGTCCACGCCGGCGGCCTGGATGTGCTTGCCGTCCACGGCGCGCAGCAGCGCAGGCAGGTCGGGCGCGATCAGGTCCGCGACCTTCTGCGCGACCGCCTCGCTGGCCGACAGGCTGACCGCCTCGCGCACCGCGCGCTCGCCCCACTCGGCATTGCGCCCGCGCAATTGCGCCAGGCCGCGGATATAGGCCGAGGCGTCGTGCATCTGCTTGCGCTCCATGGTGTCCTGCGGCGGCGCGCCGGCAGGGGCCGAGGCTGGGGCCGCCTCCGGCTTTTGCGGCCCGCCGATGCCGATCTGCACCGGGCTGGCCGCGCCCAGGTTGGTGCCGGGCGCCATCGCGGCGATGTGGCTGGCGTAGAGGATGTAGGTGCCGGCGCTGGCCGCGCGCGCGCCGCCCGGATAGACGTAGCTCGCCACCGGTACCGGCGAGGCCAGGATGCCCTGGATGATCTCGCGCATCGACAGGTCCAGCCCGCCCGGGGTGTCCATTTCCAGCACGATCAATTGCGCGCCGGCGTCGCGCGCGCGCGCCATGCCGCGCTCGATAAAGCTTGCGCTGGCCGGGCCGATCGCGCCTTTGAGCGGGATGACGAAAACGGGGGGGGCGGTGCCGGCGGCCGCGGGCGCGCTCGCCTGCGCATTGGCCGGCGTGGCGGGGACCAGCGGCGTCGCCACCAAGGCAACGAGGGTCAGCCACAAGGTCGCGGCAAACCATCGCAGGAGCATCGGGACATGCGTCATGGCAGTGGCGCCGGCACGTGGGGTGCAAACGCGGCGCCACTTCAAGTGTAGGCGACCGGGCACATCTTGCCGGGCGCGGCGGCCGCTGGCGGACTCAGGCGGCCGCAGCCAGTCCTGGCCGTGGGGTGCGGAAAGTGTCGGCCAAGGCGCCCAGGGCGGTATTGGCCATGGCCGGATGCCAGGCCAGCAACGTGGTGACTTTGCCAGCCTGGCCGAGGTCGTGGAGGCTGATCTTGGGCAGGTCGCGGTACAGGCCAAGTACCGAGCGCGGCACAATCGCTACGCCAATACCGGCTGCCGCACAGGCAATGATGGCGTGATACGAGCCCAGCTCCAGCACCCGGCGCGGCGGGCTGCCGCTGGCGCCGAACCAGGCTTCGAGCCGGCCGCGGTAATTGCAGCCGGACTCGAACGACAACATGGTGCGGGTTTCCAGGTCGGCCGCGCTATGGATGGGAGCATGGCGCTCGCGGGCGATCAGCACCAGCTCTTCCTCGAACGCCGGCAGCGACGCCAGCGCTGGATCGTCCAGCGGCTGGGCCACAAAGGCGCAGTCCACCTCGAAGCGCGCCAGTGCCTGCAAGGCCTGGCGCGTGGGGCAGGTCACCAGCTCAAGCTCCACGTCCGGCCACGCCTGGTGATACGCGGCCAGCACGGCGGGCAGGCGGCTGGCCGCCGTGCTCTCCATCGAGGCGATGCGCAGGCGGCCTTGCGGCCTGGCCGGCAGCACGGCCTGGCGGGCTTCTTCGGCCAGGTCCAGCACGCGGCGGGCGTAGTCGAACAAAGTCTGTCCGGCCGGCGTCAGCACCATGCGCTTGCCGTCACGCAGGAACAGCTTGACGCCGAGCGAGGCCTCCAGCTGGCGGATGCGGGTGGTGACGTTGGACTGCACGCGATGCAGGCGGGTAGCGGCGCGGGTGATGCCGCCTTCCTCCACGACGGAGCGAAAGATTTCCAGGGAAGCCAGGTCCATTGCGATCCCCTTGCCGGGTGTGATGATGAAGTGACGACGAACAAGTGACGACGAACAAAAGATCATCTCTGAAAAAGATGATTGAGTTCTCAATTATTCATTTTTCGGTTCGCCAATCCGAGCGTAGCATGCGCCTATGAAATCCACATCCACCCTGGCATCCGGCGACGCCGCCGCCGCCGCCGCGCAGGCACAGCCTGGCGTCTGGGCCGTGGCCCTGGCGGGGCTGGTGGCGCTGGGCGTGGCGATGGGCGTTGGCCGCTTCGCCTTTACGCCGCTGCTGCCCATGATGCTGCACGACGGCAGCGTCACGCTGGGCGAGGGCGGCTGGCTGGCCACGCTGAACTACCTGGGCTACTTCGCCGGCGCCGCCGCTTGCCTGTTCATCCGGCCCGACCCGGCGCGCATGGTCCGGCTTGGCATGGTGGCCACCGTCGTGCTGACGCTTGGCATGGCGGCGCCCGGCGGCATGGCGGCCTGGGGCCTGTGGCGAGCCGCGGCCGGCGTGGCCAGCGCGATGGTCATGGTCTACGGCTCGGCCTGGTGCATGCACCGGCTGGCCGAACTGGGCCGGGCGTCGCTGGGCGGCGTGATCTTTTGCGGGCCGGGCATCGGCATCGTCATCACGGGCGTTTCCGTCTTCGTCATGGTGAGCGCCGGCTGGCGGGCCAGCTGGGGCTGGCTGGCCTTCGGCGCGCTGGCGGTGCTGCTGGTCGGCGCGGTCTGGCATGTCTTCACGCCCGCGCCGCGCACCGCGCACGCAGCCAGCCCGGCCGCGCCGGCGCAAGCGGCGCCGCGGCTGGGCCGCGAGACCTGGCTGCTGACCTTTGCCTACGGCCTGGCGGGCTTCGGCTACATCATCACCGCCACGTTCCTGCCGGTGATCGCGCGCCAGGCCATGCCGGGCTCGCTGTGGGCAGACCTGTTCTGGCCCATCTTCGGCGTGGGGGTGACCATCGGCGCCTTCGTCGCCTCGCGCGTCAGCACGGAGCGCGACAATCGCCGGCTGCTGGCCTTTACCTATGTGATGCAGGCGATCGGCGTGGCCATCGCGGTGGTCTGGCCAACGGTGGCGGGTTTCGCGCTCAGCAGCATGCTGGCCGGGTTGCCGTTCAATGCGCTGGTGTCCTTCGCCATGCGCGAGGCGCGCCGGCTGTGGGGCGCGCAGGCGCAGCGCCTGATGGGCCTGATGACCGCCAGCTACGGCCTCGGCCAGATCGTCGGGCCGCCTCTGGCCACGGCGCTGGTGACACGTACCGGCGGCTTCGCCGCCTCGCTTGGCTGCGCAGTGGCGGCCCTGTTGCTGGGTGGCGCGATCTTCGCCTGGATGAGCCGGCAACAACGCAGATAATCCGGCCCTGCCAAGGTGCCGGGGCGCGTCCTGACGCAGCGCCTGCCTTGCGCTACAGTATCGCCTTTGCCGCCCCCGGCGCCGGTTGGCTGAACCGGCGCGCGGCACCCGCGCGGCGCAGGAGCCGAACCATGTCCTTTGCCTTGCAGCCCGCCCGCGCCGCGGGCGCCACTCAACCCGTCACGCAAGCCGAGTCGCGCATGCGCGTCGACCTGGCCGCGGCTTACCGCCTGTGCGCCCAGCAGGGTTGGGACGACCTCATCTACACCCATATCTCCGCCGCCGTGCCGGATGAGCCCGATCACTTCCTGATCAATCCGTTCGGCTTTGCCTTCGACGAAATCCGCGCCAGCGACCTGGTCAAGATCAATGGGCGCGGCGAGGTGGTGGGCGACAGCAGCCATGCGGTCAACGTCACCGGCTTTGCGCTGCATGGCGCGGTGCATGCAGCACGCCCCGATGCGGTGTGCGTGATGCACTTGCACAACAGCGCTGGCGTGTCGGTATCGGCCCAGGCCTGCGGCCTGCTGGCGCTCTCGCAGCACGCCTTGCGCTTCTATGGCCGGCTGGCCTATCACGACTACGAAGGCCTGGCGTTCACGCCCGCCGAGGGCGCGAGGCTGACCGCGTCGCTTGGCCGGCATCCCGCCATGCTGCTGCGCAACCATGGCACGCTGACGGTTGGCCGGACCGTAGCCGAGGCGTACGTGCTGATGGCGACGCTCATCAAGGCCTGCGAGATCCAGCTTGGCGCGCAGGCTGGCGGACAGGTCGTGCAGCCACCGCATGCGCTGGCGCAACGCGCGTCCGAACAGCTTGACGACGGCGGCGCCGTCGAGGGCGAACTGGAATGGCCGTCGCTGTTGCGCAAACTCGATAGAATCGATGCTTCGTACCGCGATTGACCTTGACGGGTGCTGGCAGATCCCTCCGCGCATCGCCAGGGCAATCCGCAACGGACAACGAAAAACAAAACGACAACAGGAAACAGGAAACAAGCCATGCCGACTTACCACGTAGAACTCTTCGAAGGCCGCACCATCRAGCAAAAGCGCAAGCTGGTCGAGGAAGTCACCCGCGTCACCTGCGAGACGCTCGGCTGTTCGGCCTCGGCCGTGGATATCATCATCACCGACATCAAGCGCGAGAACTGGTCCACCGGCGGCCAGTTGTGGGCTGACAAGAAGTAAGCCACACACAGCTTCGCAACAGACAGCCCCCTGCCAAAAACCGCCCCGGACCAAAGGCCACAAGCCCCGAGGCCCATGGCACGCGCCACGCCACCCGCCACGGATCTCCCATGCAGCATTTCGCCTCCGACAACTACGCCGGCTTCTGTCCGGAATCGCTCAAGTATTTTCTCGAAGCCAACGGCAGCGGCCACGAGCAGGCCTATGGCGACGATTCGTGGACGCAAAAAGTCTGCGACCGGATCCGCGAGCTGTTCCAGACCGATTGCGAGGTGTTTTTCGTCTTCAACGGCACCGCGGCGAACTCGCTGGCGCTGTCGGCGCTGTGCCAGTCCTACCACTCGGTGATCTGCCATGAGCTGGCGCATATCGAGACCGATGAGTGCGGCGGCCCGGAGTTTTTCTCCAACGGCTCCAAGCTGCTGACCGCGCCAGGCGCCAACGGCAAGCTCACGCCCGATGCGGTGGAAGCGCTGGTGACGCGCCGCTCCGATATCCACTATCCCAAGCCCAAGGTGGTGTCGCTGACGCAGTCGACCGAGGTCGGCACGGTGTACACGGTGGAGGAAGTGCGAGCCATTGCCGCCATCGCCAGGCGCCACCAGTTGCGCGTGCACATGGACGGCGCACGCTTTGCCAACGCCGTGGCATCACTCGGCGTGCATCCGTCGGAGATCACCTGGCGAGCAGGGGTGGACGTGCTGTGCTTCGGCGGCACCAAGAACGGCCTGCCGGTGGGCGAGGCGGTGGTGTTCTTCGACCGCAAGCTGGCCGAGGACTTTGCTTACCGCGTCAAGCAGGCCGGGCAACTGGCTTCCAAGATGCGTTTTATCTCGGCCCCGTGGCTGGGCTTGCTCGAGAACGATGTGTGGCTCGGCAACGCCCGCCATGCCAATGCCATGGCGCAGTTGCTGCATGAGCGCATCGCCGGCATCCCCGGCGTGCGCATCATGTTCCCGACCGAGTCCAACGCCGTCTTTGCCGAGCTGCCGCTCGCGGCCATCGAGGCGCTGCGTGCCAAGGGCTGGCGCTTCTATACGTTTATCGGTGCCGGCGGCTGCCGCTTCATGTGCTCGTGGGATCTGCAGCCGGAAACCGTCGAGGCGCTGGCCGCGGATATGCGCGTGGCCTGCGGTGCGTGAATGCCGCCGTCCTTATAAAATGACAACATAACAAGACAACAAAACAACAAAGACAGGAGCTCCCGCATGGCCGTTTACCGATACTGTCCGCAATGTGGCTCGCCGCTGGAATTGCTGCCGCATTCCGGGCGCGAACGTGATGCCTGCATCCAGCCAGAGTGCGGCTTTGTCCACTGGAACAACCCGCTGCCCGTGCTGGCTGCGGTGGTGGAATATGAGGGCAAGCTGCTGCTGGCGCGCAACGCCGCGTGGCCGGAAAAAATGTTCGCGCTGGTGACCGGCTTCATGGAGCGCGACGAGACGCCGGAGCAGGGCGTGGCCCGGGAGCTCAAGGAAGAAACCAACCTGGACGCGCATTCGGTATCGCTGATCGGTGTGTACGAGTTCATGCGCAAGAACGAGCTGATCATCGCCTACCATGTGCAGGCGAGCGGCACCATCGCGTTGTCCGAGGAGCTGGTCGACTACAAGCTGGTGGCGCCGGAGGACATGCGGATCTGGTCGGCGGGCACGGGCTTCGCGGTGGCGGACTGGCTGGCCTCGCGTGGCCATCCGGTGCGGTTCTTCGATCGCCAGACCGGCGAGGACATTCCCGACCCGCGCCGGCGCGATGGCCAGGGGCAGCCGGGCATTTCGCTACAATACCGGCCATAATCATCAGTCATCGATGCGACAGCGGCAGGCATGGTCCCAATGGCCCTAAAACGGCCACAATGGGCCATGCCGGCTCCTGAGCGCACAGAACCAAGGAAGAGAGGAATGGAGTTCCAGAAAGAAGTGGATGCGCGCGGCCTGAACTGCCCGCTGCCGATCCTGCGCACCAAGAAGGCGCTGGCCGACATGCCCAGCGGCGATGTTCTCAAGATTCTCGCCACCGATCCCGGCGCCACGCGGGATTTCCAGGCGTTTGCCAAGCAGACCGGCAACGAGCTGCTGTCGCACCAGGAAGTGGACAAGGTGTTCGTGTTCTACATGCGCCGGCGTTGAATCGGCGACAGTTCGACGCGGGCGCGCCCCGCGCCAAATGAAAAAAGCCGCGTTTGCGGCTTTTTTCATGGCTCCAGATCTTCAGGCACTCAGATGCTATTGGCGCGCGCGCGCAGGTAGGTGCTGAATTCGTCCATCACCTCCGTGTGCTTGAGCGCAAACTCCACGGTGGCCTTCAGGTAGCCCAGCTTGCTGCCGCAGTCGTAGCGCACGCCCTTGTAGCGGTAGGCCAGCACCTGTTCCTGGCTGAGCAGGGACTGGATGGCATCAGTGAGCTGGAACTCGCCGCCCGCGCCCGGCTTGAGGTTGCGGATATGGTCGAAGATGCGCGGGGTCAGGATGTAGCGGCCGACCACGCCCAGGTTGGACGGCGCATTCTCGGGCGCCGGTTTCTCGACAATGTCCGACACCTTGATCACGCCTTCGTCCCATTCGCGGCCATCCACCACGCCGTAGGAGCGGCTCTGCTCCGGCGCGATCTCTTCCACGCCCAGCACCGAGCAGTTGTAGTGGCCGTACATGTCCACCATCTGCTTCATGACTGGCGGATCGCCATCCAGCAGGTCATCGGCCAGCATCACGGCGAACGGTGCGTCGCCCACCAGCTTTTCCGCGCAGAGCACGGCATGGCCAAGGCCGAGGGCCTCGGGCTGGCGCACATAGAAGCACTCCACGTGCGACGGCTTGATCGAGCGCACCAGGCTGAGCAGGGCCTGCTTGTTCTTTGCCTCGAGCTCCGCTTCGAGCTCGTAGGCCTTGTCGAAGTGATCCTCGATGGCGCGCTTGGAGCGGCCGGTGACGAAGATCATCTCGGTGATGCCGGCAGCCATGGCTTCTTCCACGGCGTACTGGATCAGGGGTTTGTCGACCACCGGCAGCATTTCCTTCGGGCTTGCCTTGGTAGCCGGCAAAAAACGAGTGCCGAGACCGGCTACCGGGAAGACAGCCTTGGTGACGCGGGTTTCCATATCGGTTTTCCTTATCAATTCGGTGTAGACAACCCTGCTGGTGATGCAAAGCTCATGCCGGCAAACGCTGCAGTTGATCCTGCAGCTTGACCAGCGTCTGTTCGAAATCCGACAAACGCTGGGTTTCTTGCGCGACAACGGCGGGCGGTGCCTTGGCGACAAAGCTCTCGTTGGAGAGCTTGCCACGGCACTTGCCGAGTTCGGCGCTGATGCGCTCTATTTCCTTGGACAGGCGCACGCGTTCCGCGGCCACGTCGATTTCGATCTTCAGCAGCAGATGGTTGCCGCCCACGATGGCCACCGGCGCGCCGGCACCTTCCGCCATCAAGGTATTCTGATCTTCGAACACCTTGACCTCCGAAAGTTTCGCCAGCGCCTGCACATAAGCCTGGGCCGACGTCAGGAACGCGCTGTCGCCTTCAGCGTACAGCGGAATGCGCTGGGCCGGCGAGATGTTCATTTCGCCGCGCAGGTTGCGGCAGGCGTCGACCACGGCCTTGAGCTGCGCGGTCCATTGCTCGGCGGCCTCATCGACCTTTGCCATGGCGGGCAGGGGATAGGCCTGCAGCGCCAGCGTCTCGCTGCCGTCGCCCTTGGCGCGGCCGGCCAGCGGCGCTACCTTTTGCCACAGCTCTTCGGTGATGAAGGGGATGATCGGGTGGGCCAGGCGCAACACGGTTTCCAGGACGCGCAACAGCGTGCGGCGGGTGGCGCGCTGCTGTGCAGGCGTGCCGTTCTGGATCTGGACCTTGGCCAGTTCCAGGTACCAGTCGCAGTACTCGTCCCAGACGAACTTGTAGATGGCGCTGGCGATATTGTCGAAGCGGTACTCGGCAAAGCCCTTTTCCACTTCGGCTTCCACGCGCTGCAGCAGCGACACGATCCAGCGGTCCGGCTGCGAGAAATGCAGGTAACCGTCGGGGCCGCAGTCGTTGCTGCACGGGCCCATGCCGCAGTCGTGCCCTTCGGTGTTCATCAGCACGAAGCGCGTGGCGTTCCACAGCTTGTTGCAGAAGTTGCGATAGCCTTCGCAGCGGCCGGTGTCGAAGTTGATGTTACGGCCCAGCGTGGCGAGCGAGGCGAAGGTGAAGCGCAGGGCATCGGCGCCAAATGCCGGAATGCCATCGGGGAATTCCTTCTTGGTCTTTTTCTCGATCTTGGGCGCGTCCTTGGGGCGGCGCAGGCCGGTGGTGCGCTTCTTGAGCAGCGGCTCGAGCTCGATGCCGTCGATCAGGTCGACCGGGTCCAGGGTGTTGCCCTCGGACTTGCTCATCTTCTTGCCTTCCGAATCCCGCACCAGACCGTGCACATAGACGGTATGGAACGGCACCTTGCCGGTGAAGTGCTTGGTCATCATGACCATGCGCGCCACCCAGAAGAAGATGATGTCGTAACCGGTAACAAGTGCCGACGACGGCAGAAAATGTTGCAAATCCGGCGTCTCGGCGGGCCAGCCCAGCGACGAGAAGGGCACCAGGGCCGAGGAGAACCAGGTGTCGAGCACATCGTCCTCGCGGCGCAGCGGCCCGGTGCTGCCGGCCGCGCGCGCCTGGGCCTGCGCCTCTTCCTCGGTACGGGCGACGAAGCACTTGCCGGCCTCATCGTACCAGGCCGGGATCTGGTGGCCCCACCACAGCTGGCGCGAGATGCACCAGTCCTGGATGTTCTCCAGCCACTGGTTGTAGGTGCTGTTCCAGTTATCGGGGATCAGCTTGATCTCGCCGCTCTGCACGGCGTCCAGCGCCACTTCGGCAATCGAGCGGCCCGGGTGGAAGGTGCCTTCCGGCGCCGGCTTGCTCATGGCCACGAACCACTGGTCGGTCAGCATCGGCTCGATGGCGCTGCCAGTGCGCTCGCTGCGCGGCGTCATCAGCTTGTGCTTCTTGACCTCGGCCAGCAGGCCCTGGGCATCCAGGTCCGCCACGATGCGGGTGCGCGCCTCGAAGCGGTCCAGGCCGGCATAGGCGGCGGGCGCGTCGGCGACGATCTTGGCGTCGAGCGTCAGGATGGACAGCTGTGGCAGCTTGTGGCGCTGGCCAACCGCATAGTCGTTGAAATCGTGGGCGGGAGTCACCTTGACCACGCCGGTGCCGAATTCGCGGTCGACGTAGTCGTCGGCGATCACCGGGATATCGCGGCCGGTGAGCGGCAGGCGCACAAACTTGCCGATCAGGTGCGCATAACGCTCGTCTTCCGGGTGCACCATCACGGCCACGTCGCCCAGCATGGTTTCGGGGCGGGTGGTGGCCACCGTCAGGTGGGTCAGGCCGTGCACGGTATCGGCTTCGGCCAGCGGATAGCGGATGTGCCACATCGAGCCATCTTCCTCGACGTTGTCCACTTCCAGGTCGGACACCGCGGTGCCCAGCACCGGGTCCCAGTTGACCAGGCGCTTGCCGYGGTAGATCAGGCCTTGCTCGAACAGGCGCACGAAGACTTCGGTGACCGCCTTGGACATCTCCGGCGACATTGTGAAGTACTCATGGCTCCAGTCGATCGACGCGCCCATGCGGCGAATCTGGCGCGTAATCGTCGAGCCGGACTCTTCCTTCCACTCCCACACCTTCTCGACGAACTTCTCGCGGCCCAGCTCATGGCGCGATACGCCTTGCGTTTCCAGCTGGCGCTCCACCACGATCTGGGTGGCGATGCCGGCGTGGTCGGTGCCCGGCACCCACAGGGTGTTTGCGCCGCTCATGCGGGCATGGCGGGCCAGGCCGTCCATGATGGTCTGGTTGAAGGCATGGCCCATGTGCAGCGTGCCGGTCACATTGGGCGGCGGCAGCTGGATGCAGAAGTCCGGACGGTCCGGGTCGAGGGTCGGCTTCGCGATGCCGCGCTTCTCCCACTCTGGGCCCCACTTTGTCTCAATGGCGGCGGGTTCGAAGCTCTTGGCAAGGGACTGGTCTTGGGCGGTCATGCTCGGATGTCGATGATTACGTCGGATTCTGCGGGCCAGGCGGGCAGGGGGAACGCGCCGGGAAAACGTCAAATTATAGGGGAGGCGGGTGGGGGGTGCGCGATTTCGGCCCGGGCTCGGACGCGTGGCGTCATTTTGCCGGTGCTTTGCCCTGCCAGAAAGTGCTCTGCTTACCGCTCGCGAGGGGATCCGCCGTGCTGTTTTGTGCCATTTTGTGTGGTTCCCGGCCCGCTGCCGGGCCATCCCCCCGTCCGGCAGCGGGCGCCGTACTGGCACGAGGGGCGCCCCGGTATAATTCGGGGCACTCCACAAGGCCTCCCCGATGTCCGACCTGCTTGCCAATCTCAATGCTGAACAACTAGCCGCCGTCACTTTGCCTGACGAGCCGGCGCTGATCCTGGCTGGCGCGGGCAGCGGCAAGACGCGTGTGCTGACCACCCGCATCGCGTGGCTGATCCAGAACGGCCGGGTGTCGCCCGCCGGCCTGCTGGCGGTGACCTTTACCAACAAGGCCGCCAAGGAAATGATGACGCGGCTGACCTCGATGCTGCCGATCAACACGCGCGGCATGTGGATCGGCACCTTCCACGGGCTGTGCAACCGCATGTTGCGCGCGCATTACCGCGACGCCGGCCTGCCGCAGACCTTCGCCATCCTCGACAGCCAGGACCAGCTCTCCGCCCTCAAGCGCCTGCTCAAGTCGCTGAACGTGGATGATGAGAAGTACCCGGCCAAGAACCTGCAGTACTTCATCAACAACGCCAAGGAGCAAGGCCTGCGCCCGGCCGACGTGGAGGCCAACGACGACTTCAACCGCCGCTTCGTCGATCTCTACGCCGCTTACGATGTGCAGTGCCAGCGCGAAGGCGTGGTCGACTTCGCCGAGCTGCTGCTGCGCTGCTACGAGCTGCTGCGCTACAACGACGCGATCCGCCAGCACTACCAGCACCGCTTCCGCCATGTGCTGGTGGACGAGTTCCAGGACACCAACGTGCTGCAGTACCAGTGGCTTAAGATGCTGGCCGGCTTCGGCACGCAGAATCCGGCCGCGGTATTCGCGGTCGGCGACGACGACCAGAGCATCTACGCGTTCCGTGGCGCCAATGTCGGCAACATGCGCGACTTCGAACACGAGTTCCGCGTGCGCCACATGATCAAGCTGGAGCAGAACTACCGCTCCCATGGCCACATCCTGGATTCGGCCAACCATCTGATCGCCCATAATTCGCGCCGCCTGGGCAAGAACCTGCGCACCGATGCCGGCCACGGCGAGCCGGTGCGGGTGTACCAGGCCGGCACCGACGGCCAGGAAGCCGGCTGGATCGTGGAGGAAATCCGTGACCTGATCGCGCAGGGCATGAGCCGCTCGGAGATCGCCATCCTCTACCGCAGCAACGCGCAGTCGCGGGTGATCGAGCACGCGCTCTTCTCGGCCAGCATTTCCTATCGCGTGTACGGCGGCTTGCGCTTTTTCGAACGTGCCGAAGTCAAGCACGCGCTGGCTTACCTGCAATTGCTGGAAAACCCGCGCAACGACGCTGCCTTCGGCCGCGTGGTGAATTTCCCCACGCGCGGGATCGGCGTGCGCTCGCTGGAAGCCCTGCAGGATGCGGCGCGCCAGTACAGCTGCTCGCTGGCCGAAGCCGTGGCCTTCGTGCCCGGCAAGGCCGGCAGCACGCTGGGCGCCTTTGTGCGGCTGATCGAGCAGATGCGTGCCGAGACGCGCCGCATGACGCTGCCGGAAACAGTCGAGTACGTGACCAACACCAGCGGCCTGATCACGCACTACCGCGCTGAAAAAGAAGGCCAGGACCGCATCGAGAACTTGCAGGAACTGGTGACGGCGGCGCAGGCGTTCGTGACGGAGGAAGGCTTTGGGCTGGACGCGCTGGCCAGCGCGATTCCGGTCGGGCGCGATGGCGCGCAGCCCCTGCCCGCGCTGGCCGAGGGCGACCAGGCCCAGCAGGTGCTGGATCCCGAGGCGCTGCCGGCGGTGATGACCCCGCTGGTGGCCTTCCTCACCCATGCCTCGCTGGAAGCCGGCGACAACCAGGCGCAGGCGGGCCAGGACGCCGTGCAGATGATGACGGTGCATGCCGCCAAGGGGCTGGAGTTCAACGCGGTCTTCATCACCGGGCTGGAAGAAGGGCTGTTCCCGCACGAGAACAGCGCCACGGAGGCCGACGGGCTGGAGGAGGAGCGTCGCCTGATGTACGTGGCCATCACGCGTGCGCGCGTGCGCCTCTATCTCTCGTTCGCGCAAAGCCGCGTGCTGCACGGGCAGATGCGCTACCACGTGCGCTCGCGCTTTTTCGAGGAGCTGCCCGAGGAATCGCTCAAGTGGCTGATGCCGCCTGCGCAGGCCTATGGCGGCGGCGGTGGTTCGCAGCGCCGCCAGCAGAACGAGGGCGGCTGGGGCCGCGACTGGTTCAAGAAGGCGGAGGACGTTCCCTATTCTGGCACCCAGCCTACCGGCGGCATGGACACCGGCAACGGCTATGCCGACGCCAAGCGCCAGGCTGGCTCCGGCTTGCGCATTGGCCAGAGCGTGTTCCACAACAAGTTTGGCGAAGGCGTGATCGCCGGGTTGGAAGGCGAGGGCGAAGCCGCCCGCGCGAATATCAAGTTCAAGCGCCACGGCGCCAAATGGCTGGTGCTGTCGGTCGCCAAGCTGGACCCGATCGACTGAGCGGACGGGCGCCCAGGCGGAGGGATCAGTCCAGCTGGATGTTGCCTTCCTTGATCACCTTGGCCCATTCGGCGGTCTGGGCCTGGATGAACTTCGCCGCCTCGGCGGGCGTACCGGCCACGATCTCCCCGCCCAGGCTGGTCACGCGCTCGCGATTCTCCGGCAGGTTGATGACCTTGCGGATCGCATCCGACAGCCGCTTGACGATCTCCGGCGGCGTGCCCGCCGGCAAGAACACGCCATTCCACTCGTAGACCTCATAGTGCGGCACGCCCGCCTCGGCCAGCGTTGGCGTGTCCGGCAGGATGGCCGTGCGGTTGGCGCCAGTCACGCCCAGCGCGCGCAGCTTGCCCGCGCGCACATGCTGCAGGCCCGACGCCGTGTTGGCAAAGAACACCGGCACCTGCCCCGCAATCACATCGGCCATGGCCGGGCCGCCGCCCTTGTAGGGCACGTGCAGCAGGTCCAGTTTCATGCGCTGCGCAAACAGCGCGCCCGCCAGGTGCTGGGCCGAACCGTTGCCCGAGGACGCATAGGCAATGCTGCCTGGCTTGGCGCGTGCCATCGCGATCAGCTCCTGCGTGGTCTTGGCCGGGAACTTCGGGTTCACGACCAGCATGTTGGGATACAGCGCCAGCACCGAGACCGGGACGAAGGACTTGACCGGGTCGTAGGGCAGCCGCTTGTAGAGCGAAGGGTTGGCGGCAAACGAGGCGGCGTCGAGCAGCACCGTATAGCCATCCGGGGCGGACTTGGCGACCAGGTCCGTGCCGATCTGGCCGCCCGCGCCGGGCCGGTTGTCCACCACGATGGTCTGTCCCAACTCCTGGCCCAGGCGCGGCGAGATCATGCGGGCCATGGTGTCGGCGCCGCCGCCGGGCGCGTACGTGACCACCAGCCGGATGGGCTTGGCCGCGGGCCAGGCCTGCGCGTGCGCAAGGCTGCTGGTGCCGGCGGCGAGCCAGCACAGGGCGGTGGCGCAAAGACGGATCGGGAATCGCATGGGTCTCCTCGGGATGTGTAGGTCTGGGTGCTGCGCCGGCCCGCGCTTGCGGTGGCGCCGCGCGCGGGTTCAGCGAACCTCGGCGCGATAGTGGAAATCGTCGGCATTGCCCAGCGTCTGGCGGAACTCCACGCGCCGGCCCGCCAGGTCAAACGCCACGCGGCTGACCGCCAGTGCGGGATGGCCCTCTGGCAAGCTCAGCTGGGCGGCCTCGCGCGCGCCCAGCCGGGTGAAGCGCAGGTCGTCGACGGCACGGCCGACCGTGACGCCGCAACGCTCGGCATACATCGGGTAGAGCAGGGGCGCGAACTCGGCCGGCTTGAGCGTGGCCAGCGCGCCAAACAGCGGCGCCGGCAGCCAGATGGTCTCTAGCAGGCGGACCTGGCCTTCCCAGCCGCGCTGGCGCAGTACGCGCAGTACCGGCGTGCCCGCAGCCAGGCCAAGCTGCACGGCGACATCCGCCGGCGCCGCCAGCGTGCGCAGCGATACGATGCGCGACTCGGGGATCTCCGAGCCAGCATCGCCAAAGCGGAAGAACCGCGCCATGGTGGCGCCGGTCAGCGCGCCGCGCACAAAGGTGCCGCGGCCATGCACGCGTTCCAGCAAGCCTTCGTCCACCAGTGCCTGGATGGCGGCGCGCATGGTGCCCAGCGCCACGCCGTAGTGCTCGGCCAGTGCGCTCTCGGCCGCAATGGCGGTGCCGGAAGCCCATTCGCCGGCCAGGATGCGGCCCTTGAGCGCGGTCGCGATGCGGGCCCAGCGCGGCGCCGCCAGGCTGGCTGGCGAGGCGTCGAGGCCGGCTCCCGTCGGGTCGGGCAGGGCGGAACGGTCTGGCATTCGTGTCTCCATGCGTGCCCCGGCGGCGGTGCCTGTTCGGGGAGAGTAGTGAACTCTAGTCATCTATAGGACTAGAGCATAGAATGGAGGGGCGCGGGTGTCAACCGGCGCTACCATTCATGGCGGCACGCGCCGTTCCTTGGGCCAGAACATGTTTCAGATCGATTCCCATTTCCACGTGTTTTCCGCCGATGCACCCGCCGTGGGCGGGGCGCGCTACCGGCCCGCCTACGGCGCCAGCCTGGCGCAGTGGCAAGCCATCTCCGGGGCGCATGGCGTGCGCGCGGGCGTGGTGGTGCAGCCAAGCTTTTTCGGCTGCGACAACAGCGAGCTGGAAGCAGCGCTGGCGGCTTCGCCCGCGCTGCGTGGTGTTTGCGTGGTGGGCCCGGAGGCATCCGCTGGCGAGCTGGCGCGGCTGCACGGCCTGGGCGTGCGCGGCCTGCGCTGGAATATGGTGGGGCGGCACAACGACGCGTCATGGCGCGATGCGCGCTGGCCCGCGCTGCTGGAGGCGGCCCATGCGCTGGGCTGGCACCTGGAGCTGCACACCGATCCGGGCCGGCTCAACGAACTGCGGGCCTGGCTGCCGGCGGTGCCGATCGCGCTGGTGCTGGATCATTTTGGCAAGCCCGCGCCTGGCGCGCAGGCCGACGCGCCGATGCTGGCTTGCGCCGCGCACTGGCGCCGGCAGAGGGAGGTCTACGTCAAGCTGAGTGCGCCGTATCGCTTGGCGGCGGACATGGCGGACCTGGCAGGCGTGGTGGCTGGCTGGCACCACTGCCTGGGCGAGCAAGGCTTGCTATGGGGATCGGACTGGCCTTGGACCAATCACGAGGCCGAGGCCGGCTATGCCGGCCTGCAGCGCAAGGTGTGGGAGTGGCTGGGCCCGCTGTGCGAGGCGCCGGACCGAAACGCGGCCCGGCTGTTTGGCCTGCGAGCCGCGTGACCCGGGTGACCGGCGTGACCCGCCTTCAGGCGGCCAGGTCCGGCCTGCCGGCGGCTTCTTCCGGCACGACATTGAAGCAGCCGCGGTAGGTGGCGTAGAACGAGCAATACATGATCGCGAGCATCAGCAGCGAGTACGGTGTGACCAGGAAGGACAGCACCGCCTCAGCGCCCAATGCGCCGAACAACGCCTCCAGGAAAAAAGGCACCGCCACCAGCAAGACCGCGAACACCACGCCATAAGCCAGGAACGCGCCACGGTTGCGCCAGCACGCGGTCCAGCTGAAGAACAGTGCTTTGACCGGCGGCACGTTGTGCCATGCGGTGAGCAGCGGCGCAAACCAGAACAGCATGGCAATCGGCGTGTACAGCGCGGCCCCGATCATCAGCGCGAAGTAAAGCTGCCGCACGGATTCCGCCGACGGCGCTTCTTCCTTGAGCAGGATCGGCACCAGCGTGCTGATGTCCACGAGGCTGCCCGCGATGAGGCTCAGCACGAAGACCAGGCCTGCATAGATGCCGCCCAGCACCAGCAGGTTGCGGCTCGCTTGCTTGCCGTTGCCGCGAAATCCCGCCAGTAATACGGTCGGCAGCACACGCTTGTTCAGGATCACCTCGCGGCAGGCGGTCATGATGCCGACCGACAGGCCCGGGGTGACCACCAGCAGCGCGATGATGCCGATCAACGGCACGAACACGGCCAGTTGCGCGGCGATCAGGTAGACAAACAACAGCATCAGGAAGGCGAGCGGGTTCTTGCGGAACAGCCAGACACCCTGGCGGAACCAGACATAACCTTCCTTGGCGGAGACTTCCAGTAATTGCATGACGGTCAGGTCCAGGGCAGCGCGGCGGCTTCGATGCGCCGGCGCAGGATGCGTTCAAAGTGGGTCGGGTCATGCGGTTGCAGCATGTCGGCCTCGCGTGGCAGGTAGAAGTCCCACAGGCGGGAAATCCAGAAGCGCAATGCGCCGGCGCGCAGCATGTCGCGCCAGTGCTGCGCCTCGATGGGGCCCAGCGGCCTCACGGCATGATAAGCCCGCAGCAAGGCCTGGCCGCGGGCGGCGTCGAGCGCGCCGCTGGCCAGGTCGATGCACCAGTCGTTGACGGTGACAGCCAGGTCGAACAGCCACTTGTCATTGCCGGCGAAGTAGAAATCGAAGAAGCCCCCCAGTTTCTCCTGCCCGGCAGGGCCATCCTCGAACAGCGCGTTGTCACGGAACAGATCGCAATGGCAAGGGCCGCCGGGCAGCGCCGCGTACTCCGCGCCGCCGAAGAAAGCGGTCTGGTGGGCCAGTTCCTCGCGCAACAATGCTTGCTGGCCGGCATCCAGGAAGGGCAGGATCTCGCCTTCCGTTTGCTGCCACCACGGCAGGCTGCGCAGGTTGGGCTGCTGGCGCGGATAGCTCTGGCCGGCGAGGTGCATGCGGGCGAGCATGTCACCCACTTGCGCGCAGTGCCCCACGCCAGGCGTCAGCTGCGAGCCGCCCGGCAGGCGCGTGACGATGGTCGCCGGCTTGCCCTTGAGGGCGCGCAGGATCTCGCCGTCGCGGCCCGGGATGGGCGCCGGCACGCGGATGTCGTGCGCGGCCAGGTGGGCCATCAGGTGCAGGTAATACGGCAGTTGCTCGAACGTCAGGCGCTCGAAGATGGTCAGCACGTACTCGCGTGTGACCCCGTCCTGCTCCATGGTCAGGAAGAAGTTACTGTTCTCGATGCCCGAGGCAATGCCGCGCAAGTCGCGCATTTCGCCCAGGTTGTAGTCAAGGAGCCAACTGGCGATCTCGTCCGGCGAGACCGTGGTGAATACGGCCATACTCTTTGTGTGAATCGAAACGGATGGCGGCGGGCGCAAGCAGAGCTTGGCTTTCGCGGCATGGATGCCGCAAGCGCCGGCGCGGCCCCGCCGTGATCATCTGGCGGGGTCGTGGGAAATCAGAAACAAGACAGCAGAAACCAGACAGCAGAAACAAGAACGGACGCGAAAATCAGGGTGCGCAAGCCGGGATTCTAAAACCTGGCGCCCC
The DNA here is from genome assembly GCF_052113425.1 of Cupriavidus sp. YAF13. Classification (NCBI taxonomy): domain Bacteria; kingdom Pseudomonadati; phylum Pseudomonadota; class Betaproteobacteria; order Burkholderiales; family Burkholderiaceae; genus Cupriavidus; species Cupriavidus sp. YAF13. The sequence goes on from NZ_JBFRDD010000013.1 coordinate 109,550, forward strand.
GATACTCAGAATTGCAGCACTTTGACCGATGGTACGCGGTTCGTGTCATGGTCCCGGATCTTCGGCGAGCTGTCTTCCGGCTTGCTCATCTGGTATTTGGTGCCCATGCCGGACTTGACCTCGATATCGGTGGCCTGGCCTTTGTTCTTGTACTCGCGGATCTGGGTGCCATCCCGCTCATTGAGCTGGAAGCTCGGTTCGCGAGGCTGGTTTAGCTGGGTCTTGGCCGGTGAGGTGATCGGCTTGTTGTTGATCTGGTTCAGCTCTTGCTGGGTCAGCGCGCCGCCTGCCTGCTCGGCCGGCTGCGCCATCACCGCGGCCGGGGCGCCGAGCGCCACCAGTGCCGCAAAAGCCAGCGCGCGGACGGCGGCCGTACGGGGGGCTCCAAGCGGCTCCGGCGCTTGCGCGCGGGCGGTGGCCAGGAGTGAGGGGGAGGTCATTGAAGGCTCCTGCGCGGTGCAGCAGGCCGGGGGCATGCTGCGCCACAAATGGCGCTGCAGCCCGGCGGCGCCGGGCTTTGGCAGTTGTGTCAGGCTTCCATTCTAGCAATTCCTGCCCGCGCCGGGCCCATCGCGGTGACCCTGCGGGCACCTTTGCGGGGCGGGCGGCGCGCCCGGAAGCAGCCAGGCGGGCCTGTTCTTACCTGGCTTACAGGTAGAACATCACAGGTAGAACATCTCTTCCTTGGGCGGGATCGGGTTGTCGCCACCGCGCTGCTCGTAGTACTCATATACCGCTTCGAGCACTTCGTGCGGCTCGTCCACGATCTTCATCAGGTCGAGGTCATGCTCGGCGATCAGGCCCATCGGCAGAAGCGTGAAGCGGAACCAGTCAAGCAGGCCCTTCCAGAATCGGCTGCCGAACAGCACCACCGGCACGGCGCGGGACTTGCCGGTCTGCACCAGCGTCAGCACTTCGGCCAGCTCATCCAGCGTGCCGAAGCCGCCCGGCATCACGATAAAGGCGTCCGAATTCTTGACGAAGGTGACCTTGCGCGTGAAGAAGTGGCGAAAGCGCATGGCGATGTCCTGGTAGGGATTGCCTTGCTGCTCGTGCGGAAGCTCGATGTTCAGGCCCACGCTGGCCGACTTGCCCGCGTGGGCGCCCTTGTTGGCCGCCTCCATGATGCCCGGGCCGCCGCCCGAGATCACCGCGAAGCCGGCGTCGGAGAACAGGCGGGCGATCTCGATGGTGCGCTGGTAGTAAGGCGAATCCTCGCGCAGGCGCGCGCTGCCGTAGATCGACACCGCCGGGCGGATCTCCGAAAGGTACTCGGTCGCCTCGATGAACTCTGCCATAATCGTGAACATTTGCCACGAAGCGCGCGCCTTCTTTGCAGTCGCGCGGTCTTCGTCGGCCAGCGCACGCAGGCTGGGAATCATCTTGCGTGGGTTGGCGCGGATGCCGGCGGCGGGAGACGTATCTCCCGGGCCATCGGCAGCGGCGCTGACCGTCACGTTCACGTCCATATCGGCCGCGGTGGTAATACTGCCATGCGCGGCCTGCTTGAGGGCTGCCGCCGGGTTATCGGCGCCGGCTGCGTCGGAAGGGGGGGCGGCGTTCGCACCGCCTGCGGCGGCACCAGTCAATTTTGAGTCCATGGGAATGTCGGATAGTCCAAAAACACTCTTGCTCGTCGATGGGTCGAGCTATCTGTATCGTGCGTATCACGCTCTGCCGGACCTGAGGAACGGTGAGGGCCTGCCCACAGGGGCAATCTACGGCATGATCAATATGCTGCGCAAGCTGCGCAGCGATTTCCCGGCAGAGTATAGCGCCTGCGTGTTCGACGCCAAGGGTAAGACCTTCCGCGACGACCTGTATCCGGCCTACAAGGAGCATCGCCCGTCGATGCCCGAGGACCTGGCCAAGCAGATCGAGCCGATCCACGAAGCGGTGCGTGCGCTGGGATGGCCCATCGTGGTGGTGGAAGGCGTGGAGGCGGACGACGTGATCGGCACGCTGGCGCGCCGGGCCACCGCCGAAGGCATGCGCACGGTGGTCTCCACTGGCGACAAGGACCTGGCGCAACTGGTCGACGACCACGTCACGCTGGTCAACACCATGAGCGGGGAGATTCTCGACCCGCCCGGCGTGGCCGCCAAGTTCGGCGTGCCGCCGGCGCGCATCGTCGACTATCTCTCGCTGATTGGCGACGCCGTGGACAACGTGCCTGGCGTGCCCAAGGTGGGCCCCAAGACCGCGGTCAAATGGCTGACCGAGTACGGCACGCTCGACGATGTCATGGCCAATGCCCCCGGCATCAAGGGCGTGGTGGGCGAGAACCTGCGCAACACGCTGGCGTGGCTGCCCAAGGCGCGCGAGCTGGTGACGGTCAAGACCGATTGCGACCTGACGAGCTCGTTGGCCGACTTCCACCAGCTAGAGGGTAGCAGCGAGGACAAGGACAAGCTGATTGACTTCTTTGCGCGCTATGGCTTCAAGACCTGGCTGCGCGAGGTCACCGGCGAAAGCCTGCCCAACCCGCGCGCCCAGGCGCGTGCGAGCGCGGCGGCGCCTGCGGCCGGCGCCGATGCGGGCCCGGCCCAGGGCGGCCTGTTCGACAGTGCCCCAGCCCCGGCCCAGATCCGCTACGAGACCGTCGCCACCGAGGCGGCGCTGGAGGCCTGGATGCGGCGCATCGAAGCCGCGCCGCTGGTGTCCATCGATACCGAGACCACTTCGCTGGACCCGCTGCAGGCCCAACTGGTCGGCATCTCGCTGTCGATCGAGCCGGGCGAAGCCTGCTATATCCCGGTGGCGCACCGCGGCCCGGATGTGGTGGGCCTGGAAGCCAATGGCCAGCTCACGCGCGAGGCCGTGCTGGCGCGCATGCGCGCCTGGCTCGAAGACCCGTCGCGCGGCAAGGTCGGCCAGAACCTGAAGTACGATTCGCATGTCTTTGCCAATCACGGCATCAGCCTGCGCGGCATCGTGCACGACACCATGCTGCAGAGCTACGTGCTGGCGTCCCACCGCAACCATGGCATGGACAGCCTGGCCGAGCGCCTGCTCGGCCTGAAGACCATCAGCTACGAGGAAGTGTGCGGCAAGGGCGCGAGCCAGATCGGCTTTGACCAGATCGACATCGCGCGCGCCACCGAGTACGCGGCCGAGGATGCCGACGTCACGCTGCGCCTGCATTGCAATATGTACCCGCAGGTCGAGGCGTTGCCGGGGGTGCATTACGTCTACGAAAAGATCGAGATGCCGGTCTCGGTGGTGCTGCAGAAGATAGAGCGCAACGGCGTGCTGATCGACGCCGAGCGCCTGGGCGCGCAAAGCACGCAGCTCGGCCAGCGCATGCTGACGCTGGAGCAGGCCGCGTACGAGGCCGCGGGCCAGCCTTTCAACCTGGGCTCGCCCAAGCAGATCGGCGAGATCCTGTTCGGCCAGATGAAGCTGCCGGTGGTCAAGAAGACCGCCAGCGGCGCGCCGTCCACCGACGAAGAGGTGTTGCAGAAGCTGGCCGAGGATTACCCGCTGCCCAAGCTGCTGCTGGACTACCGCGGCCTGGCCAAGCTCAAGTCCACCTACACCGACAAGCTGCCGAAGATGGTCAACCCGGCCACCGGCCGCGTGCACACCAGCTACGGGCAGACCACCGCGGTGACCGGCCGGCTGGCTTCCACCGAGCCCAACCTGCAGAACATCCCGGTGCGCACCGAGGAAGGCCGGCGCATCCGCGAGGCCTTTGTCGCCGGGCCGGGCAACGTGATCGTGTCGGCCGACTACTCGCAAATCGAGTTGCGCATCATGGCCCATATCTCTGGCGACGAGAACCTGATGCGCTCGTTCGCCGAGGGCGAGGACGTGCACCGCGCCACCGCCGCGGAGATCTTCGGCGTGGCGCCGGATGCCGTCAGCAGCGAGCAGCGCCGCTATGCCAAGGTCATCAACTTCGGCCTGATCTACGGCATGAGCGCCTTCGGCCTGGCCGGCAACCTCGGCATCGAGCGCGAGGCTGCCAAGCACTACATCGACCGCTATTTCATGCGCTATCCCGGCGTGGCGCGGTATATGGAAGAAACGCGCCAGACCGCGCGCGAGCAGGGCTTTGTCGAGACCGTGTTCGGGCGCCGCCTGTGGCTGCCGGACATCAATGGCGGCAACGGCCCGCGCCGCCAGGGCGCCGAGCGCGCCGCCATCAATGCGCCGATGCAGGGTACTGCCGCCGACCTGATCAAGCTGTCGATGATCGCGGTGCAGGACTGGCTGGAACGCGATGGCCTGGGCACGCGCCAGGTCATGCAGGTGCACGATGAACTGGTGCTGGAAGTGCCGCAGGCCGAGCTGGAACTGGTCAAGGTGAAGTTGCCGGAACTGATGTGCAACGTGGCTGAACTGCGTGTGCCGCTGGTGGCCGAGGTTGGCGCCGGCAGCAACTGGGAGGAGGCCCACTGAGCTCGCGGGGCGGCCTTCGGGGCCGCCCCGGGATTGCACCCGTCCCGGTATTCCTGCATCCTGGTTTCGATTGAAGCGACCGCTGAATCGGTGAATGGCGTCTTGCCAGTTGTGCTGCTGTGCAGCAGACTGATGAAAAGCCGAGGTCACTGGCTCGCGTCAGGCCCCGCAAAAGAATATCGACGACACTGGGTAGATCATGAGCACAGAGGGAAGGGCGCATCGCATCATCGTAGTCGGAGGAGGAGCAGGCGGGCTGGAGCTGGTCACGCGGCTGGGCGACAAGCTCGGCAAGGGCGGGGCCGCGCAGGTCGTGCTGGTGGACCGCTCCCCCACGCATATCTGGAAACCGCTGCTGCATGAAGTTGCCGCCGGCAGCATGGATCCCCACACCCATCAGCTTGAATACGTGGCGCAGGCCCGCTGGCATCATTTCGAATTCCAGCAAGGCGAGCTGACCGGCATCGACCGGGATCGCAAGACCATCTCGGTGGCGGCCTGCGTCGACCTCGACGGCACGGAGCTCTTGCCCGCACGCGATCTTTTCTATGACACCCTGGTGCTGGCGATTGGCTGCGTCACGCATTTCTTCGGCGTGCCCGGCGCTGCCGAGAACGCCATCGCGCTCGACACCGTGGACCAGGCGGAGCGCTTCCGCCGCAAGCTGATCTCGGCCTGCGTGCGCGCCCAGAACGGGCGCGGGCGCATCGGCGAGGACAACCGCCCGCGCGTGGACGTTGCCATCATCGGCGCCGGCGCCACCGGTGTCGAGCTCTCTGCCGAGTTGCGCAATACCGCGCACGTGCTCAGCGCCTACGGGCTGCATCAGCTCGATCCGCGCCGCGATGTGCGCATCCACGTGATCGAGGCCGGCCCGCGCATCCTGCCCGCGCTGTCCGAGCGCGTGTCCACCGAAACCACCAAGCTGCTGCACAAGCTCGATATCGAAGTCCTCACCGCCGAGCGCGTGACCGAAGTCACCGAGGATGCGGTGCTGACCGCCAGCGGCAAGCGGGTCGACGCCGACCTGACGGTGTGGGCCGCCGGCATTACCGCGCCGGCGGTGCTGTCCACCCTGGGCCTGCCGGTCAGCCGCATGGGCCAGATCATCGTCAAGCCCACGCTGCAAAGCGAGGCCGATCCCGATATCTTTGCCTTTGGCGATTGCGCCAGCTGCCCCTGGCCCGAGAAGCAGGGCGCGGTGCCCCCGCGCGCCCAGGCCGCGCACCAGCAGGCCATGTTCCTCTACGGCGCGCTGCGCGCGCGCCTGGGCGGCAAGCCGCTGCCGTCGTTTGCCTTCAAGGACCTGGGCTCGCTGGTGTCGCTGGGCCATTTCAGCGCGGTCGGCAGCCTGATGGGCGGCCTGATCGGCGGCTCCATGTTTATCGAAGGGCTGATGGCGCGCGTGATGTACAGCTCCCTGTACCGCATGCACGTCATGGCGTTGCACGGCGCCGTGGGCATGGGGCTCGATACCGTGACCCACTGGCTGCGCAGCAAGACCAGCCCGCGCGTCAAGCTGCACTGACACGCGCCGGCGCAGGGCGAATCGCACTGCGAATCGCCCCGCTTGCCGGCCGCGTGCGCTGGACTCCATGTTTGCTTAGAATCGGATCTCGCCACGGCGGCTGTGCCGCGCCGTGCGTTGTCCATCCAGATTCGCCATCCACGCCAGACAGGAGACCGCATGCTGAAGCCAGAAGTCGACAGCCTCGTACCCAGCCAGTCCTTTGACCGCCGCGCGTTCGTCAAGACGGCGCTGGGTTCGGCCTTTGCCGCAGCAGCCTTGCCCGTGATGGCACAGGCCATCAAGACCGATTTCGCCGGCCTCACCGCCGGCGAGGTGACGATTTCCTCGGGCGGCTTCAACATGCCCGCGTACCGCGCCCAGCCGGAAGGCAAGACCAGCCTGCCGGTGGTGCTGGTGGTGAGCGAGATCTTCGGCGTGCATGAGCACATCGCCGACATCTGCCGGCGCTTTGCCAAGCTGGGCTACCTCGCCATCGCGCCGGAGCTGTTCGCGCGCCAGGGCGACCCGAGCAGCTTCGGCACCATCCAGGAACTGCAGGCGAAGCTGATCTCAAAGGTCCCCGACGAACAAGTGATGGGCGATCTCGATGCTGCGGTAGCCTGGGCCAAGGCCAACGGCGGCAACACCAGCCGCCTGGCCATTACCGGCTTCTGCTGGGGCGGGCGCATTACCTGGCTGTACGCCGCGCACAGCCAGCAGGTGAAGGCAGGCGTGGCCTGGTATGGCCAGCTGGTGGGCGAGCCGACCCCGATCAAGCCGCGCAACCCGATCGACCTGGCCGGCCAGCTCAAGGTGCCGGTGCTGGGCCTCTACGGCGGCAAGGACACCGGCATCACGCAGGAACAGGTCGAGAAGATGAAGGCGGCGCTGGCGGCATCGAGCGACCCCTTTGCCAAGGCTTCCTCGTTCGTGGTCTACCCGGAATCCGGCCATGCCTTCAACGCGGACTACCGCCCGAGCTACCGGGAAGCGGATGCCAAGGACGGCTGGCAGCGTTGCCTGGCCTGGTTCAAGCAGCACGGGGTTTGAGGCGCGGGCACGCCCAGGCACGCATTTGCAGCAGGGGGCGGCGCTGCCGCGCCCGCAGCCAAGATCGGCCTGTGCTACGGGATTTGCAAAACCGGCTGCAACCTACGTACAATGCGGGCTTCGTTTCTTGCAACCGTGTTGCGTTTGAGATCGATGCTGCTCCCTAAGAACGGAAAAGCCGATCCCGGGAGCCCATCATCGATTCCACGCTTGTCTACATCCTGCTTGCCGCCACCATCTCGGGGGTGGGCAGTATCTTTGGCGCGGCGCTGTTGTCGCTGACTGTGGCCTCCCGCGTGGTCGAGCGCATGGTGAGCTTCTCGGTGGGGGTGCTGCTGGCCACGGCGCTGCTGCATTCCCTGCCCGAGGCGTTCGAATCCGGCGCCGATCCGCGAGCCTTGTTCGGTACCCTGCTGGCCGGCCTGCTCGGCTTTTTCCTGCTGGAGAAAGTCGCGCTGCTGCGCCACTCGCATCATCACGAGGGCGATGGGCACCACCATCACCACGGCCATGACCGCGAGGAAGCTGGCCGTAGCGGCATGACCATCCTGGTGGGCGATACCTTCCACAATTTCGCCGACGGCATCGTGATCGCCGCGGCCTTCCTGGCGGATCCGCATATTGGCCTGGTCACCGCGCTGGCCATCGCCGCGCACGAGATCCCGCAGGAGGTGGGCGATTTCATCGTGCTGCTCAACGCCGGGTTCTCGAAGGCGCGCGCCTTTGCCTTTAACCTGCTGTCCAGCCTGGCGGCCATCGCAGGCGGTGTGGTGGGGTACTACCTGCTCGACCAGATGAGCGGCTGGATTCCCTACGTGCTGGTGATTGCTTCAAGCAGCTTCGTCTATATCGCCGTGAGCGACCTGATGCCGCAGATGCAGCGCAAGCCGCGCTGGCGCGAGTCGATCATCCAGGTCGTGCTGGTCGCCACCGGGATCTGCGCTATCTTCTTCATCACCAATGGCGTGCACGAAGCGCATGGCCATGCGCATGGCGTGGCGGCTGCTGTCAGATAAGCTGGCCCGGGCGGCTTGCGCCGCTCGCCATCAGGCCCCGCTTGCCACTGGCCGCGCCGGGTCGGCGCACCACTCGCTCCACGAGCCCGGATAGAGCGCCGCGCCCGGCATGCCGGCCACTTCCAGTGCCAGCAGGTTATGGCAGGCGGTCACGCCCGATCCGCACTGCATGATCGCCTCGCTGGCCGGCTTGCTGCCCAGCACCTGCGCGAATTCCTGGCGCAATGCGCTAGCCGGCTTGAAGCTGCCGTTCTCCCCCAGGTTGTCCTTGAAGAAGCGGTTGGCCGCGCCCGGGATATGTCCACCTACGGGGTCCAGCGTTTCATTCTCGCCACGGAAGCGGTCTGCCGCACGGGCGTCCACCACCAGCCGGGCCGGATTTGCCAGGTTCGCCAGCACGGCGCCGGCGTCCACCGTGGCCACCAGCGCCGCCTTGCGCGTCAGGTTGCCCGGGGTTTCGGGCTCCGGCGCGTTGCCTGCCTCGAGCGGCAGGCCCGCCGCCACCCACGCATTCTTGCCGCCATCCAGCACGGCCACCGCGCCGTGGCCCAGCCAGCGCAGCAGCCACCAGGCGCGCGCCGCGTACATGCCGCCCTGTGCGTCGTAGGCAATGACCTGGGTGTCTTCGTTCACGCCCAGCACGCGCAGGCGCGCGGTCAGCGTATCCGGGTCCGGCAGCGGGTGCCGGCCGTTGGTGCCGGTTTTCTCGCCGGACAGTTCGTTGTCCAGGTGCAGGTAGAAGGCGCCGGGCAGGTGGCCCATGTGATAGGCCTCGCGTCCGGTGGCCGGGTTGGCCAGGTCGAAACTGCAATCGATCACGACGCTGTGGCGGCTGCCGTCTTCGCGCAGCGCGCGCAGGTCCTGGCTGGAGATCAGGGTGGTGAACATGGCGTAACCTTGGGTTGGGATCGTTGCGCCGCAACGGCACGGGCAGGCGCGGTGGGGGGGCGGAGTGAGCACGGTCCGGCACCCCCAGATGCTACACCTCGGGGTGCACTTCCGCCTCGGCCGACTTGACCGGGGTATCGGCGGTTGGCTGCCGGTTGGAGCCTTCGCGCGCCCGGGTCAGCGTGGTGGCGATGCCGCTGGCGATGATCAGTGCCATGCCGACCCAGGACAGCCAATTGAGCTGGTCGCGCCAGACAATCATGCCCCAGAGGCTGGAGAACACGATGCCGGCATATTGCAGGTTGGCGGTGAGCAGCGTGTTGCCGCGCTTGTAGGCGCGCGTCATCGCGGTCTGGCCGAGCGTGGCCAGTATGCCGATCGCCAGCAGCAGGCCCGCGCCGCGCCAGGTGTGGGTGCTCGGGCCGGTGTACAGCATCCAGGCCAGGCCTACCACCATCCCGACTGCCGAGAAATAGAACACGATGCGGCCTTCGGGCTCGCCCAGCTGGCCGAGCTGGCGCACCTCGACGTAGGCCAGCGCGGTGAACATGCCGGAGATCAGGCCGATCAGGCCGCCGGTGAGCTGGTTATGGCCGACGGACGGCTGCAACAGGCAGATGACGCCGCCGAACGACATCAGGATGGCGCCGATCAGCTTGCGGTCCGCGCCGCCGGTGCCGGTCAAGGCTGCGCCGGCGCCCAGGATCAGCGCGATCCAGACCGGCGACATGTAATTCAGGGTCATCGCCGTGGCCAGCGGCAGCATGGTGATCGAGGTGAACCACAGCAGCAGGGCGGTCACGCCGAACAGGCTGCGCTTGATATGCATGGCCATGTGCGGCGTACGCACCGAGGTGCCCGACGAAGCCAGCACCGTCCACATGATGATCACGCCGATCAGGCTGCGGTAGAACACGATCTCGCCCGTAGCATAGATCTCGGATGCCAGCTTGACGCCCACCCCCATTAACGAGAAGGCGAAGGCGGCGAACAGCATCCAGAGCGATTGCATGGTGGGGCGAAAGGAAGAATGGACAGCGCGCGAAGCGGCTCCGGGCGGGGGCGGGGAACTGGATCGCGAAAGGCTCCGCACGGGGCGGATGGCCGGCAAGGCAGGCGGCGAGGCGCCGGGCGCACACCGGAAGCGGCGATTGTATCAGCGAGTGTGCACCGCACCAAAGGCAAAACGGACCGCCTGGGCGGTCCGTTTTGCTTGATTCTTCACTGTGGCGCCGATGCCGCGGCCCGCTGGGCCTTGGCTGGCGGGTCAGTCCGTGAAGGACATGGCGCGGCGATACCATTCATGAAAGTGCTGCATACCGTCTTCCATGGGCGACTGGTACGGGCCGGTCTCGCTGACGCCGCGTTTGGCCAGCGCCCGGCGCCCGGCGTCCATGCGCTCGCCGATCTCGTCGTCCTCGACGCAGGTTTCCATGTAGGCGGCGCGCTCGGCCTCGACGAACTCGCGCTCGAACAGCGCGATTTCCTCGGGGTAGTAGAACTCCACGACGTTGCGCGTCTTGTTCGGCCCAAGCGGGTGCAGGGTGGAGACCACCAGCACGTTCGGATACCACTCCACCATGATGTTGGGGTAGTAGGTGAGCCAGATCGCGCCGTACTTGGGCAGCACGCCGTTGTTGAAGCGCAGCACGGCCTCATGCCACTTCTGGTACGTAGGGCTGCCCGGGCGCTTCAGGCCCGCGTGCAACCCGACCGTCTGGACGCTGTGCCAGTCGCCGAATTCCCAGCTCAGGTCGTCGCAGGAGACAAAGCTCCCGAGGCCCGGGTGGAACGGCACGACGTGGTAGTCCTCCAGATAGACCTCGATAAAGGTCTTCCAGTTGTAGTTGCACTCGTGGATCTCGACGTGGTCGAGCAGGTAGCCTTCGAAGTTCAGGTCTTCGGCCACGCCCAGGCGGGCCAGGTCGGCGCGAACGTCGCGCTGCCCCTCAAACAGCAGGCCGTTCCAGTTCTGGAGCGGCGAGCGGTTCAGGTGGACGCACGGACGCTCGGCGAAATGCGGCGCGCCGAGCAGTTCGCCCTTCAGGTCGTAGGTCCAGCGGTGCAAGGGGCAGACAATGTTCTTCGCATTGCCGCGGCCATTGAGCATGATGGCCTGCCGATGGCGGCAGACATTGGACATGAGCTCGATCCCGTCGGCATTCCGTACCAGGATGCGGCCCTCGTCCTCGGCGGCCAGCGCCTGAAAATCGCCCGTTTCGGGGATCATCAGCTCGTGGCCGACATAGCCCGGGCCCTTCTTGAACAGCAGTTCCAGTTCTTGTTGATGCAGTGCCTCGTCGATGTAGACGTCTACGGGCAACTGCGTATCAGCCGGCACCAGTTTCAGCGCGGTGCTGAGATTGGACATTATCCCCACTCCCTATGACAGGCGAAAGCAGTGAACAACCCAACCATCGAAAAAGAAATCGATATGGGAAAGACAGTCAGCCGCGCCCTGGCCCGCTTCCGGACCGAAAGATGGAGATCGCGCTGACGAACCGCGGATTGTACCCGAGCGAAAAAGTTAAGGGACTGATTATTTAGCCTTTTTAGCGAAAAAGTCGACCCGGGTCGTCATGGAGGTGTCGTTCGGGGCGCATTCGGAAAGACGACCCGAGCGCACAAGTCACTTTCCGGCAACGCTGTCGATGCCCCCTGTTGCATGGGATGCGGGCAATGCCCCGCTTTGGCGTAAAATCCCAGCTTCCCCAGATTCAATGTCCGCAATGCCAAAGACTACGAGCTCCCCGGCCCAGACCGATCCGGCCGCGACCGACCAGCGGTCCGCCTCCGCGCCACCCGCCTCCTACGAGGCCGCCATGGCCGAACTGGAGGCGCTGGTAGCCAGCATGGAGGGCGGCGCCTTGCCGCTGGAAGATTCTTTGGCCGCGTACAAGCGCGGGGCCGAACTGGTCAGGTACTGCCAGCAGATGCTCGAACGCGTGGAACAACAGGTTAAAGTGCTGGACGGCGATGTGCTCAAGCCCATGGCCACCGACGCCGGAGACCTGGAATGAGCGAGTCGCAACAAACTACCGAAGCCGGCGATTTCGCCGGGTGGATGCGCGCCACGGGCGCCAGGACCGAGGCCGCGCTCGACGCCGGGCTGCCGGCTGTGGAGACAGTGCCTTGCACGCTGCACGAAGCCATGCGGTATGCTGTGCTCGGCGGTGGCAAGCGGGTTCGCCCCTTGCTGGTGCACGCGGCCGGTGAAGTAGCGGGTGCTGCCCCCGAGGCCTGTGACGCGGCAGCCAGCGCGGTGGAGATGATCCACGCGTATTCGCTGGTGCATGACGATATGCCCTGCATGGACGATGACGATTTGCGTCGTGGCCGTCCCACCGTGCACAGGGCCTATGATGAAGCGACGGCGCTGCTTGTGGGCGACGCGCTGCAGACCCAGGCTTTCGTGGTGCTGGCCGAATCGGCCTCGCTGGCCTCGCTCGACGCCGCCGCGCGCCTGCGCCTGGTAGCGGAACTGGCCCGGGCCTCCGGCTCGGTGGGCATGGCAGGCGGGCAGGCGATCGACCTGCAGCATGTCGGCCTGGCCATGTCGCTGGAAGAACTGGAAGGCATGCACCGCATGAAGACCGGTGCGTTGCTGCGCGCCAGCGTGCGCATGGGCGCTTACTGCGGTGCCGTGGATGAAGCCGGCCTGGCCGCGCTCGACCGCTACGCCGCAGCCGTGGGCCTGGCGTTCCAGGTGGTGGACGATATCCTCGACGTGATCGCGGATACCGCCACGCTGGGCAAGACCGCCGGCAAGGACGCGGCAAACGACAAGCCGACCTACGTGTCGCTGATGGGGCTCGAGCCTGCACGCCAGCTGGCGGAGCAGCTTCGGGTCACGGCGCACGAAGCGTTGGTGGTGTTCGGCGCGCGCGCCCGACGCCTGGGCGAACTGGCCGATCTCATCGTGCTGCGCTCGAATTGATTGGATACGCAGGAAAAACTGACAACCGGGCACAAGAATCCGGCCGCCGAACGGACATCATGACCTACGCACTGCTCAAAACTATTGACGACCCCGCAGCCCTTCGCAGGCTGGACCGCCGCCAGCTCAAGACGCTGGCCGACGAACTCCGCGCCTACGTGCTCGAATCGGTATCGCAGACCGGCGGCCACCTGTCGTCCAACCTGGGCACGGTCGAGCTGACCATTGCCCTGCACTATGTGTTCAATACACCGGATGACCGCGTTGTCTGGGACGTGGGGCACCAAAGCTATCCGCACAAGATCCTGACCGGTCGCCGCGACCGCATGCATTCGCTGCGCCAGTGGGGCGGCATCTCGGGCTTCCCGCGCCGCTCGGAAAGCGAGTACGACACCTTCGGCACCGCGCATTCGTCCACCTCCATCTCGGCTGCGCTGGGCATGGCGCTGGGCGCCCGCACGCTGGGCGAGAAGCGCGTTTCCATCGCCGTGATCGGCGACGGCGCGATGACCGCCGGCATGGCCTTCGAGGCCATGAACAACGCCGGTGTCTACAAGGACCTGCCGCTGCTGGTGGTGCTCAACGACAACGACATGTCGATCTCGCCGCCGGTGGGCGCGCTCAACAGCCACCTCGCGCGGCTGATGAGCGGCAAGTTCTACGCGGCCACCAAGAAGGGCATTGAACGCGTGCTGTCGGTCGCCCCGCCGGTGCTCGAGTTCGCCAAGCGCTTCGAGGAACATGCCAAGGGCATGATGGTGCCGGCGACGCTGTTCGAAGAATTCGGCTTCAACTACATCGGCCCGATCGACGGCCATGATCTCGAATCGCTGGTGCCGACGCTGCAGAACATCCGCCAGCGCGCCCTCGAAGGCGGCGGCCCGCAGTTCCTGCACGTGGTCACCAAGAAGGGCCAGGGCTACAAGCTGGCCGAGGCCGACCCCATCCTGTATCACGGCCCTGGCAAGTTCAACCCGGCCGAAGGCATCCGCCCGTCGACCAAGCCCGCCCGCAAGACCTATACGCAGGTGTTCGGCGAATGGCTATGCGACATGGCCGCCGCCGACCCCAAGCTGGTGGCGGTGACGCCCGCCATGCGCGAAGGCTCCGGCATGGTCGAGTTCGAGAAGCGCTTCCCCAGCCGCTACTACGACGTGGGCATCGCGGAGCAGCATGCCGTGACGTTCGCCGGCGGGCTGGCCTGCGAAGGCCTCAAGCCCGTGCTGGCGATCTACTCCACGTTCCTGCAGCGCGGCTATGACCAGCTGATCCATGACGTGGCGCTGCAGAATCTGCCGGTGGTGTTCGCACTCGACCGCGCCGGCCTGGTCGGCGCCGACGGCGCGACCCATGCGGGCGCCTACGACATCGCGTTCCTGCGTTGCATCCCCAACATGATGGTGATGACGCCGGCCGACGAGAACGAATGCCGCCAGCTGCTGACCACCGCGTACCAGCAGGATTGCCCGACCGCCGTGCGTTACCCGCGCGGCGCCGGCACGGGCGTGGCGACCGAGGCCGCGCTCACCGCGCTGCCGGTGGGCAAGGGCGAGATGCGCCGCACGGGCGGCGCGCGCGCCGGCCAGCGCGTGGCCTTCCTGGCGTTCGGCTCGATGCTGCATCCGGCGCTGGGCGCGGCCGAGGCGCTCGACGCCTCGGTGGCCAACATGCGCTTCGTCAAGCCGCTCGACGAAGCGCTTGTGAAGAAGCTCGCGAGCGAGCATGACTACCTCGTCACCGTCGAAGAAGGTTGCGTGATGGGCGGCGCCGGCAGCGCGGTGCTCGAAGCGCTGGCCGCCGCCGGCATCGCCATGCCGGTGCTGCAGCTCGGCCTGCCCGACCGCTTCGTCGATCATGGCGACCCGGCCTTCCTGCTGTCGCAATGCGGGCTGGACGCCAAGGGCATCGAGCAATCGGTGCGCGAGCGCTTCAACCTGGCCCAGCCTGCTGTCGCCACCCGCGCGGCCTGAGCCAACGGCGCGCCCGCGGCTTGCGGGCGCGCCGGTTTCCTGATGGCTTCCTGATGCCATCACCCGTGCCCCCCGTACGGGTATCGCCCCGCGCGTGGGCAGTCAAAGGCAAATTCCCTTAGAATCCGAGGTTCTGTGTTCGCAGCTGCGGGAAGCCATCGGCTTTGCCATCCCCGCGGTTTCACACTCGTTGCGCGGCAAGGTTGACTGCGAAAAATGCCGCGACCGTAGAGGAAACCTGATCGATATGAATGACATCAATCCCGCCTTTGTGATGCCCGACGTGCAGTCGAGCCTCGATACCCGCCAGATCCCCATCCAGCGGGTTGGCGTGAAGGGCGTGCGTTACCCCCTGACGCTGAAGACGCCGGCCGGCGCACTGGCTACCGTTGGCACCTTCAATCTCGACGTGCACCTGCCTGCCGACCAGAAGGGCACGCACATGTCGCGTTTCGTGGCCTTGCTGGAAGAAGAGCGCGAGCCGCTGGAACTGGCGAGCTTCCGCACGTTGCTCGACAAGATGCTGGTCAAGCTGGAAGCCGAGGCTGGCCGCATCGAAGTCACCTTCCCGTACTTCATCAACAAGATCGCGCCGGTATCCGGCGTGCAATCGTTGATGGACTATGAAGTCACGCTGATCGGCGAAGTGCGCAACGGCGCGACCAAAGTCTTCCTGAAAGCTCTGGTTCCGGTCACCAGCCTGTGCCCGTGCTCGAAGAAGATCTCGCAGTACGGCGCGCACAACCAGCGCTCGCACATCACCATGAACGTCGAGCTGGCGGCCGACCTGCCGGTCGAGGCGCTGGTGCGCATGGCCGAGGAAGAAGCCTCGTGCGAGCTGTGGGGCCTGCTCAAGCGCCCGGATGAGAAGTTTGTCACCGAGCGCGCTTACGAGAACCCCAAGTTCGTCGAGGACCTGGTGCGCGATATCGCCATGCGCCTGAATGCGGACTATCGCATCGTGGCCTATGTGCTGGAGGCCGAGAACTTCGAGTCCATCCACAATCACAGCGCCTATGCCGTGATCGAGCGCGACAAGCGCGCGCAGTAATCCCGCCATGCCTCAGTAAAAAAGCCACCGTGAGGTGGCTTTTTTACTGCATCGAGGCGTTCGCTTCAGGCGGCGGGGCGCTCCGGCAGCCGGATATCCGACAGCTCCCAGCGCGGCGTCACGCCGTAGCCGTAGTTGCGCGTGGCCAGCTCCGGCGCGGCTTGCAGCCGCATGGCGCCGGCGAAGGCGATCATGGCGCCGTTGTCCGTGCAGAAGGCCAGGTCCGGATAGTAGACCTCGATCTTCTTCTGCGCGCCAAGCTGGTTCAGCCGCTCGCGCAGCTG
The DNA here is from genome assembly GCF_052113425.1 of Cupriavidus sp. YAF13. Lineage (NCBI taxonomy): Bacteria > Pseudomonadati > Pseudomonadota > Betaproteobacteria > Burkholderiales > Burkholderiaceae > Cupriavidus > Cupriavidus sp. YAF13. The sequence continues at coordinate 125,660 of NZ_JBFRDD010000013.1, forward strand.
CCGGTTGGCGCCCACGCCGCCAGCCACCACCAGGCGCCGGTGCCCGGTCTGCTTGAGCGCGGCCATCGACTTGGCGGCCAGCACGTCGACGATGGCATCGACAAAGGAGCGCGCCAGGTTGGCCCGGTCCTGCTCGCACACATTGCCCAGCTTGCGGGTTTGCGTGAGCACGGCGGTTTTCAGGCCGGCGAAGGAGAAATCGAGGGTGCCAGAATGCAGCATCGGACGCGGCAGGGCGTACGTGCCAGGCACGCCGAACTCGGCCAGCCGCGAGACTTCGGGGCCGCCCGGGTAGCTCAGGCCGAGCAGCTTGGCGGTCTTGTCGAACGCTTCGCCGGCGGCATCGTCCAGGGTCTCGCCCAGCAAGGTGTAATCGCCGATGCCACGCACTTCCATCAGCTGCGTGTGCCCGCCCGAAACCAGCAAGGCAACGAACGGGAAAGGCGGCGGATCGGGGGTCAGCAGCGGCGACAGCAGGTGGCCTTCGAGATGGTGCACGCCCAGCATCGGCACGTTCAGTGCGAAGCCCAGGGCGTTGGCCACCGACGCACCCACCAGCAACGCGCCGGCCAGTCCGGGGCCTTGGGTGAAGGCAATCGCATTGATGTCGGCGCGAGTGCGGCCGGCTTCGTCGAGCACCTGCTGCAACAGCGGCAGCACGCGGCGGATATGGTCGCGCGAGGCGAGCTCAGGCACGACGCCGCCGTAGTCGCGGTGCATGGCGATCTGCGAATGCAGGGCGTGGGCGAGCAGGCCGGCTTGCGTGTCGTAGAGCGCGAGGCCGGTTTCGTCGCAGGAGGATTCGATGCCGAGGACAAGCATGGGGCAGGCAAGGCCGGCATCAAGCGAGGCCGGCAAATCAAAGGGTTGGAGCGGGCTGACGACCATCGGGCCGGCAGCCTGGCATGAGGCCAGCAGGGTAGCACAGCGGCGCTGGCCATGCTTTTCGCTACAATCGCCGCTTCTTCCGCAGGCACTAATCAGGCATTCATTGGGCAAGACAGACATGGGCAGCAAGCAGACCGCAGAGACCGGCCGGGCCGGTGCGCGCGCAGGGCGCTTCGACGTGGCGGTGCTTGGCGCCGGGGCCGCCGGCATGATGTGCGCCGCCGTGGCGGGGCAGGGTGGCGCCAGCGTGGTGCTGATCGACCACGCCACCAAGGTGGCGGAGAAAATCCGCATCTCCGGTGGCGGGCGCTGCAATTTCACCAACCTGCAGGCGGGCCCGGCCAATTTCCTGTCGGCTAATCCGCACTTCTGTCGTTCCGCGCTCGCCCGCTACACGCCGCAGGATTTCCTCGCGCTGATGCGCAAGCATGAGATCGACTGGCATGAGAAGCACCGCGGCCAGCTCTTCTGCAACGACAGCGCCGAGCAGGTGATCGAGATGCTGCGTGCCGAATGCGGCGCGGGCAACGTGCACTGGCGCACCGGCTGCGGCGTGGACGAGGTCAGGCGCGAGGGCGACGATTTCCTGCTGATGACGGCCAGCGGGCCGGTGCGTGCCGGCGCGCTGGTGGTGGCCACGGGCGGCCTGTCCATCCCGAAGATTGGCGCCACCGACATCGGCTACCGCATTGCCCGCCAGTTTGGGCTGGGCGTTGTCGAGACGCGCCCGGCGCTGGTGCCGCTGACGTTCGACGGGCAGGGCTGGGCGCCGTTCGTGCCGTTGGCCGGCGTGTCGATGGAGGTGGATATTGCAACGGGTAACGGCAAGACGGCCGGCGCCTTTCGCGAGGACTTGCTGTGGACCCATCGCGGCCTGTCCGGCCCGGCCGTGCTGCAGATTTCCAGCTTCTGGCGCCCTGGCACGCCGATCACCATTGACCTGTTCGACGGCAACGATGCCAGTGAATGGCTGCTTGAGCAAAAGGGTGGCAGCCGCAAGCACCTGGCCAACCTGCTCGCCGAGCGCCTGCCAGCCCGTCTGGCCGACGCCTGGTGCGCGGCAGCGGGCCTGAACGGTGCGCAGCCGCTGCATGATATGCCGGACAAGGCACTGCGCCGGCTCGGCGCGGCGCTCAACAGCTGGCAACTGGTGCCGGCAGGCACCGAGGGCTACCGCAAGGCCGAGGTCACCCTCGGCGGCGTGGATACGCGCGCGCTGTCGTCGGCGACCATGATGGCGCGCACCGTGCCCAACCTGTACTTCATCGGCGAGGTGGTCGACGTCACCGGGTGGTTGGGCGGGTACAACTTCCAATGGGCGTGGGCATCCGGTGTCGCCGCCGGGCAGGCCGTGGCGGAGAGCGCGAGGGCCATGGTGGCGGGGACGGCCGGAGCGTCGTAAGCAGCATAGCGGCAAAAAAACCGCCATACGGGCTTGACAGCGGTTGTGCTACACTTGTAGCTTTCGTAAAACCGCTAACAGCTGCTACTTATTTCAGCAAAATGACCACGATCCACCTTAAAGAAAACGAGCCGTTTGAAGTTGCCATGCGTCGTTTCAAGCGCACCATCGAGAAAAACGGCTTGCTGACTGAATTGCGGGCTCGCGAGTTTTACGAAAAGCCGACGGCTGAGCGCAAGCGCAAGAAGGCCGCCGCCGAGAAGCGCCACTACAAGCGCATCCGCAGCCTGATGCTGCCGAAGAAGATGTACTGAGCGTACCCTTCGCGTTCCGCATCAAAACCCGCTGTGGGCAAGGCTCCGGCGGGTTTTTGCATTGGCGGCCCGACGGCCGGCGCTGCCCCTGGCCGGCACCATCCCGCCCACACTTTCCTGGAATAATGCGATGTCCCTCAAAGCCCGTGTAACCGAAGACATGAAGGCCGCCATGCGTGCCCGCGAGACCGAGCGCCTCGGCACCATCCGCCTGCTGCTGGCCGCCATCAAGCAACGGGAAGTGGACGAGCGCATCGAGCTCGACGACACCGCCGTGCAGGCCGTGATCGAAAAGCTGATCAAGCAGCGCAAGGACTCCATCTCCCAGTTCACCCAGGCCGGCCGCACCGACCTGGCCGACAAGGAGAGCGCGGAAATCGAAGTGCTCAAGGTCTACATGCCGGCGGCCCTGTCGGATGCGGAGGTGGCCACCGAAGTGCAGGCCGCGGTCACGGAAACCGGCGCCGCCGGCCCGCAGGACATGGGCAAGGTCATGGCCGTGCTCAAGGCCAAACTGGCCGGCCGTGCCGACATGACCGCCGTCTCAGGTCTGGTCAAGGCCGCGCTGGCGGGGCGTTGAGCGGGTCAGGGCGCGAGTTGGCAGCTGGCGGCTGAAGGCCGATGGGTATATTTAAAGGCACTTCTTGTCCGCCACCCCTCGCCGGCGCTGGCTGCAATCCGTTGCGTCTGCACTACAATGTAGTGTTAAGAGGCCGGAAAGCGCCGTGCCGGTCACGCACTTCATGAACCAGATATCGCCGCTGCCCGGTTCCACGGGCAGTTCGGCCATAGGACGACAAGCCGGGTGATTCCGCAATCCTTCATTCAGGACCTGCTCAACCGTGTCGACATAGTCGATGTGGTGGGCAAGTACGTGCAGTTGAAGAAGGGCGGCGCCAACTTCATGGGGCTCTGCCCCTTTCACAACGAGAAGTCGCCGTCGTTCACGGTCTCGCCGACCAAGCAGTTCTATCACTGCTTTGGTTGCGCGGCGCATGGCTCGGCCATCGGCTTCCTGATGGAATACTCGGGGCAATCCTACCCCGATGCCGTGCGCGAGCTGGCGCAGTCGGTCGGCCTGTCCGTGCCCGAGGAGCGCGACCGGCTGCCGCCGGCCCAGCGCGCCGAAGTGCAGGCGCGCTCGCTGGCGCTGTCCGATGCCATGACCCGCGCGACCGAGTTCTACCGCAAGCAATTGCGCAGCGCGCCGCAGGCGATCCAGTACCTCAAGAGCCGCGGCCTGACCGGCGAGATCGCGGCGCAGTTTGGCCTGGGCTATGCTCCGGACGACTGGCAGGGGCTGGAGTCGGTGTTCGGCAATTATCGCGACGATGCGATCGCCGGGCCGCTGGTGGAATCCGGCCTGATGATCGAAAGCGCCGAGAAGCGCGACGCCGATGGCAAGCCGCGGCGCTACGACCGCTTCCGGGACCGCATCATGTTTCCCATCCGCAGCACCAAGGGCCAGGTGATCGGCTTTGGCGGGCGGGTGATGGGGCAGGGCGAGCCCAAGTACCTGAATTCACCGGAAACGCCCCTGTTCAGCAAAGGCACCGAGCTATATGGCCTGTTCGAGGCCCGCCATGCGATCCGGGAAACCGGCTATGTTTTGGTGGTCGAAGGCTATATGGACGTGGTGGCCCTGGCTCAGCTGGGCTTTGCCAACGCCGTGGCCACGCTGGGCACGGCCTGCACGGCGGTGCATGTGCAAAAGCTGTTGCGCCAGACCGATGCCGTGGTGTTCTCGTTCGACGGTGACGCCGCCGGGCGCCGCGCGGCGCGCCGGGCCCTGGAGGCTTGCCTGCCGTACGTGGCGGACAACAAGACCATCCGCTTCCTGTTCCTGCCCGCCGAGCACGACCCGGACAGCTATGTGCGCGAGCAGGGCACCGACGCGTTTGCCGCGCAGGTGCGCGACGCCATGCCGCTGTCGCGCTTCCTGCTGCAGGTGGTGTCGGAGGGGCAGGAGCTGCGCCAGGCCGAGGGGCGCGCCCGCGCCCAGTACGAGGCCAAGCCGCTGCTGCAGTCCATGCCCGCAGGCGGCCTGCGGTTGCAGATCGTGCGCGAGCTTGCCGATGCCACCGGCACCACGCCGGCCGAAATCGAAGCCGTCTGCGGGCTGGCGAGCGACCCGGCGCGGGTCGGACGCTTTGCCCAGCCGCGGCCGCGCACCAAGCGCCAGGCCCCCACCGGGCTGGAGCAGCGGGTGCTGCAGTTGCTGATGCGCTACCCGCAGCTGTCGACCCGGCTCGACGCCGATAGCCGGGCACTGCTGCTGGAAGACGAGCAGGCCGACGCCGAAGTGCTGGCGCACCTGGTGTCCGCGTGCGACGAGTTGCAGGGCGAGGTGAACTTCGCGGCCTTTAGCGAGCATCTCGCGCAGTCGCCGTACGCCGAGGTCTACGCCAATGTGCGCGCCGCGGTACTGCGCGAAGAGATCGATGAGGAACCTGCCGAGCAGGAGTTCGATACCGCCATCGCCAAGCTGCTGGCGGGGCCATTGCGCCGTGAGCTCGACATGCTCCAGCAGTCGGTGATCATGGGCACCGCGGATGAGGAAGGCAAGAGCCGCATGCGATGGCTGGTCAGCGAGATCAATCGCCGGCGGCAGTTAGGTTGAATCGGGCTGAATTTGGCTGAATTGGGTTGACCGTCCGGTAGGTCGGGCAAGGTGGGTGGTGATAAATAAGTGAAGGTTTGGCGCGGCCTGGCTACGCTTAAGCCTTGATTTTTCAGGTGAAAACCTCACCTGTTGGGAAGCCGGCTAATTGCTAGTGCTACAATAGCCGGTTTGGATAGCGAGATCTTTCTCTCCCCTTCTGGTGAAAGTGAGCGTGCCAATGGCAAAGGCCAAAGCAACCGAAAAGGTTTCCACTAAAACTCCCCAATCGGGGAGCGGCAAGGCGTCCGTGAAAACAACGGCGGCGGCGAAGACAGCCGCGTCAGTCAAGGCGCCAGCCCAGCCTGTGCCAGCTAAGACAGCTCGGAGCGCCAAGGCGCCCGCAGCGTCCACTTCCACCGGGATCCGCCCATCCGAAAACCTGAAGCCCTCGACTTCGGCACACGAGAGCGGCGATAGCGCCAATACAAGCGGCAAGCACGCCGCATCTGTACCTGTGAAAGGCAAGAGTATTACCGTGGCGAAACAGCAGAATACCGAAGTCGAGAGCAAGAAAGCGGCAGCGACCAGCGCCAAGACCGGAGACGCCAAGCCAGGCGCCGCCGAGCCCGAGGCCACGCCGAATGCCACAACTTCCGCCCCCGTTGCATCCGAGCGTCCCGCCGCTCCGGCAGTCAAGCCGGAGCCGAAGAAGCGTGGCCGCAAGCCCAAGGCCGGAGCGCAGCACGACGACAGCACACCAGACGACGTGACTGAAGAGCTTTACGAAGACGAGATCCCTGCGGCGGCAACGCCGACCGCCGCGCCCAAGAGCGAAAAGCAAAAGGCTCGCGACCGCAAAGCCAAGGAAAAGGCTCTGCTCAAGGAGTTCGCCTCGACGCAGCAGGGTACCGAGGAAGAACTGGAGGTACGCCGCCAGAAGCTCAAGGCGCTGATCAAGCTTGGCAAGTCGCGCGGCTACCTGACGTACGCGGAAATCAACGATCACCTGCCGGACGACATGGTCGATTCGGAAACGATCGACACGCTGGTCGCCACGCTCAACGACATCGGCATCGCCGTCTACGAACAAGCGCCCGACGCCGAAACGCTGCTGCTCAACGACAACGCACCGTCGGCCACCAGCGAAGAAGAAGCCGAGGAAGAGGCGGAGGCTGCACTTTCCACTGTTGATTCCGAATTCGGCCGCACCACCGACCCCGTGCGCATGTACATGCGCGAAATGGGCACGGTCGAGCTGCTGACGCGCGAAGGCGAAATCGAAATCGCCAAGCGCATCGAGGCCGGCCTGAAAGACATGGTGATGGCGATCTCCGCCTGCCCGGTCACGATCTCCGAGATCCTGGCCTTGGCCGAGCGCGTTGCCAGCGATGAAATCAAGATCGACGAGTTCGTCGACGGCCTGATCGACCCGAACGCCGCGGACGTGCCCGTGGCCCCGCCGGCCCCGGCCGTGGCGGCGGCCGCCGAAGAAGACGAGTTGGAGTCCGACGGCGAAGAATCCGACGAAGACGAGGATGACGATGCCGGCGGCCTGGCTGCCTCGGCACGCCAGCTCGAAGAACTGAAGCAGGCCGCGCTGGAAAAATTCCGCGTGATTGCCGAGCAGTTCGACAAGATGCGCCGCTCGTTCGAGAAGGAAGGCTACAAGTCCAAGTCCTACGTCAAGGCCCAGGAAGCCATCCTGAACGAGCTGATGAGCATCCGCTTCACCGCCCGCAACGTCGAACGCCTGTGCGACACGCTGCGTGGCCAGGTGGACGAAGTGCGCAAACTCGAGCGCTCCATCCTGAAGATCGTGGTGGACAAGTGCGGCATGCCGCGTGCGGATTTCGTCGCCCGTTTCCCGGGCAATGAGACCAACCTCGAGTGGATCGACACGATTATCAAGGACGGCAAGTCGTACAGCACCATCGTCGAGCGTAATGTGCCGGCCGTGCGCGAGCTGCAGCAAAAGCTGATCGACCTGCAGATGCGCGTGGTGCTGCCGCTCAAGGAGCTCAAGGAAGTCAACCGCAAGATGAGCGAGGGCGAGAAGCGCGCCCGCGAAGCCAAGCGCGAGATGACCGAGGCCAACCTGCGCCTGGTGATCTCGATCGCCAAGAAGTACACCAACCGCGGCCTGCAGTTCCTCGACCTGATCCAGGAAGGCAATATCGGCCTGATGAAGGCGGTGGACAAGTTCGAATACCGCCGCGGCTACAAGTTCTCGACCTACGCGACGTGGTGGATCCGCCAGGCCATCACCCGCTCGATCGCCGATCAGGCGCGCACCATCCGTATCCCGGTGCACATGATCGAAACGATCAACAAGATGAACCGCATCTCGCGCCAGATCCTGCAGGAAACCGGCAACGAGCCGGATCCGGCAACGCTGGCCGAGAAGATGGAGATGCCGGAAGACAAGATCCGCAAGATCATGAAGATCGCGAAGGAACCGATCTCCATGGAAACGCCGATCGGTGACGACGACGACTCCCATCTTGGCGACTTCATTGAAGACACCAACACGCTGGCCCCTGCCGAAGCGGCGCTGCACGGCTCCATGCGCGACGTCGTCAAGGACGTACTGGACTCGCTCACGCCGCGCGAAGCCAAGGTGCTGCGCATGCGATTCGGCATCGAGATGAGCACGGACCACACGCTGGAAGAAGTCGGCAAGCAGTTCGACGTCACCCGCGAGCGGATCCGCCAGATAGAAGCCAAGGCATTGCGCAAACTGCGTCACCCGAGCCGCTCCGATAAGCTTAAGAGTTTCCTTGAAGGCAGTTGATCGGTATCATGCCGGTCTGACTTTCCAGGGCCTCTAGCTCATGCCTGGTTAGAGCAGCGGACTCATAATCCGTTGGTGCCGTGTTCGACTCACGGGAGGCCCACCATTGTTGAAAAAGCCCCGCAGATTCCTGCGGGGCTTTTTCTTTGCCGCGGCGTTTGCGCGGAAGTGCGAATGGCGGGCTGGCCACCGCTGTGTTGCAGTCATACAGCCACCCTACAGCCACCATACAGCCACCTCACCCTTATCACCGCGTCGGACTTAAGCAGGCTGCGCTATTTGTCCATGCCGGCAGTGGGCGATTTCTTGTGGCTGGACGCCTTGCCAGCCGGCTTCTTGGCCGAAGCCTTTGAGTCGGTGAGCGCCGAGGCCGTGTTCTGGTTGGCACCCTGGGTGTACGGGTCAAACTTGTCGTTGGCCTTCGCGGTATCTGGCACGTAGCCGTCTTTGTTGGTCGTGCGCTGAGGGTCCGGTACATAGCCGTCCTTGTTGGTGCTACGCATGTTGTAGTCGTAGCGATCCGCTGGATTTGCAGGGCCTGCGGCGTGGACGGTACCAGGTAGGAGAACTGCAATTGCCATTGCCATTGCGATAGCGATCTTCATGGATGACTCCTTCCAATCAAAGTCGATGACCCTCGCGCGCTCATCTGCCGCAACGGTCCGCCTATTAGCGTAGCTGTCAGGCTTGCAGAATTCCAGTGATCATTTTGCTGCGCGCTTGTGGCTGAGCGCTTGTGGTTGAGCTCATGTCTGCCGTTCGCTACTTCAACCGCATCCAGCGGCAACGCGGGCGACCGGGCCTGCCGCGCTTGCTGCGTTTGCTCTGTCTTCCGCCGTTTCCTTGCCATCGCGCCGGAGGTACTATGCCGAACGGGCTCAGGCAAGGAGGGCGTATGCCGCAAGATTTCCACACCAGTCGCAAAGCGCGTTGCCTCGCCCTCGCCCTCGCCGGCGCATGCCTGCTGGCTGCCTGCGCTGTTGTCCAGGAGGCCGCGCCGCCTGAGCTCCAGCCCGCCGACGCCCATCGTACGATCGCGACCCTGCATGCATCCGGCGTGCAGATTTATGTATGCAAGCGCGATCAGGGCAGTGCATTGGCGTGGGCGTTCAAATCCCCCGAAGCGGATCTGCGCGACGATTCCGGCAAGCTCATCGCCAGGCATTATGCCGGGCCGACCTGGGAGGCGCCTGACGGCAGCAAGGTAACCGGCAAAGTCCTGCGGCAGGCCGCAAATGCCAGGACGCCCGACAGCATTGCGCTATTGCTGTTGCAGGCGACAAGTTCCGGAGGGGCTGGCTTGCTAGCGGGAGTGCATTACGTTCAGCGCCTGAACACGCAAGGCGGCATTGCGCCCGCTCTGGCCTGCACCGAGGAAGGACAGGAAAGCCGCGTGCCGTATCGCGCGGACTACGTATTTCTCGAATAGACGAGCCTCGCTGAGGCAGGCGCGTTCGCTCCGATGGCGTTGCCGTTCGTGCCGGTCGGGAGAGCCGCGCAGCGCCAGGTCTTCAAAGTTTCTGCACGGCAGCCAGGTCGAATATCTTCGCCCAGCGCAACGCTTCCTTCCGGCTGGCCATCGGGATCTGCCAACTGCCTTGCGCATGGTGTTCTAGGCGCAATGCAAGCATCCATGCGCTGTCGTTCTCCAGCGCGGTGGCACTCGCTATATCCGCAAAAATGAACTTCGCCTGCTGTCCGTCGACATCCAGGGCGCCACGCTTGCGTTCCGGATCCACGCGCATCGTGCCCCACGCGCCCTCCAGCGACAGGATGCGCTCGCCCTTGATCTTGACGCCGTGGATCGCGCGGTAGCGGCGGACCAGGCTTGCGACGAATGCCACGAGCAGCGCCGCGCAGAACACGACAGCGGCGGTCCCGGCGATCGCGCCATGCGCTGCGGCCACCGTGGCGTACAGGCGGACCGCGCCGTAGATGAGGGCACCGATCAAGGCGAGGCCGGCGATGATGAATGGCACGTCTTTTCCTTTAAAGAAATTGCGGTGAATGGACTGGCTTGCGGCTAAGGCGGCTAAGGCGGCGATGGCCGCTGCGGCGTGACCGATGTGCCGAAGGTATTGCCCATGCGATGGCTGGTCGCCGAGTAGTTGAACAGCCCCAGCGCATTGGAGGGACGCGCCAGGATGGCTTCGGACGCCAGCTTGTGCTCCGAGGGGGGCTGGCCGGGGGTGGGCTTGGGGCTTAGCTTTTGCGTCAGGCAAGGGAACGACGGGGCCCGCATGCCATTGACTTCGACCTCGACACAGCTCGCCGTGGCATCCCCCGCTGGTGGAGGTGCCTCTGCAGCGAGTAGCGGGCAGGCCGCGCCAAGGCTGCCTGCGGCAATCACTACAACGTTCAGCCATCCGCGCATTTCGTGCTCCGTCTTCGTTGATTGCCAACCACGCCATTGGCGATATGCCTGAAGTGTAGCGCTCCATTCCGAATGGCGCGGCATGCAATTGCTCTGCGATATCGCCGCCGTTGAGGCGCGTCGCCATGCCCCGCGCCTGCACATGAAGCTTTCGTGACAAACGACAGTCGGCGCGCGGGCCGTTCGTCTAACCAATCGTACGCGGCGCTGAAATGATGACCGCTCATCATGGCCTCATCGGATGCGATCGCTTACGACTTGCCTCTGGTCGAGGCGCCGGCGCAAGGGAACGACGGCAATTGTTTCGCAAGGGATTGAGCAAACACATGCATGACAAGAACAAGAACGATGCGTCCGCGCGCTGGAGGGCGCTATGTCTGGCGGTACTAGGACTAGGGACGCAGGGAACCGCGATGGCGCAGGCGCCCGCTGCCACCGAGGCGGCAGCGCCTGGTGTGCAGGCCGATGCGGAACGGCGCGTCGACATCAACGAGTACATCGTGCGCGGGAACACAGTGCTGGATGCGCGCGCGATCGAGCGCGCGGTCACGCCTTACCTTGGACCGAAGCGCACGATGAAGGATATCGAGGGCGCGCGCGACGCGCTGCTGGCGGCCTACCAGGCAAGGGGGTACCAGTCGGTGTACGTGGACCTGCCTGAGCAGCAGGCGGTTGGCGGCGTGGTCTTCCTGCAGGTGAGCGAGACCAAGGTGGGCCGCGTGCGTGTGGTGGGAGCGCAGTACAACTCGCCGGTAGAGGTACGTGAGCAGGTGCCCGCGCTGGCGGAGGGCGCGGTGCCGGACTTCAACCAGGCGCAGACGGAGCTCACTGCCTTGAACCGGACCGCGAACCGGCAGGTGATGCCGCTGGTCAAGCAGGGCGCGCTGCCTGGCACCATGGACGTTGATCTCAAGGTCGAGGACAGCAGCCCGTGGCGGGCGAGCGTGGGCCTGAACAACGACTACAGCGCGGATACCAAGCAACTGCGGGCCACGGCTTCGCTGGGCCACGACAACCTCTGGCAACTGGGGCACAGCGCCTCGGTCAGCTTCTTTGGCGCCCCGCAGGACCTGAACCAGACCCAGGTGTGGTCCGGCTCGTATGTGGCACCGCTGCGAGGCACCAACTGGGGCCTTGAGGCTTCCGGCTACAAATCGGACAGCAACGTCGCGACGGTAGGCGGCACCAACGTATTGGGCAAGGGCTATGCGGTTGGCGTGAAGGCCACCTACACCGTGCCGAACACCGGAGCATGGTGGCACGCGTTCAGCGCGGGCGTGGACTTCAAGGACAACGAAGAGGTGACGCGCCTGGGCAGCGCCGGCGATACGGTGCCGCTCAAGTACGCGCCGATCACGCTCGGCTACTCGGGCTTCGGCCAGACGGAGCGCGGCACCTATGGCCTGAACCTGTCGCTGGTCGCGGGCACGCGCAGCTTCCTTGGCTACGGCAGCACCGCGCAGCAATTCGACTACAAGCGCTACAAGGCGTCGCCGAGCTTCATGGTGCTCAAGGGCGATACCAATGGCTCCTACACCTTCGCGGGCAACGCGCAGCTGGGCTGGCGCCTGGCCGCCCAGATCACGGATTCCCCGCTGGTCTCGAACGAGCAAATCGCGGCCGGCGGCATGAACTCGGTGCGCGGCTACCTGTCCGCCGAGACCACCGGAGACTATGGCGTGGTCGGGTCCGTGGAAATGCGCACGCCACCGCTGGCCTTCTTCACTTCCGTGGTCGAGAACTGGCGCGCTTACCTGTTTGCCGATGCCGGCCAGGTCCGCCTGCGCGATCCGTTGCCCGAGCAGAAGAGCAACTTCTCGCTCGCCTCGGTGGGGGTGGGCACTACGTTCCGCCTCGGCCAGAAGGTCACGGGGCGCCTGGACCTGGGCTATCCGCTCAAGGACGGGCCACGCACGCAGCGTGGCGACCCGCGCGTGAATTTCAGCGTCACCGCCAGCTACTGAGCGCACGCGGCGCACCGCTTCCAACCTGATACATCGACTCCCGATGAGCTAACCGAGAACAACTGTCATGCGACGCATCCTTTTGCTCGTGCTCACGCTGCTGAGCACACTCCTGCCGGACCTGGCCCATGCCTGGTGGCAGCCCGACTGGGCTTATCGCAAGCCGATCACGATCGACGCCGGCCCCAAGGCCGGCGCGATCGGCGGCGATGCCGGGCGTACCCCGGTGCTGCTGCGCCTGCATACCGGCAACTTCAGCTTTGAAGGCGTGAGCGAGACCGGCGCCGACCTGCGCTTTGTTGCCGCCGACGACAAGACCGTGCTCAACCACCAGATCGAACAGTTCGATCCGCTGTTGGGCATCGCGCTGATCTGGATCGACGTGCCGTCGGTCTCGGCCGCTGGCCCGCAGCAGTTGTGGATGTACTACGGCAACGCCAAGGCGCCGGCATCGGGCAATGGCCAGCGGACCTTCGACCCTGACTACACGCTGGTCTACCACTTTGCCGAAGGCAGCGTGCCGGCACGCGACACCACGGCTTACGGCAACCACAGCCAGACCGCTGTGGTGAGCATCGATGGCACGGTCATCGGCAAGGGCGCGCAGCTCGGCGCCGCCCCGCTGGTGCTGCCGTCGTCGCCGTCGCTGGCGCTGGCCGCCGGCGCGCCGTTCAGCTTCTCCGCCTGGGTACGCCCCGAGAAGCTCGGCCCGCAACAAGTCGTCTATGCACGCCGCGATGGCGCGGGCGAACTCGTCATCGGCATCGACCAGGGCGTGCCCTTCGTGCAGGTCAATGGCCAGCGCAGCAATCCCGGCCAGCCCGTGCAGGCGGGGCAGTGGTCGCACCTGGCAGTCAAGTCCGATGGCAAGAGCGTGTCGCTGTATGTCGGCGGACGTCCTGCCGCATCGCTGGCAACCGCCTTGCCGGCGCTGAACACGCCGGCCACGCTCGGCGCCGACGCCGCGGCAGCGGCCAACGCGCCGGCCGCTGCTACCGCGCTGAGCCCGTTCACCGGTGCCATCGATGAAGTGCGCTTGTCCAAGGTCGCGCGCCCGGATGCGCTGATCCTCGCCGACGCCGTATCGCAAGGCGCTGAATCGCGCCTGGCCGTGTTCGGCGCGGACGAGCAGCAGGCCGGCAAGAGCCACTTCGGCTTCATCCTGGCCGCCATGCCGCTGGACGCCTGGATCGTGGTGGGCCTGCTCGGCATCATGATGGCGCTGTCGTGGGCCATCATGATCAGCAAGGGCCGCAGCTACGGCGCCACCTCGCGCGCCAACGCTGCATTCATGGTGCATTTCCGCGAAGCGGCCGGCGCGCCGCTGGACCAGCTGGCCAAGAGCAACCGCGTACCCGAGGCGGTCAAGGCGGACTCGTCGCTGTGGCGCCTGTATGAAATGGCGGTCGAGGAACTGCACCGCCGCCATCAGATGGGCTACGACCTCAACGCGGTCTCCGACGCGACCATCAGCGCGATCCGCGCGGCCATGGATGGCGTCATGGTGCGCGAGAGCGAGCGCATGGCCAAGCGCATGAACTGGCTGTCGACCACCATCGAAGGCGCGCCGTATGTGGGCCTGTTCGGCACCGTGATCGGGATCATGCTGGTGTTCGTCGTGGCGGCCATGGCCGGCGCGGTGGATATCAACTCGGTGGCACCGGGCATGGCCGCGGCCTTGCTGTGTACCGCTGCCGGGCTGGGCGTCGCGATTCCCGCGCTGTTCGGCTACAACTGGCTCGCCTCGCGCTCGGATTCGATCGGCGCCGACATGGCGGTGTTCGTGGACGAATTCGCCACGCGTCTGGCCGAAGAGCAGGGCGAGGGACGTCGCGTCCCCGCTGCCCTGCACCGGGCTTAAGGGGAGCGCGCGGCCATGGCATACGCAGCCAAGTTCGGCACCAAGAAGCGCACGGGCGGCATCAACATCACGCCCTTCGTCGACGTGCTGCTGGTGGTGCTGGTGATTTTCATCCTGACCAGCAATGCCAGCATCCCGGGCATCAAGGTGGACCTGCCCAAGGCGAGTTCGTCGGTCGCGCTGGAGAAGCCCAAGACCAAGGCCATCACCATCGACAACGCGGGCCAGGTGTTCCTCGACGCCTATCCGGTGACGCTGCCGGAGCTGGAGGAGCGCCTGCGCACGGAGAAGGCGCTCACGCCGGATTTCCCAGTGATCGTGCGGGGCGACGCCGCCGTGCAGTACGCGAAGGTGGTGGAGGTGCTGGACCTGCTCAGGCGCATCGACCTGAACCAGATCGGCCTCGTCACCGGCAAGCCGGCGTGAGGAGAGTCGGGTGAAACATCGTGATCCAACTCCTCCTCCCCGGCAGCGCGCCATCGCCTTGTGGCGCCGCTGGGGCGGGCTGATCATCGGCGCGCTGGTCATCATCGGGCTGGCCGTGCTGGTCTGGCGCTTGCTGTCCGACACCGCCAGCACCAAGCGCGAGGTGGCGGCCACGCCGATGCTGGTGCTGCCACCGCCGCCGCCGCCACCTCCCGAGCCCGAGAAGCCGCCCGAGCCGGTGCCGGAGAAGGTCAAGCCGGAAGTGGTCGAGCCTGAACCCAAGCCGGCGGACCCGCAGGAAGCGCCGAAGGACGACGCCCCCCCAAGCCCGTCGAAGGATCTCGGCGACCCGGTCACGATCGACGGCGCGGCGCAAGCCGGCACGGATGCATTTGGCATCCAGGCCGGGCGCGGCGGCGGCATGACCGGCGGTGGCGGCGGGCTGGGCAGCCGGTCTTACTCGAGCTACGTCTCGGGTGCCTTGCAGCAGGCCTTTGCGCGCGACCAGCGCACCCGGCAGCTGGCGTTCGAGGACATCCGCATCGAGCTGTGGCTGGACGCCGACGGCCGCGCCACGCGCGCGCAACTGCTGCGCAGCACCGGCAACGCGCAGACCGATGAAGCCGTGCTGGCCATGGTGCGTGATTTCCGGGCCGACGAACGGCCGCCGGCATCGCTGCGCTTTCCGATGCGCATGTCGATCAAGGGGCGCCGGCCGTGACGCGGCCAGCGGGCCGCCGCCGCATGTCTCACCGCATGCCCAACCTATTCCACCTCATTCTCGTGAACGAACCGATGAACCATCCAGCAAACTCCCGGCGCCATGCGGAGCCGGCTCGCAAGACCCACGCGCTGGCCGTCGCCATGGCGATCGCGCTGCTCGGCGCAAGCGGAGCGGGCTATGCGCAAAGCGCGGCGCCCGCCGATAGCACCATGGTCAAGCTGATCCGTGGCCTGATGCAAAGTGGCGCCCTGAAAAAAGATGCCGGCGAAGCCTTGCTTGCCCAGGCCCAGACCGAAGCCATGGCGCAGCAGCAGGCGCAGCGCGTGGCGTCGGCAGCGCCGGCCGCCGCTGCCGGCGGCATGCGCGTAGAGCCGGGCGACGTGCGCGTGCCCTATATCTCCGAGACCGTGCGCGACCAGATTCGCGACGAGGTCAAGGGTCAGGTCATGGCCCAGGCCCAGGCCGAAGGCTGGGCGGCACCGAACGAAACACCGGAATGGACCAAGCGCATCCGCATCGAAGGCGACGTGCGCGTGCGCGACGAATCGCGCTTCTACTCCAGCAACAACAGCGACATCGCCATCGACTGGGCGGCCATCAACCAGGGCAGTGGCTTCGACGTCAACCCGAACACCAACCTCTCGCTGCCGCCGCTGGCCAACACGCGGCAGAACCGCGTGAGCCTGCTGCGTGCCCGCGCCAGGTTCGGCGTGCTGGCCGATATTTCCGACAGCACGCATGCCGGCATCCGCATTGCCACCGGCAACGACGACAGCCCGGTGTCCACCAACCAGACGCTGGGCGGCGGCCTGGCCAAGAAGAACGTGTGGCTCGACCAGGGCTGGCTGTCGTACAAGCCGGCGGAATGGCTCAACCTCACGGCCGGCCGCTTCGGCAACCCATTCGTGTCGTCCGACCTGCTGTTCTCGAACGACCTGAACTTCGACGGGCTGGCGGCGCAGTTCGACAAGGCGTTGCCCAACCGGGACGTCGCGCTGTTTGGCACGCTGGGCCTGGTGCCGCTCGAGTACTCCTCCGACAGCTTCCCCAGCCGCAGCCAGAACAAGGCGAGCAGCGAAAAGAAATGGCTGCTGGGTGCGCAGATCGGCGCGAGCTGGAAGCTCAACAACGACAATCGCTTGCGCGGCGCGCTGGCGTACTACGATTTCCGCAACGTCAGCGGGCAAGTGTCGCAGCCTTGCGCGTTGTACGCCGGCGCCGACGGCTGCAGCACCGATTGGTCGCGCCCGGCCTTCATGCAGAAGGGCAACACGCTGATGCTGTTGCGCAATATCGCGCTCAATCCGCTGGATCCGGCCGGCACCCCGCAGCCGCAATACGTGGGCCTAGCTTCCAAGTTCCAGCTGCTGGACCTGAACTTCCGCTGGGAAACCAAGGTGGCGGGCAGCCTCGGCCTGCGCATGGATGCGAACTACATCCGCAACCTTGCCTACGACGAGGGCGGCATGTTCTCGCGCGCAAACGGCGGCATCGTCAATAACTTCGGCGGCAGCGGCGGCACCAGCCGCGCGGACTTCAAGAGCGGCGGCAACGCCTACATGTTCCAGGCCACGCTGGGCAAGCCCGTTACGCTTGCCAAGGGCGACTGGAACATGCTGCTTGGCTACAAGCGCATCGAGCCGGATGCCATGCCGGACGGCTACAACGATTCGACCTTCCACCTGGGCGGCACCAACGCACGCGGCTACTACGTGGGCGGCTCGTACGCGCTCGACAAGAACACGTGGGTGACCGGGCGCTGGACGTCGACCAAGGAGGTCTATGGCCCGCCGCTGGCGATCGATATCTTGCAGGTCGAGATCAACACGCGCTTCTAGGAGGGATACCGTGTCATCCACATCATGCTTGCGCGGCGCCTGGCGTCCGCTGGCGCTCGCCGCCAGCTTCGCGATGGCCGGCGCAGCGGCTCACGCCCAGCCGGCCCAGACCATGGAAGAGCGCCTGCGCGCCCAGTTGCGCATCACCACCACGCAGCTGCAACAGGCGCAGAACGAACTGGCCGCGCTCAAGGCCGGCGCGCCCCATGCCGGCGCCGCGCCCTCCGGCGCGGATGCCGACACGAAGAAGGAACTGGAGCGTGCCCGCGCGCAACTCGCCGCCGAGCGCCAGGAGCGCGAGCGCCTGAGCGACAGGAACCAGCAGGCGCAACAGCAGGCTCAGGCGGTTGCCGAGAAGGCGAGCACGCAGATTGCGCAGTACCGCAACGCCTATGACGAACTGCTCAAGCTCGCGCGCGCAGCCGAGGCGGAGCGCCAGCGCCTGGCCCTGGAGGCCAAGGCGCAGCACGCCACGGTGGCGCAGTGCGAGGCCAAGAACGTGAAGCTCTACGCAGCGGGCCAGGAGATCCTGCGCGCCTACGAGACGGTGGGCCTGGGCACGGTGATGATCGCGCGCCAGCCCTTCGCGGCGCAGAGCCGGGTGAAGTTCGAGCAGATCGCGCAGGAGTATGGCGACAAGCTGTACGAAGGGCGCTTCGCGGCCGGCGCCGCGGCCGCCGCCGACGCGCCCGCGCAGGCGGCCGCCGATGTCAATGCTGCGGCGAGCGCCACGGGCGCGGCAGAAGCGCCACGCCCATGACGCGCAACGCCAGCAACGGACCGCGCATGGCAGTGGCGCCGAGCCTGCTGTTGCTGGGGCGTGAGTGTTTTGTCATGTTGCTGCGATGTCATGAGGAGCGCAGGCCAGTGCGCGGGCAAGGCGATGCCGCCGGCCCGCACAGGCGTTTGCCCGCGCTCCCCGAGAAAAAAGGTAAGACACAGATGATTCGAATGAAATCGCACGTCCAGTCCATGCTGCCGCCCGTGCGCATGGCCATCGGCGTCCTGCTGGCCTCGTGGCTGAGCGCAGCGCCGGTGCAGGCTGCGGAGCCTGCCACGGCAGGCGGTCTGGTGGTAGCGCGCGCCGGCTCGGTCACCGTTGGCCAGGATGACGTGGAGCGGCTGCTGCAGGGCCTGCCGGAAGCGGACCGCGCCGCGGCCAGGAGCAACCGCGCGGGCATCGAGAACTGGCTGCGCCAGCGCCTGGCCAGTGAAGCGCTGCTGCGCGAGGCACAGGGCAAGGCTTGGGCGGAACGGCCCGAGGTGAAGGCGCGCGTCGATGCCGCCGTGCGCGAGATCGCCGCGCGGATCGTCACCTCCACCTACCTGGAGTCGGTCACGCAGGTGCCGGCAGGCTATCCGTCTGAGCTCGAGGTGAAGGCGGCCTATGAAGAAGGCAAGGTGAACTTCCAGGTGCCCGCCACCTACCGCGTCGCGCAGATCTTCCTGGCTGCCCAGGGCAGCGACGCCGCGGCCAAGGTGCGCGACGAAGCCCGCAAGCTGGCCACGCAGGCACGCCAGGGCGATTTCGCCGCGCTCGCCAAGAGCCGCTCGCAGGATCCCCGCGGCGCCGAGCGTGGCGGGGAAGTCGGCACGCTGCCACTGGCGCAGATGCTGCCGGAAGTGCGCGACACCGTTGCCAGGCTGAAGGTTGGCCAGGTAAGCGACCCGGTGCAATCGGCCGCGGGCTTCCATGTGATGAAGCTGCTGGACACGCAGGCTGGCCGCACCGCAACGCTCGACGAGATCAAGCCGCAGTTGGCGGCGGCCATGCGCCAGCAACGCCAGCAGCAGCTCGTGCAGGCCTATATGGCAAAGCTGGTTGCGCCAGGCACGGCCAGCATCGACACCGCCGCGCTGGATGCCGTGCTGCAAAAAGTGAACTGAAGCGAGTGGGGCGCGGCACAAGGCGCCCCCTCAAGCCAGACCCAATCCCAATTTCCATTCTTTTTAACATCAGGATATCCATGACCACCACCGCAACCCAGATCGAAACCTCGGCAGCCAGCCTGCCCGCACTGCTGATGGCAGTCACCTCGGAGCAGGTCTGCGATGCCATCAAGGCCGCCGGCTGCGCCGTGACGGCCATCGAGCAGGACGGCGTGCTGCGCCTGCACAGCGCCAGCCATGGCGTTGGCTTCCAGGTCCTCTGGGGCAACTCGGTAGCGCCAGATGCGTACCTGGATTTCACGCTGAGCTGCCCGCTGCGGGTGCAAGGCGGCGCGTTGCCCGAGGGGGTGCTTGGCGACTGGCATCGCGCCAAGCGCTTCGCGCGCGTCGCGCAGCACGGCGAATTCCTGGTGCTTGAGATGGACGTGGTGATCTCCGGCGGCGTGGGCCCCGACTATCTCACCGTGGCGCTGCAGCTGTGGACGCAGATGATGGGACAGTTCTTCCTGCATCTGCGCAACTTCCAGCCAGCGCAATCGGATGCAACCGCGGATGCAACTGCGGATGCCCCTGCGGCTGCTCCTGTGCTGGAAGAGGGAGCCGCCACGTAATGACACGCAAGCTGGCTGTGCCGCAGAGAATGTGGCGGCGTTTGCTCCGTACGCTGCGGCTGGTGGGCCTGGGCCTGGGCGCGGCGTCTTCTGCCGCCGCCCCGGCGCAGCCGTTCCCGCAGCACTGGATGCGCTATGCGCAACTGGCCAGCACGGAGTTCCAGGCGCGGCTGGGCGATCCGGCCGACGCGAGCGCCCTGCGTTTGCAGGATTGGATGCAGGCCCGCGCGCAGCCGGCCGCGTCGTTGGTGATGCGTGTGTGGCTTGTCCCCAATGGCCGCGTGGAGCGCATGGAGTTCGACTCGCTGGGCAATCCGCAGGCCGACGCGGACTTGCGCGCGGTGCTGATGACGAAGGCGTTGCCTGAGCCGCCGCCACCGGATATGCGCCAGCCCATGGTGCTGGAGCTGGGGCTGGATGGCGCGCAAGCGAGCTGATGTGGCGATGGCTTTCGACCTGGGCCGCCGCAGCGGCTTCGTGCGGCGCTCGCTGGCCTTTGCCGCGCTGGTGCTGTTCTTGGCGCTGGCGGCAGGCACGGCCGGATGCGCGCCGCTGCAGGCGGCGCCATGGCGAGCCGCGCCTGATTTCTCGCGGCTGGTGCGCGAGAATGGCCCCGCCGTGGTCAACATTGGTGTGGCCCGCGAGGCATCGCCCGATCCGCTGCGCGGGCGTGCGCCGGGCCAGGACAATGTCGACGAGACCAGCCTGGGCTCGGGCTTCATCCTCAGCGGCGACGGCTACATCCTCACCAACGCGCACGTGGTCGCGCGCGGGTCGCTGGTCAGCGTGAAGCTGACCGACCGGCGCGAGTTCAAGGCCAGGCTGATCGGGCTGGACGCCGTTGCCGACGTCGCCCTGCTCAAGATCGACGCCACCGGTTTGCCGACGGTGAAGATCGGCGACGCCGCGAGCGTGGAGGTGGGCAGCTGGGCCCTGGCCATCGGCTCACCCTATGGGTTCAGCAACTCGGTCACGGCCGGCATCGTCAGCGCCAAGGGCAGGGTGCTGCCTGGCGCCGAGTACATGCCCTTCCTGCAGACCGACGTGCCGGTCAATCCCGGCAACTCCGGCGGCCCGCTGTTCAACCTCAAGGGCGAGGTGATCGGCATCAATTCCCGCATCTACAGCCGCAGCGGCGGCTACCAGGGCTTGTCGTTCGCCATCCCCATCGATGTGGCCATGCGCATCAAGGACCAGTTGCTGCGCCAGGGCGTGGTGACGCGCGGGCGTATCGGCGTGGCGGTGCAGGAGGTCTCGCAAGCCCTGGCCGATTCGTTCCGCCTGCCCCGGCCCGCGGGCGCGCTGGTGAGCTACGTCCAGCCCGGCGGGGCCGCCAGCCGGGCCGGCATGAAGCCGGGCGACGTGATCCTGCAGGTGGGTGCGCGCGACGTCGTGCAGTCCGCCGATGCGTTGATCTTCATTGCGGACCTGGCCCCCGGCGTCGCCGTCCCGCTGCGCGTCTGGCGGGACCGCGCCGCGCTCGCGCTGGAGGTGCGGCCCGATCGCTTCGACGCGCCACGGGTGGCGCGCCCGGCCGCGCCCGGGCACGCGCCGCTGGGCATGATGGTCAGGCCGCTGTGGGCGCAAGAGCGGCAGGTGCTGCGTATCGACGGCGGCCTGCTGGTGCAGCGCGTGAACGCGGCCGCGTCGCGCGCCGGCATGCACGCCGGCGACGTGATCCTCGCGCTCAACGGCCAGCCGGTCGACAGCATCGAGGCGCTGGCCGACGAGGCCAGCGCGGCCAACGGCGCGGTGGCGCTGCTGGTCCAGCGTGGCAACGCACGATTGTTTATCGCGATCGAGACACGGCAGCCGCCGGGTCCCGGGCAGGAGGAGTGAGCCGTGTCACGGCAGTGCTGGCACGCAGTCACGGCGGCGTCACATTGGATCCCTACGATGCGCACGAGTATGCACTTGGGCCACGCGCCCGATGCGGCAGGGACTCCTCAACGCACATGGCATTGGATCGTGATGGCACGCTTGGTCGCATCCCCCGGTGCGCGCGTACTGGTTGTCTATATGGCGGTCCTGGCCCTATGCCTTGCCTGCCAGCAGATCCGCGCCCAGCAGCCCTCCAACCGCGGCGCGGTGGAGATGGCATTCGACCTGCCGGCCCAGCCGCTCAAGCAAGCGTTGGCGCAATACGATGCGCAGACCAGCCTGTCCGTCTTCTTTTCCTCCGAGCTGGCAGCGGGGCGAACCTCGACTGCCGTCCACGGCACCTTCAGCCCGGAAAGCGCGCTGCGCAAGATGCTCGAGGGCACGGGGCTGGACGTGCAGGCAGCCGCGGCCGATGCCTTCGTGCTGGTGCCCGCGCCGCGCCAGGCGGACATGGCCATTGCGCAGCCCCCGGCCAGCGCCGCGCGGCAATATGAGGGCGCTGTGCAGTCGCAGGTCTATCAGGCGCTATGCGCGCGGCCCGCACTCGCGCTCGGGGAATATCGCCTCGCGCTTTATGTGCAGCTCAACGCGGCCGGCCGCGTTGCGCACGTGCGCCTGCTGGATACCACCGGCGACAAGGCACGCGATGCGGCCATCATCGAGACCGTGGAGCACGTCGATGTGGGCCAGCCGCCCGGGAATCCGGCCAAGGCATTCGTGCTGCTGGTCAAGCCGGTGCGCTGTGACGCCGCCGCGGCCCGCTCCGGCTCTTGCCAGCCACCCTGCGGCCGGCAGGCGAGCCGATAGATGAGCGACTCCAGCCGCTCCAGCTTGCGCGAGCTGCTCGCGCAACGCTACGACGACCTCAAGCGCCGCCTGACATGGCGCCTGGGCTCGGCCGAGCTCGCCAGCGATGCGCTGCACGATACCTGGGTGCACCTGGAAGACCGCAAAGAGGAGGGCGAGCCGGTCAAGAGCCCGGCCGCCTACCTGATGCGCATGGCCACCAACCTGGCGCTGGACCGGCTGCAGCGCGACCGCCGCTACATGAGCGCAGAAGAGATGGAGACGCTCATGGCCGAGATCGTCGACCCCGCGCCCGGCCCCGCGCAAACGGTCGCGGCGCGTGACGAGGTCGAGGCCGTTGCACGCCTCATCGAAAGCATGCCGCCACGCCGGCGGGCGATCTTCCTCGCGGTGCGGGTCGATGAACTGTCGAACCAGGAGGCCGCGGTGCGCTTCGGCGTGTCGCCGCGCCTGATCGGCCTGGAGCTCAAGCGGGCCCATGAGTACTGCATGGCCCATAGCCCCAAGCATGGATGAAAAAAAGCATGCCGATCTGTTGCTTCCCAACCGTCTTGTCTATGTCCACAGGCAAACCACGGTGGCGGCTCGCTTGATGCCATGATACGAATGATGAATCCTGCGCCACAACCGGAACGCACGCTTGACGCGATCGAGCGGCAGGCGCTTGCCTGGGTGCGCCGCATGGCGGCGGGCGAGATGACACCGGCCGACGGCGCTGCGCTGCGGCGCTGGTGCATGGCGGATCCCGCGCACCGGGCAGCCTTTTCCCTGGCACGGCAGCGCTGGGAGCAACTGGGCCACGCGGGCGAACTGGTTGTGGCGCGTAACCCGGCGAGCTCGCATTTTGTCGAGGCGCGGCGCGCGCCGAACTGGCAGCGGCGCGCCTTTCTCGGCGGCGCCATGAGCGCGGCGGCGGCCGCCGCAGCCGTGGCCGTCATCCAGCCACCGCTGGGCCTGTGGCCTTCCGTGGAGGAGCTGCGCGCGGACTACCGCACCGCGACCGGCGAGCAACGCCGGCTGGCGCTGGCCGAGGATGTCACCGTCGAGCTGAATACGCGCACCAGTATTGCCGTGCGCTCCGGAGCGGGGCGCGTGCAGGGCATCGACCTGATCTCCGGCGAAGCCGCCGTCGATACCTTGAATGCGCCGCGGCCGTTCGCGGTTGTCGCCGGGCCGGGGCGCGCGTTTGCGCAGAGCGCCCGGTTTGAAGTGCGGGTCACGCCTGCCGGCGTGTGCGTGACTTGCGTCGAGGGGACCGTGCAGGTGGCGCATGCCGCGGGCATCGCGACGCTGAGCGGCAAGCAGCAACTCACCTACGATAGTGCCGCGCTAGGACGCATTGTGCATGTCGATCCGACGTGGATGCCGGCGTGGCGCGATGGCTACCTGCGGTTTGCCGATGCACCGTTGCGCGAGGTGGTTGAGGAGATCAATCGCTATCGGCCGGGTAGGGTGGTGCTGTTGGACAAGCGGGTGGCGGGCAAGCATGTGACGGGGCGGTTTCAGATTCGGTCGCTGGATAAGGCGATTGCGCAGATGCAGCGCTCGCTGGGGTTGGAGGTGCGGTCGTTGCCGGGGGGGATTGTGTTGCTTAGTTAAGCGGTTTCTTGAAGGTGGCGGTTTTTGCGCTGCTGGCTGCTGGCGCAGATTGGCGTTTTTGGAGGGGTGTTTTATTGCTTCTAGCTGCTGGCGCGGCTGTACGGGGTTGGCCGTTTACGCACATGGAGGTGTCACTTTTCTTTACTCGTAAAGAAAAGATGGTATGAACGCGCCCCGTCCCCGCAGTGGAGCGCGAGGTGGCGAGACGGTAGTGTGGGTCAGGCAGAAAAG
>NZ_JBFRDD010000014.1:0-174431 GCF_052113425.1 Cupriavidus sp. YAF13
TCGGGGCCGCAGGCTTGGCCTGCACTAGGCCGGATATAAGTCTGCAACCAACCCTGATCGAGCATCGCGTGACGTTTACCTAGCAAACCGGGGCGCGTTCATATAAGTGACCGGCAGCCCCCGCAGGGGGATGTCGTATGGCCCTTGGGCGCAAAAACCAACGCCGCTCAAAGCAACAGCGGCCAACCCCGCCGGAGGGATGTCGTATGGCCCTTGGGTACAAAAACCAACACCGCAAAAAACTGCGACAACCCCCAAAGCCAACCAATCCTCATCCCCCCACCGCCAAAACCCGATCCGCAGCCAATATCAGCCGGCTGATCGGGCTGGCCCCGGTATGACGGGGTTAGAATCCACCTTTATTTTTCCTACGCAGCGGAGTCCACGTGCTGGCTGAACAGCGGCAAAAATTCATCCTCGACCAGCTCGCCGCCAGCGGCGCGCTGGCCATCAGCGAGCTGGTCACCGAGCTGGATGTCTCGCGCGAGACCATCCGGCGCGACCTCAACGCGCTGGCGGCGCGCGGCCTGCTGATTCTCACGCACGGCGGCGCGCTCACGCCCGAGCGGGCCGAGCCGGATGCCCAGACCCGCGCCGCGGTCAATGCCGAGGGCAAGCGCGCCATCGGCATGCGCGCGGCGGAGCTGGTGCCCGATGGCGCCTCGCTGATCATCGACTACGGCACCACCACCCACACCGTGGCGCAGGCGCTGCATGGTCATCACAACCTGCTGGTCTACACCAATGATTTCGCCATCGCCCTGCTGCTGGGGCGGCGCAATGGCAATCGGGTGGTGATGCTCGGTGGCGAGCTGCAGGACAACGAGGACGCCACCCACGGCTGGGACACCATCGAGCAACTGTCGCGCTACCACGCGGACTTTGCCTTTATCGGCACCGGCGGCATTACCGCCGACGGCCAGATGAGCGATTTCTCGCGTGCCGCCGCCGAGCTGCGCAGCCGCATGCTGCAAGCGGCGAGCGTGGCCTGCGTGGTGGCGGACCACACCAAGTTTGGCCGCAATGCCGGGGTGCTGGTGAAGCATTTCGAGAAGGCGGCTTACGTGATTTCCGATATGGCGCCCGAGCCCGCGCTGGCCGCGGCGCTGAAGGAGCGCGGGCCGGTGTTGCGCATCGCCTGAGCGTGGCAAAGGCGGCGTCAGCCGAGGCTGGCCGCAATAGCCAGGGCCGTCGCCTCCAACGCGTCCAGCGCGATGGGCGCATGGGGAAAGCGCCTGCGGCGGCGGCGTCCCGCGATGTCATAGTCAATGCCATAGCCATCCACGCCAAGCACGCGTACGCCGCCCGGCGCGGCGAGGGACACCGCTTGCACGATCCCGGCCTCGATGCCTGGCGGCACCTGCGGCAAGGCATCCCACGCCGATTGCCCAATCCAGCCCATCCGGCCGACGCCGGCGATAAACCGTATGGCGCTCGGATGGATGCGGAAGAACTGGAAATCCAGCGCCAGCAATGGCTCGGCAGCTGGCGCATAGCGCAGGTAACGCGCCAGCTCGTCGGCATTCGGCTCGATGCGGGCCGCATCGCCCACCAGCGTCAGGCGCGGGGCGTTCTGCACGTCCGCGGCGCCGGGCTGCAGCACCGACAGGCTCACTCTCGCATCGGCAAGGAGGTTCCGCGTGTGCTCGGCCAATGCGCTGACGCAGATCACGGGCGCGCTGGCCGCATCGGCCACGAACGGCACCACGGTGGCGTAGGGGTAGCCGGGCAGGGCGCAAGCATGCGTGGCCAGGGTGCCGTAGGCCGCTTCGTGGAGCAGGCTGACAACTTGATCGATCGGGACTTCCACGTTCTTGCCCCCATGTCTGTGCACGATCCGAGGATTGTACGGCGTGCTCAGGCCCGGCTTCGAGGCCGCCAGCCGCTGCTCGGTGGTCGCTGATCGCACAAAAATACAAGCAAGCAGCCTTTATATGTCTGCTGGTCAAAGGTGTTGTGCCTGTGTTGCCACCCACGTCAAATGCTAAGCTTCGCCCTTGACGATACATTCAACCTCGATCTTGAATGTATTGACATGACCCGGTGGCCGTCGCCGCATCGCCGCCGGGCTCGCCGCGGTTGCGCCGCCCCGGACCATCCGGGCAGCGCCGTGGCATCCCTCGGCACGCCTGCCGGACAGGTATCCGCGGCGGCCGTCTTCTGCCAAGCACCAGCACATCGAAACAAAGAGACACTTGTGACATCTGCCTCCCTTGAAACATTCCTGGCCGGCGTTGCCCGGCGCGACCCCGACCAGCCCGAGTTCCTCCAGGCCGTGAAGGAAGTCATGATGACGCTCTGGCCCTTCGTCGAGCAGCATCCGCGCTACGGCGAACAGGCCTTGCTGGAGCGGCTGGTGGAACCCGAGCGCGTGATCCAGTTCCGCGTGGCATGGACCGACGACCGCGGCCAGGTGCAGGTCAACCGGGGCTTTCGCGTGCAGCACAGCTCCGCCATCGGCCCCTACAAGGGCGGCATGCGCCTGCATCCCACGGTCAATCTCTCGGTATTGAAGTTCCTGGGCTTCGAGCAGACGCTGAAGAATGCGCTGACCACGCTGCCCATGGGCGGCGGCAAGGGCGGCTCGGACTTCGATCCCAAGGGCAAGTCCGACGGCGAGGTGATGCGCTTTTGCCAGGCGCTGATGACCGAGCTCTACCGCCACCTCGGCCCGGACACCGACGTGCCCGCCGGCGATATCGGCGTGGGCGCGCGGGAAGTCGGTTTCATGGCCGGCATGATGAAAAAGCTGTCCAACAGCTCCGCCAGCGTCTTCACCGGCAAGGGCATGGCCTTCGGGGGCAGCCTGATGCGGCCCGAAGCCACCGGCTACGGCACGGTGTATTTCGCGCAGGAGATGCTGCACCGCCGCGGACGCGATTTCAGCGGCCTGCGTGTGCTGCTGTCCGGCTCGGGCAACGTGGCCCAGTATGCCGCCGAGAAGGCGATCGAACTGGGCGCCAAGGTGCTAACGGTCTCCGACTCCGGTGGCGTGCTGCATTACCCCAAGGGCATGAACAGCGAACAATTGACGGCCTTGATGGCTTTCAAGAACGAGGCGCGCGGCCGCCTGGCCGATTTCGCCGCCGAGCAAGACCTGCACTTCGAAGCCGGCCGCACGCCCTGGCACGTGCCGGCGGACGTGGCGCTGCCCTGCGCCACGCAAAACGAGCTGGACGGCAATGACGCCGAACGCTTGCTGGCCAATGGCGTGTTCTGCGTGGCCGAAGGCGCCAACATGCCTTCCACGCTGGACGCCGTGGACCGCTTCCTGGCCGCGCGCATCCTCTACGCGCCGGGCAAGGCCAGCAATGCCGGCGGCGTCGCCACCTCGGGGCTGGAAATGTCGCAGAACGCCATGCGCATGTCCTGGCACCATGCCGAGGTCGACGAGAAGCTGCACGCGATCATGAAGGACATCCACGGCAACTGCATCCACTACGGCCAGAAAGCCGACGGGTTCATCAACTACGTCGAAGGCGCGAACGTGGCCGGGTTTGTGAAGGTCGCGGACGCGATGCTGGCGCAGGGCGTGGTTTGATAGCGGGCGCATAGCCGGCTCAAGCACGTTGGCCGGCGCCTTGGTCTTCTGACCAGGCCGCCGGCGCCCAAGCGGCATAGCGGGACGGCGACGACGCCATCCCGCTATTTTTTTAGGTATTTGCCGCCCACGGCGCTGCCGGGCGTTGTTTGCCGCCGACACTCCGGCGGTTGCGTGGGAATACCTGAGTGCAGGCATGGAGACCGCGTTGAATCCCCGCTTTTGAGGGGTATTAATTCTGCGACCCGCGCGGGTGCCCGATTTGCGGGAAAGCGCCTTGCCGCGAGCCAATATTCTGTAATACGGGCCCGCAGAAAAAACCTGCGGCAGCCGCGATCTTGCCCGTCTGTCATATGTACGAGTGCCATGTTCATCGCATAGACTACCGGCTTAAAACATAAAAACAGCGGTGAATCGGGTGTCCTCCAACCAATTCCACTTCATCTCGGGCTTGCCCCGGTCAGGGTCAACCTTGCTGTCCGCGCTGCTGCTGCAGAATCCCCGGTTCCATGCCGGAATGACGAGCCCGGTGGGGACACTGTTCAATGCCGTGCTGGCGCAATGCAGCGCCGGCAGCGAATTCGGGCCCGTGATCGCCCAGGACCAGCGCCGCCGGCTGCTGCGTGGCCTGTTCGATAGCTATTACGCAGACAAGGCAAGCAAAGGCGTGGTGTTCGACACCAATCGCAACTGGTGCGCACGCATGCCCGCGCTGCAGGATCTGTTTCCCAACGCCAGGGTGATTGCCTGCGTGCGCAATGTCGCCTGGGTCATGGACAGCCTTGAGCGTTTGTATCGCGCCAATCCGTATGAAAACACCAAGCTGTTTTCCGATGACGCTGAACGCAGCACCGTCTATAGCCGGGTCGATACCCTGGCGCAGCGCAATCGCCTGGTTGGCTTTGCGTGGGCCGCGCTCAAGGAAGCCTATTACGGCGAGAACGCCGGTTCCCTGCTGCTGGTCGATTACGATTTGCTCAGCCAAGCGCCCGACAAGGTAATGCGCCTGGTTTATGACTTTATCGGCGAGCCCTGGTTTGAGCACGATTTCAATAACGTGCAATACGACGCGCCAGAGTTCGATCAGTCCTTGGGCGTGTCCGGCCTGCACCAGGTGAAATCCAAAGTGGCAAAGCAAGCTCGGCGCAGCATCCTGCCGCCGGACCTGTTCGAGAAGTACGCCGCGCTGTCGTTCTGGGAGGACGGCAGCAAAAGCGCGGCCAATGTCATCCGCGCAAAGCTCGAATAGCGCGATTAGCGCGATTAGCGCGATTAGCGCGATTGATTCGATTGACGCGTTTAGTTCGACGAACAAGGGCTGGCACTCGCTGGCCGATTTCAGAATACCGACCAGAAAATTGCAGCCCGCCGCACGCCACCTGAGCCGTGCCCGGCGCGGGTGCGCGAGGAGAGCGATATGTGGTGGACCCGGAAGCAGAAGGTAGAGGGCGCGGTTGCAATCCCGGCCCGGCCCGCAAAGCCGTCCAGCCCGCTCTCCTCGTCGCTGATCATGGCGCTGGAGCCCCGCATCATGTTCGACGGCGCCGCGGTCGCCACGGCGGCGGCTGCGGCGGCGCACCCGGCAGGCGATGGCCATGGCGCGCCGGCGGACAGCCACGCAGCGGATAGCCACCCCACGGATAGCCATGTGGCGCCGGCCGCAGCGCCAGCCACTCCCCAGCCTGCGGACGCCGCCGGCCATGCTCCCGCGCCCGCCGAAGCCGGTGCCCCGTCTTCGCCGGGTCCGGCGCCGTCCGGGCACAACGTGCTGTTCGTGGATAGCCGGGTGGACGACAGCGCGAGCCTGCTGGCCGGTGTCGCGCCCGGCACCGAAATCGTCTACCTGAACCGCAACGCGGACGGCCTGGCCCAGATGGCCGACTACCTGTCGGCCCATCCCGGCGCCAAGTCCGTCCAGATCATCGCGCACGGCGAGGCTGGCGACCTGTGGCTTGGCAATACCTATTTGTCCGGCGACAACGTTGGCAACTACGCCAGCAGCCTGGCCAGGATCGGTAGCGGCATCCAGAGCGGGGGCGACATCCTGATCTATGCCTGCAGCACCGCGCAAGGCGCGGCCGGCCTGTCGTTCATCGACTCGCTGGCCGCGCTGACGGGCCGCGATATTGCCGCCTCGGACAACCGCACCGGCGCGGGCAGCGACTGGAACCTGGAAATCTCCACCGGCCAGATCGAAGCCACCTCGGTGCTGTCGGCCAGCGCGGAATCCGCCTATGCGCATGACCTGGCGCTGCTCACCGTGACGAACGCCGCAGATGCCGGTGCCGGCACGTTGCGCAGCGCGATCGCCTCGGCGCAGGCGGGTGACACCATCACCTTCAGCACCGGGATGACGATCAACCTGTCGACCATCACGTCGGGCAATTCGCTGCTGGTGATCAGCAAGAACCTCACCATCGATGGCGACATCAATCACGACGGCATCGCCGACGTCACGCTCGATGGACAATACAAAGGCCGCGTGCTGCAAATCACCTCCGGCTCGACCGTCGGGCTGGAGGGGCTGGTGATCGAACATGGCCTGGTTTCGGGCAATGGCGGGGCCGGCGGGGTAGCTGCAACCGCCGCGCAAGGTGGCGGCATCTACAACGCCGGGACGCTGACTCTGACGGATGTCACCGTCACGGCCAATGCGGCTTCCGGCGGCGGAGGTGGCGGTGGTGTGACCGCCCCCTATGCTGGCGGCGCTGTTGGCGGCGGCGGCGGCGGCGGTGGCGGCATGCTCGGCACTGGCGGTGGGGCGGGGGGCGCGGCTGGCTTCGGAACAGGTTCCTATGCCGGTACGTCAGGCAATGCCGGCGTTGGGGGCAACGGAGGCACTTACAACCCGAGCTTCATGGGAGGCCATGGCGGCACTACAACTGGCGGTGCGGGGGGCACGGGCGTTGCAAGCTATTCGAACGGCGGCAACGGAGGGACTGCCACCAACGGCTCCATCTCGATCGGCGGCGGCGGCGGCGGCAGTGGGTGGGATGCCACCGGGGGCGCCGGTGGCAGCGCGGCGGGTGGCATCTTCAACGCGACTGGCGCAACCCTCAATGTGGTTGGCAACTCGATCATCAGCAACAACCTGGGCGCGGGTGGTGGCGGTGGCGGTGGGGCTGGCGCGGGAAGCGGGAGCAACGCGAACGGCGGTGCAGGTGGCCTGGGTGTGGGCGCCATATGGAACCAGGGCACCGTGCACATCACGGCTTCGGCCTATGCGGCGATAACCGGCAACGCAGGCGGAAGCGGGACGGGTGGCCCGGCACTCGGCGGCGGGGCTGCCGGTATCAGCCCAGCGGCCGTTGGCAAGATCTACAACGACACCGGCGGTATCCTCGACAAGACCTACGTCCCGAACGCCGCCCCCGTTGCCACCACTAGCGGCGGCACGACCGCGTTCACCGAAGGCAACAACGTCGCCAGCACGCCGGTGGTGGTCGATAGCGGCGTCACATTCAGCGATGCGGACAACACCACGTTCGCCAGCGGCAAGGTGGCGATTACCAGCAATTTCCGCATCGGCGAAGACGTGCTGGCCTTCACCAACAACCCCGCCACCATGGGCAATATCTTGGCGAGCTACAACGGCGCGACCGGGGTGATGACCCTGACCTCGGCCGGTGCCACCGCCACGACGGCCCAGTGGCAAGCGGCGCTGCGCTCGGTCACGTACACCGATACCTCGGACACGCCGTTCACAAGCAACCGCACCATCACCTTTACCGTCAATGACGGCACGTCCGATAGCAATGCCGCGGCCAAGACGGTCAGCGTTGCCGCGGTCGACGACTCGCCCATTGCAACGGCCAGCGGCGGCACCACCGCGTTCACCGAGGGCAACAACGTCACCAGCACGCCGGTTGCCGTCGATGGCGGCTTCACGGTCAGCGATGCGGACAACGCCACGCTGGCCAGCGCGACCGTCGCCATTACCAGTAACTTCCAAGTTGGTGAGGACGTGCTGGCCTTCACCAACAACCCCGCCACCATGGGCAATATCTCGGCGAGCTACAACAGCGCGACCGGGGTGATGACCCTGACGTCGGCCGGCGCGAGCGCCACGACGGCGCAGTGGCAAGCGGCGCTGCGCTCGGTCACCTACACCGATAGCTCGGACGCGCCGAACACCGGCAACCGCACCATCAGCTTCACCGTCAATGACGGCACGGCCAATAGCAATACGGTCACGAAGACGGTCAGCGTTGCCGCGGTCGATGACACGCCGGTGGCGACCACCAGCGGTGGCAACACCGCGTTCACCGAGGGCAACAACGTCGCGAGCACACCGGTTGCCATCGATGGCGGCTTCACGATCAGCGATGCGGACAACACCACGCTCGCCAGCGCCACCGTTGCCATTACCGGCAACTTCCAAGGTAGCGAGGACGTGCTGGCCTTCACCAACAACCCCGCCACCATGGGCAATATCACGGCGAGCTACAACGGCGCGACCGGGGTGATGACCCTGACCTCGGCCGGCGCGAGCGCCACGACGGCCCAGTGGCAAGCGGCGCTGCGCTCGGTCACCTACACCGATAGCTCGGACACGCCGATCACCAGCAACCGCACCATCAGCTTTACCGTCAATGACGGCACGGCCAATGGCAATACCGCGACCAAGGTCGTTACCGTCGCGGCCGTCGATGACTCGCCCATTGCCACCGGTTCCGGCGGCACCACCGCGTTCACCGAAGGCAACAACGTTGCCAGCACGCCGGTTGTCATCGATGGCGGCTTCACGGTCAGCGACCTGGACAACACCACGCTCGCCAGTGCCACTGTTGCCATTACCGGCAACTTCCAAGGTAGCGAGGACGTGCTGGCCTTCACCAGCAACCCCGCCACCACGGGCAATATCACGGCGAGCTACAACAGCGGGACCGGGGTGCTGACCCTGACCTCGGCCGGCGCGAGCGCCACGACGGCGCAGTGGCAAGCGGCGCTGCGCTCGGTCACCTACACCGATAGCTCGGACACGCCGAGCACCGGCAGCCGCACCATCAGCTTTACCGTCAATGACGGCACGGCCAATAGCAATACGGTCACCAAGACGGTCAGCGTTGCCGCGGTTGACGACACGCCCATTGCAACGGCCAGCGGCGGCACCACCGCGTTCACCGAGGGCAACAACGTCACCAGCACGCCGGTTGCCATCGATGGCGGCTTCACGGTCAGCGATGCGGACAACACTACGCTGGCCAGCGCTACCGTCGCCATTACCGGGAACTTCCAAGGCAGTGAGGACGTCCTGGCCTTCACCAACAACCCCGCCACCATGGGCAATATCACGGCGAGCTACAACAGCGCGACCGGGGTGATGACCTTGACCTCGTCGGGCGCGAGCGCCACGACGGCGCAGTGGCAAGCGGCGCTGCGCTCGGTCACCTACACCGATAGCTCGGACACGCCGAGCACCGGCAACCGCACCATCAGCTTCACCGTCAATGACGGCACGGCTGATAGCAATACGGTCACCAAGACGGTCAGCGTGACCGCGGTCGACGACTCGCCCATCGCAACGGCCAGCGGCGGCACCACCGTGTTCACCGAGGGCAACAACGTTGCCAGCACGCCGGTTGCCATCGATGGCGGCTTCACGGTCAGCGACCTGGACAACACCACGCTCGCCAGCGCCACCGTGTCGATTACCGGCAATTTCCGCGCCGGCGAGGATGTGCTGGCGTTCACCAACGACGGCGCCACCATGGGCAATATCACGGCGAGCTACAACAGCGGGACCGGGGTGATGACCCTGACGTCGTCCGGCGCGAGCGCCACGACGGCACAGTGGCAAGCGGCGCTGCGATCCGTTACGTACACGG
Source organism: Cupriavidus sp. YAF13 (assembly GCF_052113425.1). Lineage (NCBI taxonomy): Bacteria > Pseudomonadati > Pseudomonadota > Betaproteobacteria > Burkholderiales > Burkholderiaceae > Cupriavidus > Cupriavidus sp. YAF13. The sequence continues at coordinate 9,370 of NZ_JBFRDD010000014.1, forward strand.
ATACGTCGGACCTGCCGAATACCAGCAACCGCACCATCAGCTTCACGGTCAACGATGGCACGACCGACAGTGCCGCCGCCACCAAGCTGGTCAGCGTGGATGCCGTCAATGACAATCCGGTCAACGCCGTTCCAGTGGCCCAGAGTGTCGATCAGAACAGCGCGCTGATATTCAGCGCCGGCAACGGCAACCTGATCTCGGTCAGCGATGTCGATTCCGCCGGCGGCGCCGAACAAGTGACGCTGACGGCAACCAACGGCGTGATCACGCTCGCCGGCACGTCGGGCCTGACCTTTATTGGCGGCTCCGGTGCGGGTGACGCCACCATGACATTCAGGGGGACGCTGGCGGACATCAACGCCGCATTGAATGGCCTTGCCTATACGCCTACGCCCGGTTATCACGGCGCAGGCAGTATCCAGATCACCACCAATGACCTGGGGCTGACGGGCTCCGGCGGCGCCAAGACGGCTACCGATACCATCGCGATCACCGTCAACAGCATCAATCCCGTCGTCACCAACGTCGATGCCCTCACCGCCAACGGCACTTACAAGGCTGGCGATACGGTCAGCGTGGTGGTGACGTTCGACCAGGCGGTGACCGTCGACACCACGGGCGGCACGCCGACCCTGCTGCTGGAAACCGGCGCGGTGGACCGCAATGCCACCTACGTCTCGGGCTCCGGCACCAATACGCTCACGTTCCGCTATACCGTGCAGGCCGGCGACAGCAGCGCCGATCTCGATGTGGCATCGCCGGCCGCGCTGGCATTGAACGGCGGCGTGATCACCAACAGCAGCAGCGACGCCGCGGTACTGACCCTGCCCGCCGTGGGCGGCGCCCATTCGATGGGCGGCCAGCATGACATCGTGGTCGATGGCATCGCGCCGACCGTGGCGACCGTCAGCGTGCCGGCCAACGGTACCTACATCGCAGGCCAGAACCTCGATTTCACCGTCAACTACAGCGAGGCCGTGGTGGTGGACACCACCGGTGGCACACCGCGCATCGCCGTGACGCTGGACACCGGTGGCACCGTCTACGCCAGCTACGTGTCCGGCTCCGGCACCAGCGCCCTGACATTCCGCCTGACCGTGGCGAGCGGCCAGCGCGACAGCAATGGCGTGGCCGTTGCCTCCGCGCTGGATCTCCACGGCGGCACGGTGCGCGATGTCGCCGGCAATGACGCGGTGACCACGCTGAACAGCGTGGCACCCACCGCCGGGGTGCTGGTCGATGCCGTGGCGCCGTCAGCGGTAGCGGTCATCGCCGCGGACCCGATGCCGACCGCGGGCAACGCCGTCCACTTCACGGTGACCTTCAGCGAGAACGTCACCGGCGTGGATGTGAGCGATTTCGTCTTGTCGGGCACCGGCACGGCCGCTGGCCAGGTTGCCTCGGTGACGCAGGTCGATGGGCATACCTATAGCGTGGTGGTGAACAACGTGACCGGCGACGGCCAGCTGGGCCTGGACCTGAAGGCCAGCGGCACCGGCATTACCGATGTGGCAGGCAACGCCATTGCCGGCGGCCTGGCCGGCCAGCGCTACGTGGTCGATCACACCGCCCCGGTGGTGCTCGGCGTGAGCGCGCCGGCCGGTGGCGACTACAACGCTGGCAAGGTGCTTGATTTCACGGTGAGCCTGTCCGAGAACACGGTGATCGATACCACCCGGGGCACGCCGCGCCTGGCGCTCGATGTCGGTGGCCAGACCGTCTACGCCGATTACGTGTCCGGGAGCGGGACCACCGCGCTGACCTTCCGCTATATCGTTGCGGCTGGCCAGAATGACGCCAACGGCATCACCGTGACCGCCTTGCAGGCCAATGGTGGCACGATGCGCGACAGTGCCGGCAATGCGATCGATGTGTCCCTGCACGGCGTGGCGGATACGCGGGCCGTGACGGTGGACACCACGCCGCCCACGGCCGTGGGCATCGCGCGCGTGGATGCATCGCCCACCTCGGGCCGCGCGGTGAGCTATACCGTGACGTTCGCCGAAGGCGTCACCGGCGTGGATGCCGCCGACTTCGTGCTGACCCGGACCGGCTCCGCAACGGGCGTCATCAGCGGCGTTACCCAGGTCGATGCGCGGACCTATACCGTGCTTGTCACCGGTCTCGGCGGCTCCGGGCAGATTGGCCTGACGCTCAATGCAAGCGGCACCGGCATTGCCGACCGCGCGGGCAACACGCTCGCGGCGGGCGCGAGCGGCGATCCGTATGAAGTGCGCTCGACCGTCCACTTGACGACGCCGGCCGCGCCGGCGCCGGTGCCCGTGCCGGGGCTGGCACCGCTGGCGCCAGTGCCATCGGCGCCGCTGATCACGCTGACCGCGCTCGACTCGGCGCCTGGCGTCGACGCGCCGACGCTCAACCCGGCCGGCAACGGCAACGGCACCGGCTTCAGCGCCGACGCCGTTGGCAGGAACCCGTTCAATGCGGATCCGCTTTCGGCCGGCAGCCTGAGCTATGCGCTGCAGGCGCCGGAAGGGCGCATGAACCTGGTCGACGTTGGTGGCGCCGGCAGCATTGGCCTGCAGGCCATGCCGGAGATCGGCAGTTTCTCGGCGCGGGCGGGCGAGGCGATCAGCATCGCGCTGCCGGCTTCCCTCTTCCGAGCGAGCGACCGCGAAGCCACGGTGACGGTGGAGGTGCGCCTGGCCAACGGGCGCCCGCTGCCGCCGTGGCTCAAGTTCGATCCGGTGACCGGCACGCTGGCCGGCAAGCCGCCGCAAGGCATGAACCAGCAACTCCAGATCGAAGTCACCGCACGGGACAGCAAGGGCAATCGCGCCAGCAGCCATCTGGACCTGAACGTGAAGGCGTCGGCCGACTCGCGCGCTGGCCTGGAGCAAGCGGGCACGCTCGCACAGGGGGACGGCAGCCATGCCGATCCGCTGGCCGCCATCCTGCAATCCGCCGCGTTGCAGCCAGCCGGCAAACCGGCGCTGGCGGTGCAGTTCGATCAGTTTGGCCGGCCCGCGCAACAGGCCGCCAATGCGGCTTTGCTGCACCACCTGCAAATGAGCCGGCAGCCGGTCATGCACGCAGCAACGCAGTCTGAAAGCCAGCCGGAGCAGGCCTAGGCCGGTAGCGAATCACGTCATGACTCACTATAAAACGCAGCAACCCCGGAAAGAGGAAAATCCGTTGTCGAACGCTATCTCTCGCCTGGTCCAACCCGGACCCAAACGGCTGGTCTGCGTGTTGGCCGCCGCCGCGATGCTGGGCGGCTGTGCCATTCAGCCCGTCGCCACCACCCTGGCCGAGCGCCAGGCCGAGCTGCCTGAACAACGCCAGGCGATGTTCCAGAACCAGGAGGCGCTGGCCGGCCCGGTCACGCTGGAAGAGGCCATGGCGCGCGCGCTGAAGTACAACCTCGACGGCCGGCTCAAGCTGATGGAAGAAGCCATGGCGCAGCGCCAGCTCGACCTGTCGCGCTGGGACATGCTGCCCCGCCTGACGGCCGACGCCGGTTACGCCTGGCGCAGCAACGAACTCGCCTCGTCTTCCAGGGATGTGGTCACCGGGCAGCAGTCCCTGGTGCCGTCGACCTCGTCCGAGCGCTCGCACTATAACGGCAACCTGAACCTGTCGTGGAACGTGCTGGACTTCGGCGTCAGCTACTACACCGCGCGCCAGCAGGCCGACCGTGTGCTGGTGATGAGCGAGCGCCGCCGCAAGGTGGTTCACCTGATGATGCAGCAGGTCAGGCAAGCCTATTGGCAAGCCGTGGGCGCGCAGCAGCTCGAAGCCAAGGTGGAGCCTATCCTCAAGCTGACGCAAGCGGCGCTGGACGACTCCCTGCGCATCGAGAAGGAGAGGCTGCAGTCACCGCTGGAAACGCTGAATTACCAGCGCCAGCTGCTCGACATCCTGCGCCAGCTCGAAGCCGTGCGCGACGAGCTTGCGCAAGCCAAGCCGCGCCTGGCCTCGATCATGAACGTGCCGCCGGGCGACGACTACACGCTGGCCGCGCCAGCGGGCTTCAGCCTGCCCAAGCTGCCGGTGGCCGCCGACAAGATGGAAGAAACCGCCCTCGTCAACCGGCCGGAACTGGTCGAGGCCGGCTACAACGAGCGCATTGGCCTGGATGAAACCAAGAAGGCCCTCGCCAAGCTGCTGCCGGGCGTGACCTTCCAGCTGGGCGCGAACTTCGACACCGACAACTTCCTGGTGAACAACGCCTGGAACAACATCGGCCTGCGCATGAGCTGGAACCTGCTCAACCTGCTCAACGCCGGCAACATCCGTGCCGCCGCCGATGCGCAGTATGAAGTCGCCAAGCAGCAGCGCCTGGCGCTGAACATGGCGGTGCTGACCCAGGTGCACGTGGCATATCGCGGCTACATCGGCTACAAGCGTGCCTTCGAGTTGTCCGGCAAGATGAACGACGTCGATCAGCGCATCCTGACGCATACGCAGAATGCCACCCGTTCCGATGCGACCGGCAAGCTGGCCGAGATTCGCGCGGGCGCCAGCGCGGTGATGTCCGAGCTGCGGCTGTATCAAGCCTACGGCGCGCTGCAGAATGCCTCTGGCCAGATGATGGCAACATTGGGCCTGGACCCGTTGCCGACCGCGGTCGGCGGCTACGACCTGCCGACCTTGCGCGCGGCCATCGCCGAGCACGAGAAGACCCTGATAGAGCCGCCCAAGGAAGCCCAGTAACCAGGCAATCGAGTAATCGAGCAAGCCGTTCATCCCGTAATCCAGTCTTACCGTCGCTCCGTAATGAAACGCTTTGCATTAAACGCCGCTGCCTGGCTGCCGCTGCTGCTGGCGACAGCAGCAGCGGCCGGTGCCGCACCCGTGGCCGCCCCCACCACGTTTGCCGGCGCCGACAAGGATGGCCGTATCCGGACCCAGCTGGCAGCGCGCGAATTCGCCACCATCTCCAGCGAGATCAACGCCAAGATCGACCGCCTGCCGTTGCGGGACGGCGATAGCTTCCGCGCCGGCCAGACGCTGGTCTCGTTCGACTGCGCGCTGTTCAGCGCGCAGCTGCGCAAGGCCGAAGCCTCCGCCGGAGCCGCGCAGCAGGTGCTGGCCGTCAACAAGCGCCTGGCGGAACTGAACTCGGTCGGCAAGCTGGAGATCGAGCAAGCGCAAGCCAAGGCCAAGGAATCGGCCGCGGAGGCCGCCTATATGCGCTCCACCGTCAGCAAGTGCAGCATCGCGGCGCCGTTCTCGGGCCGCGTGACAAAGCGCCTGGCGATGGCGCACGAGTTTGTCACGCCGGGCAAGCCGCTGCTCGAGATTGTCGATTCCAGCGATCTCGAGCTGCAGATGATCGTGCCGTCCAGGTGGCTGGCGCGCATCAAGCCCGGCACGCCGTTCACGGTCCTGGTCGATGAGCTCAACCAGTCGTTCCCGGCCAAGGTCAGCCGCATCGGCGCCAGGATCGACCCGGTGAGCCAGGCGATTTCCATCACCGGCAAGATCGACGGCAGCCAGGCCTCCTTGCTGCCGGGCATGAGCGGCTGGGCGAGTTTCCCGGAAAAATGACGCAAGGCGCCGATGCACCAACGGCGGTTGCCCCGCTGCTCGCGCTGCTGCAGCTGGAGCGCCGCGCGCGGGAAGCGCAAAGCGTGGAGGCGCTCGGGTTTGTGATGGCCAACGAGACGCTCAGCCTCGTGCCCTACCGGCAGGCGGCGGTCTGGCTGGAGAGCGGCCTGGGCCAGGTCTCGGCCGTATCCGGCCTGCCGCAGGTCGACCCCAACGCGCCATATCTGCAATGGCTGACCCAGCTCTGCCGTGGGCTGGCCCATGCCCACGCCGATACCACGCCCGTCGACGCTGGTGCCGCGCCCGCTAAAACCAGCGCGGACTGGGCAGACTGGCTGCCGGCGCATGCCCTGTGGCTGCCGCTGAAAGACCAGCTCGGCCGGCGCGACGGCGCGCTGCTGCTCGCGCGCGAAGCGCCGTTTACCGAGCACGAGCTGGCGGTGCTGGCCGAAGTCACGCATGCCTATGGCCACGCCCTGGCGGCGTTCCGGCCCGCGCAGCCGCTGGGCCAGCGGCTCAAGGCCATGCTGCGGCCGGGGCGAACCCGCCGCCGGGTCCTGCTCGGCCTGCTGGTGGTCTGCCTGATTCCCATGCGGCTCACCGTACTGGCGCCGGCCGAGGTGTCCGCGCGCGATCCGTTCCTGGTGCGCGCGCCGCTCGATGGCGTGATCGAACGCGTGTACGTCCAGCCGAACCAGCCGGTGCCGCAAGGCGCGCCGCTGTTCAGCCTGGACACGGTGGCGCTGCAGACCCGCCGCGCCGTGGCCGAGCGCGCTTACGATACGGCGCAGGAGACGTACCGCCAGTCGGCGCAGATGGCGGTGACCGACGACGAGAGCCGCCTCAAGATGGCCCAGACCCGGGGTGAGCTGGACCAGAAGGCGCTGGAACTCGACTACACCGCCAGGCAGCTGGCGCGCGTGCAGGTCAAGGCCGAGCGCGAGGGCGTGGCCGTTTTCGGCGATGTGAACGACTGGCAGGGCAAGGCCGTCACCATTGGCGAGAAGGTTTTGCTGCTGGCCGATCCGGCCAAGGTGGAACTCACCGCGCAGATGCCGGTGGCGGAGCAGGTCAGCCTCCAGGCCGGCGACACGATCACCTTTTACCCGGACGCCAACCCGACCCAGGCGTTCGATGCCCGCATCATCAGCGTGTCCTACGCCGCGGCCGAAACCGATGGCGGCGTGCTGGCCTACCGCGTGCGCGCGAGCTTTGCCGCCAAGGACCTGCCGCGGCTTGGCCTGCGCGGTACCGCGCGGCTGTCGGCCGGCTGGGTTCCGTTTCTCTATCATGCGCTGCGCCGTCCGTTGACGGTGGCGCGCCAGTGGATAGGCATTTAACGTGTTGCCCCCATTACGTCAGGACCTGACGCTGCACCCCGGTCCGGCCGACACCAGCGGCGCACCCACCTGGACCTTGCACGACCCGGCCGCCAACAAGTTCTATCAACTGTCCTGGCCGGCATTCGAGATCCTCTCGCGCTGGCCGCTTGGCGATGCGCGCGCGCTGCTCGATGCGGTGAACCGCGAGACCACGCTGACCGTGGGCGAGGACGAGCTCGAAGCGGTGGTGCAGTTGCTCCACCGGCACAACCTGCTGCTTGCGTGGCGGGCGGAAGACAGCGCGCGGCTGGGCCGCATCGCCGGCGCGCACCGCGTGAGCAAAGCCATGTGGCTGCTCAAGCATTACTTGTTCTTCCGCGTGCCGCTGGTGCGGCCCATGCCCATGCTGCAGCGCTGCGCGCCGTGGGTCGAATGGGCGTTCAAGCCGCGTTTCTGGTGGGGCGTGGGCCTGGTTGCCCTGCTTGGCCTTTACCTGGTCTCGCGCCGCTGGGATGAATTTACTCATACCTTTGCCTCCTATGCGGGCCTGCAGGGATTGCTGGGCATCGGGCTGGCGCTGTCGCTGGCCAAGGTGCTGCATGAGCTGGGCCACGCGTTTACCGCCTACCGCTACGGCTGCCGCGTACCCACCATGGGGGTCGCCTTCCTGGTGATGTGGCCGGTGCTTTATACAGACACCAACGAAGCCTGGAAGCTGATGCGGCGCCAGGACCGGCTCAAGATCGGCGCCGCCGGCATGCTCTCGGAACTGGCGCTGGCCGCCTTTGCCACGGTGGCGTGGAGCTTCCTGCCGGACGGGCCGCTGCGTGCGGGCGCATTCATGCTGGCAACCAGCACGTGGCTGCTGACCCTCGCCATCAATGCCAGCCCGTTCATGCGCTTCGACGGCTATTTCCTGCTGGCGGACTGGCTCAACATGCCCAACCTGCACGACCGGGCATTCGCGATGGCGCGCTGGTGGCTGCGGGAGCGGCTGTTCGGCTTCGCGGATCCAGCGCCCGAATCGTTTTCCGCCTCGCGGCGCCGCTTCCTCATTGTCTTCGCCATCCTGACCTGGCTCTACCGGCTCGGCTTGTTCTTCGGCATCGCGCTGACCGTCTATCACCTGTTCTTCAAGACGCTGGGGCTGGCCTTGCTGGCCATCGAGCTAGGCGTGTTCATCGTCATGCCGGTCATTCGCGAAATACTGGTGTGGCGCCACCGCCGTGCGGATATCCACTGGAACGCGCAGACCCGGCGCGCCGTGGTCTTGCTCGGCGTGCTGCTGGCCGTGGCCGTGATCCCCTGGGGCGGCACCATTCGCGCACCGGCCGTGCTCAGCGCCAGCCAGAGCCAGTCGCTCTATGCGGCCCAGCCCGGCTACGTGAGCGGTGGCGCGGTGCAAGCCGGGCAGACTGTCGCCGCCGGCCAGTTGCTGGCGCAGCTGGTCTCGCCGGAACTGGACTTCCGCCTGGCCGCCGCGCAGGCGCAGGCGCAGCAGCTGCGCTGGCAAATGGAGCAGCAGCCGTTTGCCACCAAGCTGCGCGACGAGGGCGATGTGCTGCGCCGCCGCTGGGCCGTCGCCCAGGCCGAGGTAACGGGCCTTGCCGAAGAGCGCAAGCGCCTGGAAGTGCGCGCGCCGTTCGCCGGGCGCGTGGTGGATGCCAACCTGTTCCTCGCCGATGGCGCGTGGCTGGCGCGCGGTGAACCGCTTTACCATATCGTCGGCCAGGGTAGCGAGCTCAAGGCGGAGGCCTTCATCGGCGAGCAGGACCATGCCGCGCTCACCGCCGGCAGCAGTGGCGTCTTTGTCGCCAACCTCCCGGAATTCGGCTCGGTGCGCTGCGCCGCCGCGCAGACGGACCAGGTCAACGTCGCCGGCCTGGAGCAGCGCACGCTGGCCAGCCTCTATGGCGGCCCCATCGCGGTCACGCGCAGCCAGCACAACGGGCTGGCGCCAACCACGGCCATCTTCCGCGTGCGCTTGTCGCATTGCGACTCGCTCCCACTCTCACGCGAATTGCCCGGTACCGTGCTGCTGGCCCGCCAGCGCCATAGCCTGGCGGGCGATGCCTGGACCGCGCTGCTGGGTCTGATGCAGCGCGAACGCGGCCTTTGATCGCGCAGCCCGACGCCAAATACCGGATCACGCACAGCATGCACTTCACGCCAAATTCATCGCACGACACCGGGCGCGCGCCGGGAACGGTCTGGATCACCGGGCTATCGGGGGCGGGCAAGACCACGCTCAGCCACGCCCTGCGCAAACGGATGCTGGCCGCCGGCCATCCGGTGCTGCTGCTCGATGGCGATGACATGCGCGCTGGCCTTAACCGCGATCTGGGCTTTTCGGACGAGGACCGCACGGAGAACATCCGCCGCGCCGCCGAAGTGGCCAGGCTTGCCAATCGCAGTGGCCTGTGGGTGGTGGCGGCATTCATCTCGCCGCTGCGCAGCCAGCGCCAGCAGGCACGCGAGATCATCGGCGGCGATGCGTTCGTTGAAGTGTTTCTCAGCGCCAGCTTCGCGGTTTGCGCGCAGCGCGATGCCAAGGGGCTCTATGCCAAAGCGTCGGCCGGGCAGATCGGCCAGTTCACCGGCCTGAGCGCCCCGTACGAAGCCCCCCTTGCGCCAGACCTGGAGATCGATACCGAAGTCGTCGGGCCGGAGCAGGCGACGGATTTGATCCACGAGGTGCTGGCGGCGCGGACAGCGCGGGCAGCGCCGGCATGAAATAAGAGCGTCCGCCCGAACGCCAGATCCATTGACTGGCTCACTGCATTCCACCACGCGCCGTCGATGTTAGCGGCGCACTGTAACGCATCGAACGCACATCCATGTCCTATCGAATCCAGCTCGGTAAGCCGACCGTTTCCGCTTTATCCCTGGTGATCTTTCTCAGCGCGCTCGGCGCGAAGCCCAGCGCGGCGGATTCCGGTGCCGACTCCGCGCTGGCCGCCGCTGCCGAGACGTTTTATGCCCGACGCGTGCGCACGGAGATGCTGAGCCGCGCGCGGGAGACTGGCGATGCAACGCATCCCGACATGCTCTACTGCCTTGCGAGCACGGACGATACGGCGATCGGCCGCGCCCTGGCCCCGGCCTTGCGCGTCGACCTGACGCCGGGCGAAGCCCAGGATCTGATTGCATTCATGCAAAGCCCTGCGGGAGAGAAGTTTCGCTGGGCGAAGGCATCGCTGCCCAGACGCCGCACGCTCCCGGCGCCAGTGTCCGACTGGACCGACGAAGAGCGGGATGCCGTTCGGACGTTCGCCAACACCCCTGGCGGCGTGCGAGGCATGTCAGGCCCGGATTCGCTGCTGCTCAACTCAGCGATCGAGACCTTCAAGAACGCCGTCTATCAGAAGTGCGCGTCGTCGCGGGCTCCCGCACCTGCCGAATCCCGGCCGGTCGAGATGACGATCAAAGAGACGCCGTGCTCGGCACCGCACCCCTTTTATCCGGCGTCGGCCAGGCGCTATCAGCAGTCCGGCCGGGTGGAAGTCCGCCTTTGGGTGAATACGGAAGGACTCGTCTATCTGACCGCGATTCAAAAGTCCTCGGCAATAGGGGCACTTGACCAGGCAGCCGAGGAGGCCGTGCAGAGAATGCGATGCGCGCCGCTCAGCAATAGCGCGGGCCGGGCGACGCCCTACACGGCGACCCAGCCGATCAACTTCCAGCTGGAATAGCGTCGCTGGCGCGCGAGAGCCGGAGACGCGGTGTCCATAGGCAGTGAACAACAAGGGGGCCGGGTATCCGAGCGCTCCGGCGCCATGCGCTATCACGAGGCATTCGACGCCCCGGCGTGATTGCCGGGCGTTGCGGAATCCGGGTTGACGCATTGCACCAGGAGAAACGCAGGCGGCCCATCCAGAGCTGGCGCGGGCCAGCGGCATTGTCTGGCGTGCAGGAAAGTGTATCGGTCTATCTCAGGGTTTTCCCCAATCCCCGGACAGGAGTAAATTCATGCATCGCCATGCCGCACTGGATGTCGGCGAAAGTCCCGGGCGCAGCGTTACCCCGGGGGTGTCCAGTGATCATGTCGCGCTCTGCCAGCGGCAAGCAGGATTTCATGTCGTTGGCGGAGCCTTGTGCCCGGGCGCACCCCGGTGCGCCTTCACTCAAGTCAGCAGGAAAGGAAGTGAACCCATGAGCTCCACGATCGAAGCACTGTTCCCGAAGCAACAAGGCGCCGCCGGCAGCGTCGTTACCGCGCTCAACCACCAGGAGATCGTCGTCGCCTTGTCGGCGCTGGTAGCCGACCAGCGCGTGGCCGTGCTGCACATGCTGTACCCGCGCACCGACGCGCGCACGCACCAAAGCCTCGACACGCTGGTCAGCACGCTGCACGGCCACGGCCTGCACGAGGTGGCCACGCTGGTCTCGCAGGAAGCACACTACCTGGTCTTCAAGGACCCGGCCAAGGCATGGAAAGCGTTCCAGGAAATCCGCCACGACTCGCTGGCGATCGGGGTGCACCTGTATTACAAGGGGCTCTCGGGGGACGATGCGGAAAAGTCGCTCGATGCGGACGCGCACCAGAAGGTGGACACGCCCGCGCGCCATCTCTGAGCGGCTTCGTTGCCGGCGCTGCCGCCGAGGGGATGGGCGGGGCGCTGGCCGCTGGCGGCCCGCCAGCCGATTTTCCGGCATGGAATGCCTCGCCGGGAACCCGCGTGCACGCTCAGCCGCGCCGGCCATTCAAGCTGGGATGACTAGGCATCCCTTCACGCCAACGCTACGCAACATGAATATCGCGCTTGAAAGCCCCAGGCAAGCGGAAGTCATCCTCCTGATCGACGAACTGGACGCCTACCAGAAGCCGCTGTACCCGCCGCAGAGCCATCACGGCATCGACATCGACGCGCTGTCTCAACCCAATGTTCTCTTTGCCGTCGTGCGAGACCAGCAAGGCACTGCCGTTGGTTGCGGGGCGATGGTCTTGCAGCCGGAGTTCGGCGAGATCAAGCGCATGTTCGTGCGTCCGGCGAACCGGGGCGGCGGCATAGCGATGCGGCTGTTGGCCACGCTGGAGAAAGAAGCCATGGCCAGGGCCTGCCCACGCTTTGTGCTTGAGACGGGTGTCAGCCAGCCCGAGGCGCTGGCGCTGTACGCCCGGGCCGGCTACCTGCGGTGCGGCCCGTTCGGCGGCTATGCGGACGATCCGCTGAGCGTGTTCATGCAGAAGACTGCGGCTTAGCCTGCCGATATGGAATGCGTGTAAAAAGTGGATGAATCGTGGCTTTGACCGGTGACCGGAGTATCATCGGGCCGCCTGTCACTCTTCCCACTCCCGGATGTTGCGCATTCCTGCCACCCCTCAATCTCAAACTCTCCACGTTTCCTTCGTCCCCCGATTTTCCCGCTTGCTCGGCGCCGCGGCGCTGGCGCTGGCCTGCCTCGCGGGCACGCCGCGCCCCGCGCTGGCATACGATATCGGCGCGGTGATCGACGCCATGCGCCTTAGCCGCTATGCCCTGAACGCGCCTGAGCGGCGCGTGTGGGGCACCGAGAACGCGCGCGATGCGCTGCTGGTCGGCCAGGTCGAAAACCGCTTGTTCTTCTACCGCTATGTGCGCGAAGGCAACACGTCCAGGCTGGCATTCCGCTCGCCGCCGCTGGTGATCGACCCGGGCACCTGGCGGCCGGCGCACGAGGAAAACGTGTCCGTCACCACGCCCAGGGGCGACGAGACCTTTTACTGGGTGGCCTATACCTACAACGATGTCGACGGCAAGCAGGTGAACGGCTACCTGGTGGACGCAGCCGGCGAAGCCATCACGGTGCGCGCCGACGCCAGCACCGCAACGGTGACCAGCACGCGGCCCTGGGACGCGGCGCGCCAGGCGCAGGCCATGGCCACGCTGCGCAAAGCCCTGGTGAGCTACCCCAGCCGCCTGACGGCCATGCCGGCCGACTTGCGCTTCGTGCAGCGCCCGGCGGTTGATACGCTGGCTGCCTTCCGGGCGCTGCACCAGGCAGCGCGCGCCATCCCCCGCGCGAAGACCGCGGAATTCGCCCGCGCGCTGGCGCAGTTGCGCACCTTCGTCATGGAGCAGGACTATCGCGAGATCGATCCCAAGGGCGAATACCCCGACACGCTGGTCGCCCTGAACGACTATGGATTCTGGCTGGCCGAGGCCGGCGATGCGGCCCAGGCCGACCTGATCCTGGGCGAGGTGCTGCGCCGGGACCCATCGCGCATCGCGGCCTACCTGAACCGCGCGGACGCGCGCTGGCAGCAACGCGAGCGCGAGCGCAACCCGGAGAAGCGCGACTATTACCTGGCGCTGGCGCGCGAGGACTACCGCCAGTACTGCAGCCTGCGGCTGGTGTCCAACAATGCCATCCCGTCCAACGTGGCGGCCCGCATCAGCACCGCGCTGGACGAGAAGCTGCTGACCGCGGCCACCTGCCGGCCGCGCCTGGAGATCTTCCCGGCGATCAAGGCCGGTGATCTGCGGGCGGTGCGCCTGCAACTGGCGCGCGGCCAGGATCCGAACGGGGTCAACGAGCATGGCGTCTCCGCGCTGAGCGTGGCGGTGTACTACAAGCAGGAAGAGATCGTGCGCGCCTTGCTGGCCGACGGCGCCAAGGTGGACGGGCCGAACCGGGGCTCGGCCTTGATGGCTTCGGCCATGCCGGACGGGCGCGACCAGCGGCCCCTGGCGCAGCGCTACGCCATCGCGGACATCCTGCTGGCGGCGGGCGCCTCGCTGGAGGCGCCCGACATCAACGGCACGCCTTTGCTGATCACGCGCACGTCCTACTATGGGGACGATGGCGCCACGCTGGAATACCTGCTGTCCCACGGCGCCGATCCGAACACGCATGAAAAGAAGGGCCGCACCGTGCTGCACGCCGCCATCAGCAACTACCGCACGCGCTGGTTTGCGGATCAGCTGCTGGCCAAGGGCGCCAATATCAACGCGGCCTACATCAGCATGGTTTACGGTGATCGCTTCATGTGGGAAACGCCCTTGCTGGAGGCGTTGCGCGAGTCGAGCGGCGAGCTGAAGCCGGGCGTGGCCCTCGCCATCCCGGAGCGCGTGGCCTTTGTGCTGGATCGTGGCGCGGACGCTTCGGTGGGCGGCTATGGCGGCAAGGACGCCGTTGGGCGCAACGGCCTGGACGAGGCGCTGCGGGTCTCGGCCTCCTATTTGCAGCCCGCGCTGGTAGACCGGCTGGTGCAGGCCTCGCGCAAGCCGGCGGCGCCGCTGACCAGCGAGCCCCTGTCGGCCCTGCTGCTCGCGTGGAGCTACCTGGAGGCGCGCGCGCAAGCCAGCAAGGACAGCCCCGCGTGGGACGGCCTGCGCGCCAGCGCGCGTGCCACGGCCGAGCGGATGGTCGCGGCCGGCGTCAGCCTCAAATACCAGAACAGCGTGCAGGGCATGAAGGACAACGCGATCGCGCCGCTGAGCGCGCCCTGGCTGCCCGATGACCTGTACCTGGCATGGCTGAAGGCTGGGGCCGACCAGACCGACCGCAGCGACGGCGGCATGCGCATCAACGGCGTGGACCAGAACGACGCGCTGCCGCTGGTGATCATGATGCAGCTGGGCCAGCAAGCCAAGGTGAAGATGCTGCTGGAGCACGACGCCGCGCTATACCGCGACCCGCAACGCTGCGGCATGGCCGTGGCGGATGTGCTGTCATGGCAGCTGGGCAATGCGGGCAATGCGGGCAATGCGGGCAATGCGGGCAACGCGGGCAAGGCCATCAGCCCCGAAATGGCGGGCGCGATCAGCCATGTCATGCAAGGCGCCGCCAACGCCGGCAACTGCGACATGAGCATGAAGGCGCGCGCCAGGCCGTATATCGGCGTGCGTGCCGATGAGCTGGCGCGCTATCTTGAAGCGGGCGTTGCCCGCCGTTGACCTACCTGGCGCCCGCCGCCCGCCGGCGGCTGGCAGGGCGCGCGAGCATGCCGTTGAGCAGCACGTCGATGACCTGTTCCGCGTGCTGCTCCGCCTGTTCGGCCGTCATGGGCCCGACGCCGTAAAGGCGCTGGATCAGATGCGTGGCCGATTGCACGGCCGTGAGCGTGGCGGTCATCGTCACGCTGGCGTGTTCGGGCGGGTAGGGCTTGAGCAACTGCGCCGCGTGGCACTCCGCGATCAGGGCATCGAGCTTGTCATGAAACGGCTTCATGTAGTTGTCCACCAGCCAGTCCAGCCTGGGGCCATCCTGCGCGACCTCCATCAGCACAAGCGAGTGCGCCGCCGGATGCAGGATATTGCTGACCGCGAAAGCCCTTAGCGCCGCTTGCAGCCGCGCGAGCGGATCGGCCGGATCGGGCGCATCCGCTGCCTGCCGGGATGCCGTGAGCGACCCCGTGTAGGCGTTCTCCACCACCGCGCGCCACAGGCCTTCCTTGCTGCCAAAGTGGTAGTTCAGCAGCGGCTGCTTCACGCCCGCGCGGTTGGCGATCGACAGCACCGAGGCGCCGTCGTACCCCTTTTGCGTGAACTCGAGCTCGGCGGCTTCGATCAGCCGCTGCCGCCCCGATGCTTCGGCGGCGCGGGATGCGCTCGCCGTGGCCGCGGGTGTCTGGGCGGCTGGCTTGCGGGCGGGAATCTTGGGGCGTCGGGTCTCGACAGGGGTCATGTTGGCTAGCGACGCGTTTCGCACACGGTAACGATGCCGCCATTCTCCCACATGCCCCGGGGCTTGAATCCGGGTGGCCGGGCGCCGGTAACCGGTAACGCCAGCCCTTTGCCAGTCCTTTGCTAGCCATCCTGATATAAGTATAAGTACTAGTGTGCCATTGACTTATACTTGTATAAATTCACGTCCCATGGCGGCTGTGAGGTGGCTGGCAACATTTGGGGGCAGGTATGCGGGAGTTGGAAGTTCCGGTTTTGATCGTGGGCGCGGGCCCAGTTGGCATGCTCATGGCRGCGCTGCTGGCGGACCAGGGGATCGAGTCGCTCCTGATCGAGCAGCGCGACGACCTGCATCTTGCCCCGCAGGCGCATGTCATCAACGCGAGAACGCAGGAGATCCTGGCTGGCATCGGCGTGACGGACGAGGACCTGGCCGGCATCACCACGCATGCGGCCGGGGCGCGCTTCGTGACCTGGCGGCGCAACCTGGCCGAGGCAGACCTGGCGCGCATCGATATCGCCAGCGACACGTACCTTGCCAATATGGCGGCGGCCAGCACAAAGCGGACCGCGAATATTCCCCAGCACCATCTGGAGCGTTTGCTGTTTGCGCAGGTATCGCGCCGCGCACGCTGCGAGGCGCGCTTCGGCCAGGTGTGGCAAAGCGCGGAGCACAACGCGCACGGCGCGGCCTCGGTGGTGCGGGATGCCGCCACCGGTGAAGCATATCGGGTGCGCAGCGACTGGCTGATCGCGGCCGACGGCGCGGGCAGCGCCGTGCGCCGTGGGCTTGGGCTGCCGATGGTGGGGGAGACCAACCTGGCGCATCTCGTCACCATCAACTTCGAGGCGGATATCCGGCACCTGGTCAAGGACAGTCCGTCGATCCTGTTCTGGATCCTCTCGGCGCAGGCCCCGGGCACCTTCATCGTGCACGATGCGGCGCGCTACTCCGTGTTCATGACGCCGTATTTCCCGGCGTACGAATCGCCGGCCGATTTCCCGGTGGCCAGGTGCGAGCGCATGCTGCGGGCCGCGCTTGGCGAGCGCCATCTGCCCTTGCGCATCACGTCGCTGTCGAATTGGACGATGCAGGCGCACATTGCGGAGCCCTACAGCAAGGGGCGCACCTTCCTGATCGGAGACTCCGCCCATCGTTTTCCGCCCACGGGCGGGCTGGGGCTGAACACAGGCGCAGCCGATGCGCACAACCTGGCGTGGAAGCTGGCCCTTGTCATGCAGGGCAAAGCGGCGCCCGGGCTGCTCGACACGTATGGCGCCGAGCGCAAGCCGGTCGCCGAGACCAACAGCCGCGTCAGCGTGGCCAACCATCAAAAGATGGGGCAGGTGACCGCGGCGCTGGGCCTTGACGAAGCGGGCTTGCCAACGCTCGCGCGGCTGCGCGCCAGCGCCCCGGCCCGCGTGCTGCCCGGCGCCCTGCGCTCGGCGGTCAAGCGCCTGCTGGTGGCGCCCGTCGAAGCGCGGACCCGGAACGTACAGCAAGCGTCTTCGCCAAAGTTCGCCCGCATCCGGCAAGACGTGCAGCGGGCCGCAGAAGCGCAGATGGAGCACTTCAATACGCTGGGGCTGGACCTGGGCTACGTCTACCGGAGCGCGGCAATCTGTGCGAGCGGCGCCGCAACGCCGGCCGTGCCCATCGCATCGCATCCGGTATTGGAGGTGGCGCAGTCGTTCACGCCGGGCGCACGCCTGCCGCACTTCCGGCTGCAAGGCGCCCCGGGGGCGCCGGCCACCTCGCACGATCTCGTTGGCAACGCGCACTTCCTGCTCGCGGGCTTTGGCCGCCATGGCAAGCCGTGCGCCGCGCTTGGCCGTAGCGTGAGCCAGGCGCTAGGCGTGCCGGTGCGCGGCCTGGACCTCGATGCCATCACGCATCGCGACGACCACCCGCAACTACCCGCGTGGAATGGTGGCCTTCCCGACGCCGCCATCCTGGTGCGCCCCGACGGGCACGTCGCATGGCGCTACGCATTGCAGGCGGACGTAGCGCCCGGCGACGTCCTGGCCGCCCTGTGCGAAGTCCTGCAAGTCCCCGTGCCCGTCAGTGCCTCTCAGTGCCTGAAATCATCAAAGCTCAAGTGAAAGGTCCCCCCGTGAACATCGATCCCGAAGCCGTGCCTCTCCGACAGGCCGGGCAACCCAGTCCCGTTGCGATCATCGGCGCCGGCATCGCCGGCTCCGTGCTGGCGCTCCTGCTGGCCAGCCGCGGCATTCGCTGCCTGCTGGTCGACCGCCAGCGCGGCACGGATACGCATCCGCGCGGGCATGTCTGGTCGGCTCGCGCCATGGAGGTGATCCGCTCGATCGATGCGGAACTGGCCGAGGCGCTGCGCGAGATCAGCTCGCCACCGCTCAAGCTGCGCTACATCACGTGGTGCACGGCACTGGCAGGGGTGGATCTCGGGCGCTGTGTGCCGATCGGCAACGACCCGGTGCATACCGCCCGCCTTCTGGGCAGCGGCCCTTGCCGGCCGCTGCACTTGTCCCAGAACGTGGCCGATCCCATCCTGCGGCAGCGCGTGGCCGACAGCCCGCTGATCGAACTGCTGGCAGGACATGAACTGGAGGCGCTGTCGCAGGACGATGACGCCTGCGTGTTGACGCTGCGCGAGCTGCGCAGCGGGCGGATCGTGCGGCGCACCGCGCGCTACGTTGCGGGCGCGGATGGCGCGCACAGCACCGTGCGGCGCCTGCTTGGCGTGCGCTCCACCACTACCCCATTGCAAGCGGTCGCGCAGATCCATTTCCGCGCGAAGCTGGACAGGTTGACCACGTCGCGGCCCAGCCCGCTGTACTGGATTCTCAACCCCGCCATCGTGGGCACGCTCACGGCCCACACCGCCGACGACGAAGACTGGGTCCTGTCGACGGTGGTGCTGCCCGAGATCGAGCCCGCCGGCGAGATGCCCGAAGCGCGGGCGCTGGCACTGGTGCGTGCGGCGATTGGCGATGACCGCATCGATGCCAGCATTGTCTCGATCCGTCCCTGGACGATGGCGCTGCGCTGTGCCGAGACCAGCAGGGTGGGCCGGGTGATGTTGCTGGGCGATGCCGCTGCCGGCTTCTCCGCCATCGGCGGCTTTGGCATGAACCATGGGATCGAAGACGCCGCGAGCCTGGCGTGGCGGCTGCAATTGCTGTTGGGCGGGTATGTGCCAGAAGGCCTTGCGCACGGGTTGTTGTCCAGCTACGCCGCCGAGCGCGCGCAGAGCGCCGCCGCCCACGCGCACCGCACGCAGCAGCTCAGCGACCTGTCCGACGAGGTATTGCGCGCCGCCGGCGCGGACCCCGCCGGCCTCAAGACGCTGGCCGCGCTCTCTCGCTCCACGCCGGTCCGCCTGCTGCCCAGGCGCGCCGCGCGCAGCCTGTTGCGCACCGTGGCGGGGGCCGGCCTGAAACCCCTGCGCCATCTGGCGAGCACCGCGCCCGCGGGGGTTGCCGTGCGCGCCAAGGTCAGAAGGGCGATCGACAAGCAACGCGAAGTCTTTGTCACGCTCGGCACCGATCTCGGCTATGCGCTATCGAGTGGCTTTGTCTGCCGCGAGCCGCATCCGCATCCGCAATCCCCGCACAGCGGCACCGAGTACTGGCCGACCACAAGCCCGGGCTCGTTGATCCCGCATCTTTGGAGCGAGACCGCTGGCGAGTCGCTGTCGACGCGGGACCTCGCGCGCCGAGCGCCGTTGACGCTGCTGGTGGGCGACAAGGAGCGCGTGCGCTGGCAGGCGGCCTTGGCGCGGCTGCGTGCCGACTGGGGCATCGACGTGGCGTGTCCGCGCATCGGGACTGACGACGGCGCGCAGTTTCGCATCCGTGCCTCGGCATTCGCCACCGCGATGGAGATCGATGAATCCGGCGCGGTGCTGCTGCGCGGCGACGGCATCGTGGCCTGGCGCAGCCGGCGCCAGTGCGCCGATCCGTGCGCGACATTGCCGGATGTGATTTCGCGCCTGGTGTCCTGGTCCGCCGCTCCCGCGGCACTGCCGGCCAGCCCTGCCAGCTCGATCAGGCCCCCAAGCTGCACCAGCCACCCCAGCCACCCCAGCCCCACCAGCCTCACCAAGGAGATGCAATGAGCGACAGCATGGACCAGTTTCCCATTCCCTGCCCGGACCCGGAGGCCCGTGCGCCGCAGAAGCTTGCGCACATCGTGCTCACCACGCGGCGCTTCGACGAGACGATCCACTGGTGGAGCGTGGTGCTGGGCGCGCGCGTGATGTACCGCAACGCCTTGCTCTGCTTCCTGTCCTACGACGACGAGCACCACCGCCTGGCCCTGATCAATGCCGCCAACTTCGACCCGAAGCGGCGCGAGAGCACAGGCCTGGACCATGTGGCATTCACCTTCGGCTCGCTCGGCGACCTGCTGCATACCTACGAGCGCCTGAAGGGCCACGGCCTGCGCCCGGAATGGTGCATCAACCACGGGCCGACCACGTCCTTGTACTTCCGCGATCCCGACGGCATCCAGGCCGAGCTTCAGGTCGACAACTTCGCCACACCGGAGGAACTGGATACCTGGTTCCGCTCCGGCGCGTTCGCCGAGAACGCCATCGGTGTCGAGTTCGATCCGGAGCATCTGCTGGAGCGCTACAAGGCGGGCGAGCCCGCAGCGCTGTTGATGCGTCCTGGCGAGGTGACCAGCCGCCAGTTCCTGACGTTGCGTTGAGAGGCCGTCCATCGTGAGACTGTGTACGTTTTCCACCGCCGACGTGGCGAGCCACGTCGGCCTGGCGCTAGCGGGCGACCGCGTGCTGGATGTGACCGCATCCTTTGCCGGGGATCCGCACTTTGCCACCTTGCTGGCGCTGATCGAGCACCAGGACGAAACGCTGCCCGCCTTGCGCAAGCTGCAAGCGCAAGGCGCGAAGCCGGGCTGCGCGCACCTGGCGCATGCGCTGCGCCAGGTCCGCTTCGAGGTGCCATACCGTCCCCCGCAGATCCGCTGCTTCAGCGTGTACGAGCAGCATCTGAAGAATGCGTTCCAACAGGTCATGGCGCATGGCGTGCGCCCGGCGACGGGCATGCTGATGCGCGCCCTCGGCGCCGGCAAGGTGCCCAAGGCCTTCTACGAAACACCGATCTACTACAAAGGCGTGCGCCTCAACCTGTCCGGCCACGGCAGTAAGGTGCGGCGGCCGGATCCCGGCGCCAAGCTGGACTACGAGGCCGAACTGGGCGTCATCGTCGGGCGTCCCGGCAAGAACATCGGCACCTCGGCGGCGATGTCGCATGTCTTTGGCTACGTGATCTTCAACGACTTCTCCGAACGCGCACAGCTCATGAAGGAGATGCGCACCCGGCCCAGCGCAGGCCCGGCCAAGGGAAAGGATTTCGATGGCAGCAACAGCCTCGGCCCCTGGATCGTCACCGCGGACGAGATCCGCGATCCCCACGCGCTGGGCGTGACCGTGCGCGTCAACGGCGAGGTGCGCGGCGAAGGCAGCACGGCTGGCATGACCCATCGCATCGACCGCATCGTCAGCTATGCGTCGGCCAACGAGACGCTGCACGGCGGCGAGCTGCTGGCCACTGGCTGCGTGCCGAACTGCGCCGGCATCGAGCAATGGCGCTTCCTGGACGACGGGGACCGGGTCGACGTGGAGATCGCCGGGCTTGGCGTGCTGACGAACTCGATCACCGGGCATCAACCGTAGCAGCCCCCCCAAAAAAATCGCGAGGAGCGCAAAGACGATCCCGCTTTGATAACAACGACAATGGAGACAACAGTGAATTCAAGACAGTGGATCGTCACATCCGCGGCAGCGCTGTGCCCCGCGCTTGCGTTGGCCGACAACGGCTACTTCCAGATCGGCTACGGCGCCGAAGCGCGCGGCGTGGCCGGCGCCGCGGCGGCGTCGACGCGGGATGCGTTCGGCGGCGCGAGCAACCCCGCCACCACCGTCTGGGCCGGCAACCGCTTCGACGGCAACCTGATCGCGATCAACGGCAGGACCAGCATGAGCCGGGCCGCGGGCTTGCCGGCGCCGGTGGGCGGGGCGCTCGACACGCGCACGGACAGCGAGAGCCGCTGGGTGCCGCTGGCCGATATCGCGTACAGCCGCATGATCAACCCGGACCTGTCGCTGAGCCTTGTCGGCTACAGCAATGGCGCCGGCACGTACTTCGAGGGCAACACCACCACCTGCCTGGCGCCGTCGCCGGCACCGGCCGGCACCACCTATCGCGGCAACTTGCTATGCGGCAGCGGCAGGGCCGCCACCACGATCAAGCAGCTGACGATGGCGCCGACGGTCTCCGCCAAGGTCTCCGAGTCGTTCTCGGTGGGTTTCTCGCTGCTGATCGCGGGGCAGCTCTTCAGCGCGGAGGGCCTGCAGGCACTCGCGCCGCAGTCGGCAGCGCCGAACCACCTGACCAACCAGGGCACGGCGTCGTCGTTTGGCATCGGCATGCGGGTTGGGTCCTATTGGCGCGCCAGCGATGCGCTGAGCTTCGGCGCGGCGTACTCGCCCCGCATCCGCATGGGGCGGCTCAAGGAGTACGAGGGCTTGCTGGCCGACCAGGGCCGCCTGGATATCCCGGAGAACCTGCTGCTCGGCATGCAATGGTCGCCGAGGCAGGATCTGTCCTTCTTGTTCGACTACCAGCGCATCAACTACTCGGGCACGTCGGGACTTGGCAATCGCGCCTTCGACGGCACCGCCTTGCGCGGCAGCAGCGGCGGCCCGGGCAACGGGTGGAAGGACATGAATGTCTTCAAGCTCGGCGTGCGCTACCAGGTGACGCCGGCCTGGCACGTGTCGGGCGGCGTCTCCTTGAACAGCGCGGCCTACTCGGATGCGGATACGGCGAACAACGTCACCTCGCCGGCCACGTTCCGCCGGCACTACACGCTCGGGCTGGGCTATGCGACCGCCTCCAATGCCACCTGGTCGGTCTTCTACTCCTTGTCGCCGGCCCACACCACCTCGGGCAGCTCGGCGCTGGGGTCGGCCGTGGCCACGCAGCTCTCGGGCAACGCCACGGTCTCGGGCCAGGAGACCCTGGCAACGCGGCAGCAAAGCATTGGCGTGCAGTACTCGCAGCGCTTTTGATCGCCCCTGGCGCCTTTTCTGTTCATTCATCACGGAGTTTGTTTCGATGACGGCTAGTCTTCTTCCGCGCTCTAGCGGCAACCGGGTAGCAACCGCACTTGCAACCGCCCCTGCAACCGCAACCGCAACTGCAACCGCACCTGCAACCGCACGCAGCGGCGGTACGGCATGAACGCGCGGACGGAGGCAGCGGCATTGCAGCCGCCCCGCCTGGACGACCGGTTCGAGCAGCCGGCCGGCAAGGTGTTCCTCACCGGCAACCAGGCGATCCTGCGCATCGCGCTGGACCAGCGCCGCATCGATGCCCGCTTCGGCAAGAACACCGGAGGCTTCATCTCCGGCTACCGTGGCTCGCCGCTGGGCCGGCTGGACATGGAGCTGTGGCGCATCCAGCCGTTGTTGCAGGCCGCGAACGTGCGCTTCCAGCCCGGCGTCAACGAGGACCTGGCCGCCACCGCCGTGTGGGGCACGCAGTACGTCGGCACCTTTCCCGGTGCCACGGTGGATGGCGTGTTTGGCATCTGGTATGGCAAGGGGCCGGGCGTGGATCGCAGCGGCGACCCGCTCAAGCACGGCAACCTGGCCGGCACCAGCGCATCCGGCGGCGTGCTGGTGCTGGCGGGAGACGACCATAGCGCCAAGTCGTCGACTACCGCCCACCAGTCGGATTTCTCGCTGATCGCTGCGGGCATACCGGTGCTGTATCCGGCCAATGTGCAGGACATCATCGACTTCGGCCTGCGGGGCATCGAGATGTCGCGGCGCACCGGATGCTGGGTTGGCATGAAGCTGGTGACCGACGTGGTGGAGTCCGCCGGCGAAGTCGACGTGGGGCAGCACGAGCCGTTGGGCGCGTTGCCTGACGCCAACGGGCCCTTGCATATCCGCGCCTTCGAAATGGCGCCGGCCGCGGAGGAGCGCCTGTACGTGCACAAGCTGCCGGCGGCGGTTCAGTTCGCGCGGGCGGCCGGGCTCAACCGCCTGGCGTGGCCTGGCACGGGCGCGAGGGTCGGGATCGTCACCGCCGGCAAGTCCTACGCCGATACCATGCAGGCGTTGCAGCGCCTTGGCATCGACGCCAGCGATGCGCGCGGCGCGGCGCTGCGGGTGCTGAAGATCGGCATGGTGTGGCCGCTGGAGGACGAGATCGTGCGCGCCTTCGCGCACGGGCTCGACACCATCCTGGTGATCGAGGAAAAGCGCCCGCTGCTCGAGTCGCAACTCAAGTCCATCCTCTTCGATGCGCGCATGGCCAATCCGCCGGTGGTGCGCGGCAAGTTCGAAGGCGCCCCGGAATGGTCGGCCTCCCGAGGCGCGCCGGTGCTGCCGATCTGCAATGAGCTGAGCGTGCTGCAGATCGCCGAAGCCATCCAGCGTTTGCTGGGGCTTGAGGCCGTGGCTCCGGATGTCGTTGCGGTGGACAAGCCAGGACAAGCCGTGCCGCTGCGACGCCCGAGCTTTTGCGCGGGCTGCCCGCACAATACATCGACCCGCTTGCCCGACGGCAGCCGGGCGCTGGCGGGCATCGGCTGCCATACGATCGCCATGCTCAACGACCCGAAGAAGACGCACACCGTCTCGCACATGGGTGGCGAGGGGATGATGTGGATGGGACAGTCGCCGTTTACCAGCGAGCCCCATGTCTTTGCCAACATGGGCGACGGAACCTATTTCCATTCCGGCTACCTGGCCATCCGCCAGGCGCTCGCGGCCAATCTGCGGATGACCTACAAGCTGTTGTTCAACGGCTTTGTCTCCATGACCGGCGGCCAGCCGGTGGATGGCGAGCTTAGCGTGGACAAGGCCGTGGCCCAGCTGCGCGCCGAGGGGATCAAGAAGCTGGTCGTGGTCACCGACGACGTGACGGCCTACGACGCGCCGCGCCGGGCCACGCTGGGCGTGCCCGTGTACGACCGGGCGGCGCTGGAGACGGTGCAGATCGAGCTGCGCGCGTATCCCGGGCTGTCGGTGCTGATCTATGACCAGGCCTGCGCCACCGAGGCACGCCGTTTGCGCAAGCGCGGCAAGCTGCCCGACCCGCAGGTGCGCACCTATATCGATCCCGAGGTGTGCGAGGGGTGCGGCGATTGCGGCGATCAGTCCGGCTGCCTTGCCATCGAGCCGCTCGAGACGGCGCTGGGCCGCAAGCGCAAGATCAACCAGTCGTCCTGCAACAAGGACATGTCGTGCGTGCGCGGCTTCTGCCCGAGCTTTGTCACGCTGCAGGGGGCAAAGCCGCGCCGGCCGCTAGGCGCTGCGGCGGCGGGCTTCAAGATTCCCGCATTGCCCGACGCCATCATCCCAGGCGAATTCGAGCCCGTGGCAATCCTCGTCGCGGGCATCGGCGGCACCGGCGTGGTGACGATCGGCGGCGTACTGACCATGGCGGCGCACCTGGACGGCAAGGCCGGCAGCTCGCTGGATGTCACCGGCCTGTCCCAGAAGTACGGCGCGGTGGGCTCTCATATCCGCATTGCCCCCAGCGCGGCCATGCTGCACGCCGCGCGCATCGGCACCGGCGAAGCCGACGTGCYGCTGGGCTGCGACCTGATCGTCGCGGCCGGCGCGGACGCGCTGTCCAGGCTGCGTCCCGGGCTGGCACGCGCCTTCGTCAACACGGAGGTGGTTCCCACCAGCGACTTCACCAGCCAGCCTGACTGGGCTGCCGATGAGGCCGGGCTCAAGCACCGCCTGAACGAAGCGCTGGGCGGGCGCGCCGAGTGCATCGACGTGACGGCGCTTGCGCAGCATCTGCTGGGCGACGCGATCCTGTCGAACATGCTGCTGCTGGGCTATGCCTGGCAACAAGGTGCGATCCCCGTGCAGCGGGCAGCGATGGAGAAGGCGATACAGCTCAATGGCGTATCGACCGACACCAACCTGAAGGCGTTCGCGCTGGGCCGCTGGCTCGCGCATGACAACGCGGCGGTGCGCCGCCTGATGGCGCCCGCGCAGGTCGTTCAGCTGACGATGAAAGCCGGGGGATCCCTGACGGAGCTGATCGATGACCGGGCACGGCGCCTTGTCGATTATCAAAACGCCGCGCTGGCGGATCGCTACCGCCAGCGGATCGAATCGGTGCGGCGCTGGCTGGCGGGCCGAAGCGATGCCGATGCCCTGGTCCGGCAGGTAGCGACGCAGTATTTCCGCGTGCTGGCGGTCAAGGACGAGTTCGAGGTGGCGCGCCTGTATTCGCGCCCGGCCTTCCTGCAGTCCCTGAACGAGGCGTTCGAAGGCGAGTTCCAGGTCAGGTTCCATCTGGCGGGCGGCCCGTTTGGCAAGCTCGACAAAGTCACCGGCAAGATCAGCAAGACGGCGGTTGGCAGCTGGATCCGGCCCGCCATGCGCCTGCTGGCTGGCGTGCGCTTCCTGCGCGGCAGCCGGCTCGATCCCTTTGCCCGTGGCACGGAAGCGCAACTCAATCGCCGTGTGCGCGATGCCTACGAAGCGGATCTGGATGACATCGGGCACGCGGCAGCGCAATGGCCCGAGGCACGCCTGCGGGAGCTGCTCTCGTGGCCTGCCAGTGTGCGCGGCTACGGGCATGTCCGCGAGCGCCAGGCGCAGGCCGGATTCGCAAGGCGAGCCTCGGCCCGGGGTGCGCCGGCTGGATCGCACCCGGAAAACTGACGGGGCCGCGGCATGCAATGCATGCGCCATCGTGCACCTCCACGCGCGCGACGCCGGCGATGGGCGCCCTTCGCAGGACCCGGCACTGTTTCGCCGGTTCGTGCCCGCCATCAAGGCAGCGTCCGACGTGGTGATCAACCTGACCACGGGCGGCGCGCCCACCATGAGCGTCGAGGAGCGCCTGCAGCCCGCGCTGCAGCTGAGCCCCGAAGTGGCATCGCTGAACATGGGCACGATGAACTTCGGCCTTTATGAACTGCTGGACCGCTTCAAAGACCTCAAGCACGATTGGGAGCGCCCCTACCTGGAGCGCAGCTACGACGGCATCTTCAGGAATACGTTCAAGGACATCGCCTATATCCTGCAGTCCTGCAGCGCGAACCAGACCCGCTTCGAGATCGAATGCTATGACATCGGCCACTTGTACACGGCCGCCCATTTCCTGGATCGCGCGCTCTTGACGCCGCCACTGCTGATTCAGTCGGTGCTCGGGCTGCGCGGCGGCATCGGCGCGCATGTGGAAGACCTCATGCATATGCGCCGCACGGCGGACCGGCTGTTCGGCAAGGATTATGTCTGGTCGGTGCTGGGGGCAGGGCGCAACCAGATGCCGGCGGCGGCGGTCAGTGCATCGGTGGGCGGCCACGTGCGCGTTGGCCTTGAGGATTCGCTATGGGATGGCCCGGGAAAGCTCGCCGACAGCAATGCCGCGCAGGTGCTGCGGGTGCGCAGCATCATCGAAGCCTTGTCGCTTGAGGTTGCCACGCCGGATGAGGCGCGGAATCTGCTGAAGCTGAAGGGGCGCGACAACGTCGGGTTTTGAAGAGGGACATGCACCGCTAAGGGCTTGGCGAATGTTGCCGGCATAACGGGGCGGCCCGAGATTCTGGTTTGTGATTAATCCGGCGCATGGATATAATTCGCCGTCAATGCCCCGGATCTGGGGTATTCGTTTTTTTTATATCCGCTTGATATCCATACCCGGGAGTTTTCAATGTTTCTGATCTGGCAAGGCTTAGGTTTTCTCGTTGTCATCTTGCCCCTTGCCGTCATGCTTGTCATGACCCTGCTGGGCGCGCTGGTGAATCTCTCCAACATGGCGACCATCGTGCTATCGCTGATCCTGTCGGCCGCGGCAGTCTTCTATCTCGGCAAGCGCCTCAATTCGCGTCCGGGCCGCATCCTGGTCGATCCCAACACGCAGGAGTCCGTGGAGCTGCGCAAGCGCCATACGCTGTTCTGGATCCCCATGCAGTATTGGGCGTTCCCCATCCTTCTGATCGCGATCATTGCCTCGTTCGCGCTGTTTACCGCCGGGGCATAGCGCGGGCTAGCGGCCGGCCGGAGCAGGCCAGCGGGAGCGGGCGTAGAATACCGGGCCTGCATCCCGAATGCTCCGGCAAGCCGCGGGACAAGCCTGGTAAAAGGCAGCCCTCCTACGAAAAGAGACACCAAGTTGAACAATCCGGCCAGCGCTGCGCATGATCGCGAGCTCACCTCTGTGGCTGACGCCGCGACTCTGGCGCGGCGCGCGCGCCGGGGCATCGTCCTGCTGACCTTCGCGTTCGCGCTGAGCCAGTTCTATCGCAGCTGCCTGGCGGTGATGGCGCCGGAGCTCCAGCACGACTTCGGCCTGTCGGCGGCGGGCTTCGGCACCTTGTCTTCCTCCTTCTTCCTGGCATTCGCGGTTGCGCAGATTCCCGTGGGGATCGCGTTCGACCGGTATGGCGTGGGCAAGCCGACGTCCCTGCTGCTGGCCATTGGCGCGGTGTCCGCCGTGGTGTTCTCACTGGCGCCGAACGGTACCGTTGCCATGCTGGCGCAGGCTGGGCTGGGGCTGGCTTGCGCGCCGGTCTTCATGGGGCTGCTGCATTTTGCTTCCGAGCAACTTTCCGAGAAAAACTACACGCGGGTCGTCAGCCAGTCCAATGCCACCGGCATGGTCGGCGCGCTGTGCGCCACGGCGCCGCTCGGATGGGCCATGCATCTGCTCGGCTGGCGCGTGGCGATGTCCGCCGCGGCGCTGTGCATGGTGGTGGCCTGCTACGGTGTCTGGCGCTTCGTGCGGGATGATGGCCATGCCGAGGCGCGCGATGTGCCGCTGGGCTCCATGCTCTCGCAAAGCGCGAAGCTGCTGGCCATCGTCCCCTTGTGGACCCTGATCCCGATGTGCGTCGCCATGGCGGCAGGCACGGCGTTCCGCAACGCGTGGAGCGGCCCTTACCTGGCCAGCGTGTACGGCTTGAATTCCGGCCCGCGGGGCATCGCGCTGACGCTGCTGAGCGTGAGCGGGTTCCTGACCGCATTCTTCCTGCCCGTGCTGGTGCGGCGCAGCTCGCTCAAGACGACCATCGCGGCATGGTCCTGCTTTGCGATGTCGGGCGCCATCCTGCTGAGCATCTGGCCCACGCACGGCATCGTCTCCGGCGTGGGCCTGATGGCTTTGCTGTCGACCATCGGCATGCTGCATCCGCTGGTCATGGCGCAGGGCCGCGGCCTGGTGCCGCCGTCTTCGCGCGGGCGCGGGCTTGGCGTGCTCAACACCTTTGTATTCCTGGGCTCGGCRCTGACGTCGTGGGGATTCGGCATGATCGCCAGCATGGGCGATGCCCGGCACTGGCCGGTGGAGAAGACCTATTCGACGATCTTTCTCACGGCGGCCGTGGTAGTGGCGCTTGCCGTGGCGCCGTATTTCTTCAGCCCATCCAGCCCGACCGTGATCAAGCGCTGAGCCGGCGCTGAGCCCCGCGGCCCCGGTTCGTCACTCGACCTTGGCGATCATCTCCAGCATGCTGTCGGCAATATCCTGGCCAAGCAGCCGCGAGACCATCCAGCCCGCCAGGTCCTGCGTCGCCAGGCATCCACCCGCCGTGGCGATCTGGCCGTGCACCACAAGCGGACGGTGTTCGGTCTTCACGCCCATGGCCTCGAGCTCTTCGAACACGCCCGGGTAGGTGGTCGCGCTCAGGCCATCGAGCAGCCCCAGGCGGGCGAGAAACAGCACACCCGAGTCGATCGCGCCAATCACCTGCCTGGCCGGATCCAGTTTGAGCTGCCCCATGAAGCCTTGATTGTTGAGCTTCGCCCGCGACCCGGGGCCGCTGACAATGAACACGGCATCGGCCTTGGCAAGCTCGCTCAAGCCGCCATGCGGCGTGATGGTGATGCCGGTGTTGGAGGTCACCTGCGGCGTGTCCGCGCAGATCCGCACCGACCAGGGCTTGGCGTAGCCCACATAGGCTGGGTCCTGGACCCGGTTGAACAGGTCCCAGGGCAGGAACAGATCGACATCGGTGAAGCCATCGTAAGCCAGCATGGCAATGTTCATCGGGTTCTCCTATTGGATCAATGAAGGGAATATCCGCTTCGGAGACGGGATTCTCGCCGCGCCGGCGACTTGGCTGTATAGTCAATCAATCAATTTTCATGGCTATACAGATGGCCGATAGAGGATAGAGAGATGGCGGACAGCCCCCCGACCTACCAGGCGATCGCCAACCGGCTGCGCGCGGCCATCCGCCGTGGCGACCTGGCACCCGGCGCCAAGATGCCGTCGGTGCGCCGGCTGGCCGAGATCGAGCAGGTCAGCGCGCCAACGGCGGAACACGCGCTGCGGGTGCTGGAGGCGAGCGGCCTTGTGGTGGCCAGGCCAAGGTCAGGCTTCTACGTTTGCGCGGACATGCCCGCCGAGCCGCTGGCCCCGCAACCCGGCGCCACGGCCCGGCCGGTGACGCTGACCGCCAATGTGCATGCGCTATTCGCCCAGGTGCGCGCGCCCGGCCTGGTTGCGCTGGGGGCCGCGTCGCCGTGCGCGGCATGGCTGCCGGACAAGGCGCTGGCGCGCAGCATGCTGGGCGCGACCCGCAGGCTCGGGGCGTCGGGCCTGGCCTACAGCGTGCCACCGGGGCGCCTCGACCTGCGCAGCCAGATCGCGCGCCGCGCGGCGCGCTGGGGCCTGCACATCTCGCCCGATCAACTGGTGCTCACGCAAGGGCAGAGCCAGGCCATGCGGCTTGCCTTGCAGGTGACCTGCAAAGCGGGCGATGTGGTCGCGGTGGAGTCGCCTTGCTACTTCGGGACGTTGATGCTGCTGCGCAGCCTCGGGCTGCGCGCCATCGAGGTGCCCACCCATCCGCGTACCGGGATGGACCTGGCGGCGCTGGCGCAGATCCTGCAGCGGCATCGGGTCAGCGCCGTGGTGTCGGTGCCCACCGCCAACAACCCGCTGGGCTTCACGATGTCCATCGCCGACAAGCGCACGCTGGTACAACTGCTTGACGATGCCGGGGTGCCGCTGATCGAGGATGACGTGTACGGCGATCTCTCGGCCGGCAAGCCGCGGGCGCCGGCCTGCAAGGCGTTCGACGCGTCCGGCAATGTGCTGTATTGCACGTCGGTGTCGAAGACGTTGGCGCCGGGATGGCGCATCGGCTGGATCGCGCCGGGCCACCGCTTCGAGGCGGTGCTGGAGGCGCGGGTCGAGGCGAGCCTGGCCGGATCGCCGTTGTTCGAGGCGGCGCTGGCCGACATGTTCTCGAGCGGCGACTACGACCGGCATCTGCGCCGCTACGGCCAGCGGATCAAGGACTCGGTGCGCACGTTCTCATCGCGCATCGCGGCCGCCAGGCCAGCGGGGACGAAGCTGCGCGCGCCCGACGATGGCTTCTTGCTGTGGGTGGAACTGCCCGCCCATGTCAACGCGCTATCGCTGTGCGAGGCGGCGGCGAGCGAGGGCATCAGCATCGGTCCGGGTGCCATGTTCTGCCCGGACGGCAGCCGGTACGCGCATCATGTCCGGATCAATTGCGCCCAGCCGGCCACGCCAAAGCTGCTCGCCGCGCTCGACCGCATCGGTGCGCTCGCGGCGGTGCAAGCGTGATCGCGCGCTGGCTGTGACTGCCCCGCGGCCTCGGCAAGCCAGCAGGCAGAGGATCCGGGCTCAAGGCTCCAGCGGCATCGCGCTGGTGCACTTGATCTCGTCCAGGCAGACGCTGGACTTCACGCCGCTCACACCCGGGATGCGCATCAGGGTGTCGAGCAGGAAATCCGACAGCGACTTCAGATCGCGCGCCACTACCTTGAGCACATAGTCGATATCGCCGGTCACGGAGAAGCACTCCTGGATTTGCGCCAGCTCGGCGACCAACCCCTTGAAGTTCGACAAGTCCCGGATATGGCCGCGTTCCATCGTGACATGGATAAAGGCCACCACGCCGAAGCCCAGGCTGGCGGAGTCCAGCCGGGCCTCGTAGCGCTTGATGATGCCGAGCTCTTCCAGGCGCCGGTGGCGGCGCAGCGTCTGGGCTGGCGACAGGCGGATGGCCTCGGCCAGTTCCAGGTTGGACGCGCGGCCATTTTCCTGCAACGCCCCCAGCAGGCGCCGGTCGATGCGGTCTAGCTCATCTTTCTGCACTTTCGTTTCCTGCCATCCATGAATCATGAAATTTTATCTCATGATATAGGGTTTGCCTGCGTGGATTACGAAATCCTATTTTGCGGCCCGGAATATACACTGAACTCCAGATTAGCAGTGCGGACGGGTAAATGAGAGCCTGTTCCGCACGTGCCTGGCACTGCGCATCGATGCGCAGGCGCGCAGGAGCCGCAATATTATTTCTCTCGTCCCCCAACTATTCGTTGAGCACACCATGGCCGATCTGTTTGAAAACCCGATGCAGTTGATGGGCTTCGAATTCGTGGAATTCGCCTCGCCCACTCCCAACCTACTGGAACCGATCTTCGAGCAGATGGGCTTCACGCTGGTGGCGCGCCACCGCTCCAAGGACGTGGTGCTGTACCGCCAGGGCGACATCAATTTCATCGTCAACCGCGAGCCGCACAGCCCGGCAGCCTACTTTGCCGCCGAGCACGGCCCCAGCGCCTGCGGCATGGCGTTCCGCGTGAAGGATTCGCACAAGGCCTATGCCCGCGCGCTGGAACTCGGCGCGCAGCCGGTGGAAATCGCCACCGGCCCGATGGAGCTGCGCCTGCCGGCGATCAAGGGCATCGGCGGCGCGCCGCTGTACCTGATCGACCGCTTTGAAGAAGGCAAGTCCATCTACGACATCGACTTCGAATTCATCGAAGGCGTGGATCGTCATCCGGTGGGCCACGGCCTGCGCCTGATCGACCACCTGACGCACAACGTCTACCGTGGCCGCATGGCTTACTGGGCCAATTTCTACGAAAAGCTCTTCAACTTCCGCGAAATCCGCTACTTCGATATCCAGGGCGAATACACCGGCCTGACCTCGAAGGCCATGACCGCGCCGGATGGCAAGATCCGCATTCCGCTGAACGAAGAGTCTTCCAAGGGCAGCGGCCAGATCGAGGAATTCCTGATGGCCTTCAATGGCGAAGGCATCCAGCACATCGCCTTCCTGACGGACAACCTGATCGAAGTCATCGACAGCCTGCAGATGGCCGGCGTGCCCCTGATGACCGCGCCCAACGACTACTACTACGACGGCCTGGAAGCGCGCCTGCCCGGCCACGGCCAGCCCGTGGATCAGCTCAAGGCGCGCGGCATCCTGGTCGACGGCACCACGGAAGGCGGCAAGCCCCGCCTGCTGCTGCAGATCTTCTCCAAGGCCTCGCTCGGCCCCGTGTTCTTCGAGTTCATCCAGCGCAAGGGCGACGAAGGCTTTGGCGAAGGCAACTTCAAGGCGCTGTTCGAATCGCTGGAACGCGACCAGATCGAGCGCGGCACGCTCAAGGTCTGAGGCCCACAAGGCAAGCCGGCACGCCCGGCACTGACCGCATCAACACCGCCGGCGCGGCAGCATGACTGCGCGCCGGCGGTGCCTGGCCGAAGCCGAAGCGCCCGCGACACGCGAGAGGCGCAGGCCAACATTCCAAAAGAGTGGGTAGAGAGACAAAGATGGTTCCCAACGCTTCCGACAAGACAGACGCGACGCTTAAGCGTGGCTTGAAAAACCGGCACATCCAGCTGATTGCGCTAGGTGGCGCGATTGGCACCGGGCTGTTCCTGGGCATTGCCCAGACCATCAAGATGGCGGGGCCCTCGGTCCTGCTCGGCTACGCGGTGGCCGGCATCATTGCTTTCTTCATCATGCGCCAGCTCGGCGAAATGGTGGTCGACGAACCCGTGGCAGGCTCCTTCAGCCATTTCGCCAACAAATACTGCGGCAGCTTCGCGGGCTTCATGTCGGGCTGGAACTACTGGGTGCTGTATATCCTGGTCAGCATGGCGGAGCTCTCGGCGGTGGGCATCTATGTCCAGTACTGGTGGCCGCACATCCCCACCTGGGTTTCCGCGCTGGCGTTCTTCGTCCTGATCAACGCCATCAACCTGACCAGCGTCAAGTCCTTCGGCGAAATGGAGTTCTGGTTCTCCATCGTCAAGGTGCTGGCCATCGTCGGCATGATCGTGTTCGGCGGCTACCTGCTGGCGTCCGGCACGGCCGGCCCGCAGGCCAGCGTGTCCAACCTGTGGCAGCACGGCGGCTTCTTCCCGAACGGGATCTCCGGCCTGGTCATGGCCATGGCGGTGATCATGTTCTCGTTCGGCGGGCTGGAGCTGGTGGGCATCACCGCGGCAGAAGCGGATGAGCCGGAAAAGACCATTCCCAAAGCCACCAACCAGGTGATCTACCGCATCCTGATCTTCTACGTTGGCGCGCTGGGCGTGTTGCTCTCGCTGTACCCGTGGGAGAAGGTTGTCACCGGCGGCAGCCCGTTCGTGCTGATCTTCCACGCGATGAACAGCGAGATCGTTGCCACGGTGCTGAATGCCGTGGTGCTGACCGCCGCGCTGTCGGTCTACAACAGCGGCGTGTATTGCAACAGCCGCATGCTGTACGGCCTGGCTACGCAGGGCAATGCGCCCAAGGCGCTGCTGAAGGTCAACCAGCGCGGGATCCCGCTGGCCGCGCTCGGCGTGTCCGCGCTGGCCACCGCGGCTTGCGTGGCGATCAACTACTTCATGCCGGGCGAGGCCTTTGAGCTGCTGATGGGGCTGGTGGTCTCGGCACTGATCATCAACTGGGCGATGATCAGCATCATTCACCTCAAGTTCCGCCGCGACAAGCGCGCAGCCGACCAGGAAACGCGTTTCAAGAGCCTGGGCTATCCGCTGACAAATTATGTGTGCCTGGCCTTCCTGGCGGGTATCCTCTACGTGATGTACCTCACGCCCGGCCTGCGCATCTCGGTGTACCTGATCCCGGCATGGCTGGCCGTACTAGGCCTGAGCTACCGCCTCAGGCAAAAGCAGAAGCGCGCCGAACCGGCGCTGCCCGAGCGCGTATCGGCATAATGATGACCCTGGCGGCCACTGGCCGCCGGCTCCGACCCTTCCCAGCACTCCAGCCAGAGTATCCAATGTTCGAACACATCGATGCCTATCCGGGCGACCCGATCCTCTCCCTCAACGAGAGCTTTCAACTCGATCCCAGGACCGATAAGGTCAACCTGAGCATCGGCATCTACTTCGATGACGAAGGCCGGTTGCCGGTGATGCAGGCCGTGAGTCAAGCCGAAGCCGCGCTGATGGCCGACATGGGCCCGCGCCCCTACCTGCCGATGGCCGGGTTTGCGGCGTATCGCGACGCCGTGCAGGCGCTGGTCTTCGGCGAGCCGTGCCAGGCGCGCGCCGAGGGGCGCATCTCGACGGTGCAGACGCTGGGCGGCTCCGGCGCGCTGCGCGTGGGAGCGGACTTCCTCAAGCGTTATTTCCCCGACGCCCAGGTCTGGATCAGCGACCCGAGCTGGGAGAACCATCGTGTGATCTTCGAGCGCACGGGCTTTACCGTCAACACGTATCCGTACTACGACGACGCTACCGGCGGCCTGAAGTTCGACRCCATGCTGGACGCGCTGCGCCTGATCCCCAAGCGCAGCATCGTGCTGCTGCACGCCTGCTGCCACAACCCCACCGGCGTGGACCTGAACCACGACCAATGGCGCCAGCTCATCACGCTGCTCAAGCAGCATGAGCTGCTGCCCTTCGTCGACATGGCCTATCAGGGCTTTGGCGCCGGCCTGGACGACGACGCCTTCGCGGTACGCGAGCTGGTGGCCCAGGGTGTGCCGTGCCTGGTGGCGAACTCGTTCTCSAAGAACTTCTCGCTGTACGGCGARCGYTGCGGCGGCCTGAGCGTGGTTTGCGACAGCGCCGAAGAAGCCGGCCGGGTGCTCGGCCAGCTGACGGGCGCGGTGCGCGCCAACTACAGCAACCCGCCCACGCACGGCGCCCGGGTGGTGGCCCGGGTGTTGACCACGCCGGCGCTGCGTACGATCTGGGAGCGCGAGCTGGCGGGCAAGTGCGAGCGTATCGCCAAGATGCGCGTGGCCATCCACAAGGGCCTGGCCGCCCACGTGAGCGGCGAGGCGCTGTCGCGCTACCTCACGCAGCGCGGCATGTTCACCTACACCGGCCTGACGGCTGACCAGGTGGACCGCCTGCGCACGGAGCACGGCGTGTACCTGCTGCGTTCGGGGCGCATGTGCGTGGCCGGGCTGAACGAGCGCAACGTGACCCAGGTGGCACAAGCAATTGCCAGCGTGCTGGTGCCCGCGGCCTGACAGGCGGCTGAGCTACGTCCCGCGCGGCGGCCGGTCTTTCCGCCCGCGCGGGACGGTGAACTCGCTGTTTGCTTCAACGCGCAGTGCAAGCCAGTGCAAGCCGGTTCAAACCAGCACGTGACGTGTTTCAACGAAGAAGCGTTGAATCTGGCGATCTATGTCCGGATCGACCATCTCCTCGGGCCGGTTCCCATTCGGGCAGGCCAGCCGGGGCGTGGTGCCGAACAAGCGGCAGATCAACGGGCGCTCGGCATAGACCTGGCAACCCTGGCTGCCAAGATGAGGGCAACTGAGGTTTGTCAGCGCGGCTTCGTGCTCGGCATCGCTTTTGACCGGAAGCCTCGACATCTCGTGCGTCGAGGTCATCACCGGCCCACAGCAGTCGTGGCAGCCCGGGGTGCACGCGAACGCGGGAATCCGTGAGCGAAAGAACCTGATTTTTTGACTGATCATCTGGCGTCCCTCTTCATTGGCCTATCTGCGTGCCTATGATCGACCTGATGGCCGGTTCCGTACGCCCAGGCACCAGGTGCGGAACATTCACGGCTAGCGGCGGTAGCCATTCAGACCGTGTCCTTCAGCCCGCGAGCTTTTGCCAGAATGTGTGATCCGACGCGAGCCGTTTGCCCTGTTTCAGGCGACGCGCGGCCGATCGCAAATTCAGCGGATGCGTGGTTTCCAGGATGCGAGCCCGCGTCAGCAACTCGTCCTGGGAGGGAAGCGCCCGTGCCCCCTTCCACGCGAACAGCGTGTAGTTGCAACTGTCCTCGGACAGGGCAATGGAAAATGACTCGCCGAACACCGAACGGATCTCTTCCATGTAGAACGGGATATCGGCATCGCTATCGAGGTAGTTGGCCACCAATACCCCGTCGTCGGCAAGCCGTGCATGGCATGCTGCGTAGAAGGCGGCGTTCCCCAGTTGCGCCGGCATGCCATGGGCGAGAAAGCCATCCACCAGGATGACCTCCGGCCGCGCGTCCTGACTCTTGACATACTCGGCGCCATCCGCGCAGACCACTTCGAGCCGCTCGTCGTCGGGCGGAATGTGAAACGTATCGCGCAAGGCGATTACTGCCGGATCGATTTCAATGGCAACAACCTTAGCCTGCGGAAGATGCCGATAGCAATACTTGAGCAATGATCCCCCGCCCAGGCCAATCATCGAGATCCTGGTGGGCGCCGGCTGCAGCAGCAGAAAAGCCATCATCGTCCGTGTGTAGCCGAGGACAAGCTTGTCGGGGTCATGCCGCGACATGATGCTCTGGGTCGCCAGCGCATCGAAATGCAGTGAAAGCGCAAGCGGGGTTTCCAGCACAGTCGGGGTGCCGTCGTCAGGGGCTTCGGAGAGAAACTTCAAGTAGGCTTCAAAGGATGTGCGGCTGGGATCCATCTGCGGGCTCGATCAGGCAAGCGCGGGCGGTTGCATATTTCGATTGTCGCCTCTATCACATCGCCTCAAACAAAAAAGCGGCCCATCAGCAACTTGCAGGCGTCGGGCCATCGGATTTCCGCCTCGGGCCGAAAAAGCGACGTCGGATTGGCCCTGAGTGGCAAAAAAGATATTTAAAGATCGCATTGCGTGGTGCTGGCATGCCTTCAAAGCCTTCTGGCGAAGGCAGTCGCCAGGCCGCACTTGCCGATCAGTTGTATATAATGATAATACTATTATCATACAATACTACTCTGAAGCGTATGGAATCCAAGACCGCCCGTTTCACCGTGTTGATCGACCCCGTGAAGAAGAAAGCCTTTGAAGCCCTGTGCGCGGCGCAGGATCAAACGCCATCACAGGTCGTGCGTCAGTTGATTCGCGACTATCTGGAGCAGCATGGGGTGGCCTATGCAACCCGGCCCCAGCTTGGCGCCACGGTTCCGGCCAAGAAGGACGGCGAGTGACCGATGTCCGCATCGCGGATTTCAATACTGCTGTCACTGAGTGACGAGACCGGAGCAAACTCTTGCAACGATCGGAAGATGTCCATGCGTGAGGCGGTGACTTATCGCGTCACGCCGCGCGCAAAGGCGCTCGTCGACGGTGGCTACCAACCAAAGGTCTTGGTGGCCATCTATCGAGGCGATACGCTGGTCAGGGATGTTGCGCTTTATGCGCGATGCGACTCTTGTCCGTTGCGCGTGACTGCGGCAAGCCTTGCCGAAGCACTGGCCTTGCGGATTCGGGCGGTGCTCAAGGATGTGCACGAAACGGATGACGTTGCCGCAGCCGCCATTCAGACGCTATTGCGACGCGTTGGGCTTAGGACAACCCCACGATCCGTAGTCGTACGCGGTGCTGGCGTGAGCTAGCCGGGTGCGGCAACACGCCGCCGGCACGCCATCTCCTTTCTTGACTTTCATTTAACCTATTGGTTAAATGAATCCATGCCATCCTCCACCGACCCGCTGACCCCCATCTTTGCCGCACTGGCTGATCCCACTCGCCGCGCCATCCTTGCGCGCCTGGCCGAAGGGGAGGCGCCGGTGAGCGAGCTGGCGAGGCCGTTCGATATGTCGGCCCCGGCCATCTCCAAGCACCTGCGCGTGCTGGCGGACGCCGGGCTGATCGAGCGGGAAGTCAGCGCCCGCTGGCGAATCTGCCATCTGCGCGCGGATGCGCTGCGCGACGCGCATGACTGGCTGGGCGCTTACCGGCGCCATTGGGAGGGCAATCTCGACCGCCTTGTCGAGTTCGTCGAACGCACCCATGCGGCGGCCTCCACCGAAGGCACCAGCAACGCAGGCAAAGCCCGAGGAAAAAAATCATGACCCAAGCTGCTACCTTCCATCTGGAAATGGACCGCTTCATCCGCGCCCCGCGCGAGAAGGTGTTCGACGCATTCACCAGCCAGGCCGCACTGTCCGAGTGGCATTGCCCGCGCGGCATGCACGTGCTGGAGGCCAGCGCCGATGCGCGGGTCGGCGGCAAGTACCGCATCGTGATGGGCGGGCGCGATGGTGCCAGGCACACCGTGGGCGGCGAGTATCAGGCGATCGACCGGGCGGATTTCCTCGCCTATACCTGGACCTGGGAAGCCGGCCCGATGCCGCAGGAGATCAAGACGCTGATCGAGGTCACGCTGACGGCCAAGGATGGCGGCACCCACCTGCATATGCGCCACAGCGGCTTTCCCGAGGCTGGCGAGCGCGATTCGCACAAGGGCGGCTGGCAATCGGTGTTCAATCGCCTCAGCGATTTCCTGGACCCGGAGGGCAGCGCCGGCTCCGTCACCGTGATCGGCGACCCGCGCAGCAGCTATTGCCGCACGGTGCGCATGGCGCTGGAGGAGAAGGGCGTGGCCTACAAGCTGCAGCCCGTGCCGCCGCACTCGCCGGAGGTGCTTGCGCATAGCCCGTTCGGCCGCATTCCGGTGTTGAGCGATGGCCCGCTTTCCTTCTATGAGACCCGCGCCATCCTGGCCTATATCGAGGAAGCCTTCGAGGGCCCGAGCCTGCTTGCGCGACAAGTCGGCGCCATTGGCCATGCACGCTGCGAGCAATGGGTCAGCCTGATCAGTTGCCATGCCTACGACGCCATGGTGCGCCGTTACGTATTGCAGTACATCTTCCCTAAAGGCGAAAACGGCCAGCCTGACCGCGCGGTGATCGATGCCGCGCTGCAGGAGATGGCCACGCAGCTAGGCGCGTTCGACGAAGCCTACGGCAATCGCGATTACCTGGTCGGTACGGCGATGTCGATGGCGGACCTGTTTCTCGCGCCAATCCTGGCGTACGTCGGCATGTTTCCCGAAGGGGCCGCCTTGCTGGAGACGTACCCCAACGTGCGGCGCGCGCAGGCAGTGATGCGCGAGCGGCCAAGCTTTGCCGCGACGCAGCCGCAGATGGGCTGACGCCACCGCATAGCCGCTTAGCGGCTATGCGGTGGGCAGGAGCATCGCCACCGCTTCCACCTCCACTTTCAGGCCAAAGTGCAGCGCGCCGGTTGGCACCACGGCGCGTGCCGGGCGCGCGCTGCCTGCCCAAGACGCATAGATGGCGTTGAATGCCGGCCAGTTCTCAATGGCGTCCACATAGACCCGCACCTGCGCCAGGCCGCCGATGCCGCTGCCGGCGGCGATCAGCGCCGCTTCCACATTGGCCAGCACCTGGCGCGCCTGATCTTCAAAGGGCGCGCCGGCGAGCTTTTCGCCGGCGGGCGTGATGGGCAACTGCCCGGATACGAACACGAAGCCATTGGCCACGGTTGCATGGCTGTAGTGCCCGCCCGGCGCGGATAGCCCGGCGGGGTTGACCGTCTTTACCGCGGCGCTTGGTTGGTTACCATCCATGGAACCGGCTCCAGGTAGCGAGCGTGCCGTCTTGCGCAAGGGCCTGATATTCGGGGAACTGCGCGCCAGTCGCGCAGGCGTGGTTGGGCAAGATGCGCAGCACCGTGCCAATGGGCAAGCGCGCCGCGATGTCCGGCTCGGGCGCGCCTTCGCGCGACACGATGCCATGTTCCTGGTTGGCGCCACTGAGCACGTAGCCCGCAAGCACGGTGCCATCGATGCCGCAGACCTGCCCGTAGCCGAAATCGCACTTCTGCTTTTGCGTGCCACGGTCGCGGCTCATGGCCATCCAGCCGGCATCGACGATGGCCCAGCCCTTGTCCGCCTGGTGCCCGATCACGGTGGTCAGCACGCTCAGCGCCAGGTCTTGCGTTGCGCACACGCCGACGTTGCGCATCACGAGGTCGAAGAACACGTAGACGCCCGCGCGCACCTCGGTGACGCCTTCCAGGCTCGTTGCGGATAGCGCCGTGGGCGTTGATCCAACGCTGACCACCGCGCATGGCAGCCCGGCCGCGCGCAGCCGTTCGGCCGCCATGACGCAGCCGGCGCGCTCCTGCTCCGCCATCGCCGCCAGGGCCTCGCGCGTATCCAGGTCGTAGCTGGAGCCGGCGTGCGTCATCACGCCGCCCAGGCGGGCGCCGCCTTGGTGCAGCACGCGGGCCACGTCGAGCAGCGCGGCTTCGTCCGGGCGGATGCCCGAGCGGTGGCCATCGGTGTCGATCTCGATCCAGACCTCGAACGACTCGCCATGCGCGGCGCCGAACGCGACGATGGCCTCGGCGGATGCCACGCTATCGGTGACGATCTTCAGGTCGCAGCCCTGGCGGCGCAGCGCCAAGGCCTGGGGCAGTTTGGTCGAGACCATGCCGACGCCGTAGAGAATGTCCGTGATGCCATCGGCAAAGAAATGCGCGGCTTCCTTCAGGGTGGAAACGGTGATGCCGCGTGCCCCGGCATCGATCTGGGCTTGTACGACCGCCGAGCATTTGCTGGTCTTGGCATGCGGGCGGAACCGCACGCCAAGCGCGTCCATGCGCGCCTGCATGCGCCCGATGTTGTGTTGCATGCGGGGCAAGTCGATCACCGCTGCCGGTGTTTCCAGGCTCGCCAGTGTGTGGGTGGCAGTGTTCATCGCGTTATTGAGAGTGATCAGTCAGTCCAGGAATTGGCCCTTGGCGCTTCAGCGCGGGCACGTCGCCGCGCCTACCATCGCCTTGCACGGGTAAGGATTGCAGAGCATCGCGGATGCTCTTTAGCGGGTTGCCGCATGAAAGGACCGCAGCCACGGCAGCGCGGGCGCCAGCGTGGCGAACTCCGCATCGGGCACTGGCGCGCCGGCGGGCAGGGCCAGGCCGACGCGGTTGTGCCAGTAGGTGCGCAGCCCGACGGCCGAGGTGCCGAACATGTCGTAGCCCGAGCCCGCGACAAAGGCGGCATCCGTTGCCTGCACGCCCAGTTGCTTCAGCGCGAGCTGGTAGGGGCGCGGATCCGGCTTGTAGAAGCCCGCCTCCTCGGAGGTGACGACGACATCCCAGTCGATCTCCAGCAAGTCCGCGGCGCGGCGCCCCAGCCGTTCGGAGCAGTTCGTGACCACCGCCAGGCGGCAATGCGGACGCAGGGCACGCAACAGTTCGCGGGCACCATCCCACGCGGGGAGCTTGTCCCAGCCGGCCTCGAGCGCTGCCGGCGCGCTGGCGGGCAGGCCGACATGCTCGGCCGCCTCGCGCACCAGTTGCTCGTAGGGAACGTAGGCGCCGCAGCCGTAGGTGCGCTTCAGGTACTCCGCGCGCCAGGCCCGGCCTTGCGCCTGCGAGCCGGCGGCGGCGTTCCATACGGTCCAGGAATCCAGCAGCGCGGTGAGCAGGTCGAACAGGACGGCGCGGGGCCAGGCGGGGGCGGGCGATTGGTCGAGGATTTCCATACGTTCCTTTTTGCGTGGGCGGAGTAGCGGAGCAGCCGAGCCGCGGCGCTGCGCAGCGGCAGGACAACAGGCCCTCAGTGTAGGAAGGAGTACGTGGTCCGTGGTTAAATACCGGAACATCAATCGTTAAGCTGAAGTGAATGATCCAGATCGAAGACCTGCGGCTGGTCGAGGCGCTGGCGCAGGCCCCGTCCCTGAGCGCAGCCGCCCGCGCGCTCAATGTGACGCCACCAGCGCTGTCCATGCGCCTGCGCAAGCTGGAGGCCACGCTGGGCCTGGCACTCGCCACCCGCACCGCCCGGCGCCTGAGCCTCACGCCCGAGGGCGAGCGCTTTGCGCAGGAAGGCGCGGCGCTGCTGGCGCAGCTGGAGGCGCTGCCCGAGTCGTTCCGCCGGGAAGACAGCCGCCTGACGGGCACGCTGCGCGTCGCCGCCCCCTTCGGCTATGGCCGGCATCATGTGGCGCCGGTGCTGGCGCGCTTCGCGCAATGCCATCCCGGCTTGCGCCTGCAGCTGGATCTGCGGGAGGCGCCTTGGCCGGACAAGCATGACTCGGACGCGGTAGTGCATATCGGCGCCGTGCGGGACTCATCCTGGATTGCCCGCACGCTCGCCCCCAACGAACGCTGGCTGTGCGCAAGCCCGGCTTACCTGCGCGCCCACGGCACGCCGCAAGAGCCGCGCGACCTGCTAGGGCACGCGTGCATCTGCATTCGCGAGAACGACGAGGACGTGACGCTGTGGCGTTTTCGCCGGGCGGGTTCCGGCACCGCGCGGCGGCCATCGGCCCGCGAAACGCTGCGCGTTGTCCCGGCTTTTACGACCAACGATGGCAGCGTGGCGCGCCAGTGGGCGGAGCAGGGGCTTGGCCTGGTGCTGCGCTCAGAGTGGGATACGGCCGATGCGGTGGCACGCGGCACGCTGGTCCGGGTCTTGGCCGGCTGGGAGTTCGACAGCGCGCCGGTGACCCTGCTGGTGCCCACGCGGCGTGGCCGCACGGCGCGGGTACAGGCATTGATGCAGTTTTTCGAGGCAGCCTTGGGCAAGCCAGGGCCGCCCCCACCGCGCTAAAAGCCCTTGCAGCCCTTGCCGACGACATGCTGCCCGTCCCCCCTCAGGGCGCCGCTTGCGGCGTCACAATGCTGAAGTATCCGTCAAACGTATCCAGCATGCCGAACAGCGACGCCACCGCCTGCGGGTTGCCTTCAATGCGGATGCTGCCATCGCGGATCGCGTCCGGCAGCGTCAGTTGCTTCAGGCTGATGCGGTCGAGCGTGGCCTTGTCCAGCGTGATGGTCGCCGTGGCCTGCGCAGATTGCGCGCTGGCCAGGTAGGTCAGGGCGCTGTTGCGCAGCGTCATGGCGTAGCGCTCTTGCAGGTCGGTGAAGTTCCAGTTCAGCGTCATGGCCTTGCCGGCGGCCTTGTCCGCATTCAGGCGCACCGCCAGGTAGTCGAAGAAGTGCGGCACGGTCAGCGCGCGCACCAGGTCGGGCGATGTCGTGCCGCCGGGCGCGCCCCGCTTGATGCCGTTGCGCAGTTCCTGCGCGCCGCTCAGGTAGGCATTGCGCCAGGTTGCGTTTTCGGTCTGGTAGCCA
This sequence comes from Cupriavidus sp. YAF13, assembly GCF_052113425.1. Taxonomy (NCBI): domain Bacteria; kingdom Pseudomonadati; phylum Pseudomonadota; class Betaproteobacteria; order Burkholderiales; family Burkholderiaceae; genus Cupriavidus; species Cupriavidus sp. YAF13. The sequence goes on from NZ_JBFRDD010000014.1 coordinate 52,871, forward strand.
AGCTGCTCCAGCGCGTCGGCCTGTAACGCGCGGGCCGCGGCGTTGGCCGGATCGGCAAAGACCAGCTCGTTGCCGATCTGCGCCACCCAGCGGTATTCGCCGCGGGCGTAGGCTTCGCGCGCCTTGGCCAGGACAGCGTCCGCGCCGCCCATCCATTCGATCGTCTTCTTCGCGCCCTGCACCGGCGGCAGCGGGTTCAGGTGGGCGGGGTTGCCATCGTAGAACCCGAGGTAGCGCTGGTACACGGCGCGCACGTTGTGGCTGATCGAGCCGTAGTAGTCGCGCGCATACCATTTGCTGGCCAGCGGCTCAGGCAGCTTGCGCAGCGTGTCGGCAATGTCCGTGGGCGTGAGGCCATGGTTCATCAGGCGCAGCGTCTGGTCGTTCAGGTAGGCGTACATGTCGCGCTGGTCCGACAGGAACTCGTTGATGCGCGCCTTGCCCCAGGTGGGCCAGTGGTGCTGGGCGATCAGGATGTCGCTGCGCTCGCCGTAGCGGGCCAGCGCCTGGCCGATATAGAACGACCAGGCCTTGGCATCGCGCACCTGCGCGCCGCGGATGGTCAGGATGTTGTGCTGGGTGCGGGCAGCGTTCTCCGCGATGCACAGCGTGCGCAGCTGCGGGAAGTAAAGGTTCATCTCGGCCGGCGCCTCGGTGCCGGGCGTGAGCTGGAACTCGATGTCGATGCCATCGACGCGGCGGGTGTCGATGGTCTTGGCGATGAGATCGGTGGGCGCCAGCAGCGTGATCGTGCCGCGCGAGGTGGCCTTGCCCAGGCCCGCGTCGACTTGTCCCGTCGCGCTGCGGGGCAGGGTGGTGCCGTACATGTATTGCGCGCGCCGGCTCATGGCGTTGCCCGCCAGCACGTTCTCGCTGATGGCCTCTTCCATGAAGCCCGCCGGGGCGATCACCGCGACTTTGCCGGCTTTCACGTCGGCCTCGTCGACGATGCCCTTGGCGCCGCCGAAATGGTCGGCGTGGCTGTGCGTGTAGATCACGGCGACCACCGGCTTGCGCGGCCGGTGCGCATAGTACAGCGCCAGCGCCGCGCGCGCGGTCTCGGCGGTGATCAGCGGGTCCATCACGATGATGCCGGTGTCGCCTTCGATGATGTTCATGTTCGACAGGTCGGCCCCGCGCACCTGATAGAGGCGGTCGGTGACCTTGAACAGGCCGGCTTCATTGTTCAACTGCGCGAGCCGCCACAGGCTCGGGTTCACCGTGGCCGGTGCGGCATCGGCGCGCTCGAAGGCGTAGGCGTTGAAGTCCCATGCCACGCGGCCGTCCGCGCCGCGGATGGTGTCTTCGGGAAAGCGGGCCACCAGGCCGCGGTGCGCATCCTCGAAATCCTGCCGGTCGCCAAAGGGCAGTGCCTGCAGCCACGCCGCATTGGCTTGCGCGGTGACGGGCGAGGCAGGCGCGCTGGCCGTCTGGGCGGTGGCGCACTGGAAGGCAACGAGCGCCAGGATGGCGGGGAGGGTACGGCGAAGGGGCATGGCAAGGCTCGGCGAAACGAAGAGGACGTCTATTGAAGTCCAGCGCCACCTATAATTCAATTGCAAGTTTTTTATCCCAGCGATGCAAGGAGCGCATGTCTTGAACCTGAAACGGCTGGAACACCTGATCGCGGTGGCGGAAGAAGGCTCGCTGGCGGGGGCCGCCCGCCGCGTGCACCTGAGCCAGCCCGCGCTGACCCGCAGCATCCAGGCGCTGGAGGCCGAGGCCGGCATGCCGCTGTTCGATCGCGGGCCGCGCGGCGTGGCGCTGACCGCGGCCGGGCGCATGGTGGCGGAGCGGGCCCGGCGGATCTTGTTCGAGACGCGCTGCCTGGCGCGCGATCTCACGCTGGTGCAGCAGCATGAGATCGGCAGCGTGCAGATGGGGATGGGGCCGTTTCCCGCCGCCATCCTGCTGCCCGAGGTGCTGTGCGCCCTCAACCGGGACTGGCCGAAGCTGCGGGTGACGGCCGAGGTCAACAGCGCCCCGGCGCTGCTTGCCGCCCTGCACGCGGAGACGCTGGATTTTCTGGTTGCCGAGCGCCGTACCATGCCGGCGGCGGCAGAGCTGGAAGTCCGGCGCCTGCGGCCCGAGCCATCGGGCTGGTTCGCGCGCCCGGGTCATCCCCTTGCGGGCGGGCGTGTCACGCCGGCGCAATTGCGCGAGGCTACCCTGGTGTCCGTGCCGTTGCCGGATCATGGCCACGACCAGTTGCGCAGGCTGCTCGGCTGCCGGCCGGGCGAGAGCCTGCCGTTTCAGGTGCGGAGCAATGATTTTCATGCGCTCAGGCATCTGGCGTGCCAATCCGATGTGGTGCTGCTGGCACCCGCGCGGGCGCTCAGCGCGGAGCTGGAGAGCGGCGCGCTGGTGGCGCTGGCGCTGGCAAGCACGGTCTCCATGGCCATGGACTTTGTCGTCGTGCACCTGGCGCAGCGCACGCTGTCGCCGGCGGCGGAAAGGGCAGTGGCAGCGGTGCTGGCCGCCGCTTGATCCATGCGCCAGCGCCAGTTAATAAAAGCCAACTAAATGTAACTTTGTTTGCACGGATGTACCTTTCTCTTAACATATCGGGCGGGCGCGAGGCGCCGCCAGGCGGGAACCCCGCTTAGCCGCCCGCCGAACCCACGGCGATTCCCGTTGCCCGGTGGGTTTGTCGACGATGTGAAGCCAAAGGAAAAGCAAGGTATGAGGCGTTTCGAATTCCGCAGCGACAGCTCCAGCAAATTCTGGGAAGTGGAGCAGGACGACGCGCAGCTCAACCTGCGCTGGGGCAAGATCGGCACCCATGGCCAGAGCCAGAGCAAGCCGTTTGCCGATGCCGCCAAGGCGGCTGCGGCCATGACCAAGCTGATTGCCGAAAAAACCGGCAAAGGCTATGTGGAGGCGCAGGTAGCGGCCGGCGCCAGCATCGGGGCCACAGCGCAGCCGGCGCCTGCCGCCTCCCCGTCCCCCGCCTCCCCGGCCGCCGCGCCCGCCGCCGCCATTCCCCAGGACACCGCCCCGGCCTCGCCGCCCCGGGCGCAAGCACCGGAACCCGTTGCGCCGATCGCAGCCGCCATCGCGCCTGCCGTGCCCGCCGCGCGTGGCGACTTGCCACCCTGGCTGGAGGGGGGCGCCGCCGTGCTGATGCCAGAATCGCTCAAGGACCTGGCCCGGCCCAGCCGGCGCCATCCCGGCGACGCGCCCGCCGAGCCGCTGGACCCGATGCGGGCCTGGCTGCGCGTGCGCGAATCCCTGCTCAAGCACGTGCAGCCGGAAATCGACGCCAGCGCCGCCCATTGGCAGGCGGCTTATGCCGAGGCATGGCAGCGCGTGGAAAGCCGCCGCATGGAGGGCTCGCCCGCGTCCGACGCGGTGCTGATGACAATCCTCGTCAAGCTGTCTTCCCAGCATTACCGCGACGACGTGGAGCTGGGCGCCAATGGCATGGCCTTCATGGCGGGCCGGCTCGGCCTGGAAGGCGCGGTGGATGCGTTGCTGACCGCGCAGACCATGGGCACGGAGCTCGGCTGGGTGCGTGATACGCGCAAGCGCCGCCTGAGCCTGAACGATAACGTCGACAGCGCGCACGGCACCGGCTACGCAGGCATCCACAGCGATGCCGAGTGGGCGCTGCGCGCCCTGCTGGCGCGCGCGGAGCCCGCGCAGTGGCAAGCCTGCGCGGACAAGATCCGCGCGGCCCTGCCGCTGCTGCCGCCGTCGCGCCAGCCGGTCATGGCCATGCTGCTGCCCGACCTGCCCGAGCTCAGCAACGAGACCGCGCAGCGCCTGCAAGGGCCACAGGCGCCGGCGTCGCTGCACTGGCTGCAGATGACCGTGACCGATCCCGCGGCGCTTGCGCTCGCGCAGCGGCAGAAGGTAGAGGGCTGGGGCAGCAATTTCTGGGGCGTGGAGACCATGGTGGCCACCGTGCTGCGCGAGCGCGGCGCCGACGCGTTACCCATCCTGGCGCCAGGCGCGGCCCTCGAAGAGGCTGGCGAAGGCCTGGCGGCCATCGGCCTGCCCGAAGCCGTTGCCGCGCTGGCACGGGTGGCGACCAACGGCAAGCCCGCCATGGCACGCTTCCAGCAGGCTACCGCCCGCTGGCCGTTGGCGGCGCTTGGCGCCTTGCCCGGCCTGGCGCTTGCCGGTGGCAAGGATGCCAGCCTGTACACGGCCAGCCTGGCCGCGCTGCTGCAGGCGCATGCCGCCGAGGCCGAGCGCGTGCTGCCGTGGCTGAGCCCGGCCGAGGGCGATCTGGTGAAGCAACTGCAGGCCAGGCTGGCGCAGCCTGCCGAGGCGGCCGCCGTTGAAGACCTGCCCACGGTGCTGGCCGATCCGCCCTGGCTTGGCAAGAAGCGCGTTGCCGCCACCGGCCCGCTGACGCTGGCGCCGCTGGATCTTCCGGCGGTCGAGCGCTGGGCCGAGGGCAAGCGCGAGGAATGGGCGTCGATGAGCGACTGGCAGGTGCGCCGCTACGACCCGGCCAAGGCTCGCGATGTGCAACTGCTGGCGAGCGACCTGGGGTTCGGCAACGCGCGCGGCAAACAATCCGGCCTGCTCGAGCAGGCCATGCTGGCGATTCGCCAGCGCGATGCGCAGGCGCTGTTCGCCGCCTGGCAGGCCCTGCGCAAGCTCACCAGCTGGTGCTCGCTCGACGCCATGATGGCGGCCTTGCTGCCCGAGGAACTGGCACTGCCGCTGTTCAATATGGTGGCCGCGCAGAGCACAACCCACAACGACAGCTATATGGCAGCCAGGTTCGGCCTGCGGGTACTGCCCGGCGTGCTGGGCACGGTGCGCCGCGCGCCCACCGAGGGGCTGCCGCTGGCGATGCCGTTTGGCGCGGTCGAGCTGGCGGCGCCGGCGGCGCGCGCGCTGGCCAGGCTCAAGTCGCTGCGCGAAGTGGGCCGGGCCTGGCTGCTGCGCCATCCGGAGCATGCTGTAGCCGGCCTGATCCCGGCCGCGGTGGGCCGCATTGGCGAGGCGCGCGACAACGCCGCCACGGCGCTGCGCATGCTGGCCGGCGAGGGGCACGAGGCGCTGGTGATGGAAGTGGCGCAGCGCTTCGCCCAGCGCGACGCCGCCCCCGCCATCGTGGCCGCCGTACGCGGGGTGCTGGATGAAGATCCGCTGCAGCGCTTCCCGGCCAAGCTGCCCAAGCTGCCCGAGTTCTACCAGCCCGGCAGTTTCCGCCGCCCCGTGCTTGCCACCGGCAAGGGGGCCGGCAAACCGCTGCCGGATTCCGCCTTGCAGCACCTGGGCACCATGCTGGCGTTTCCCTCGGCGCAAGGGCGCTATCCCGGCCTGGACATGGTCAAGGCGGCCTGCACGCCCGAGTCGCTGGCGGACTTTGCCTGGGACAATTTCGCGGCGTGGCTGCTGGTCAATGCGCCTGCCAAGGAGAGCTGGGCGCTGAGCGCGCTGGGCGTGCTCGGCAACGACGACACCGCGCGCCGGCTCACGCCGTATGTCCGCGCCTGGCCCGGCGAGGCCGCGCACGCGCGCGCCGTGGCCGGGCTGGATGTGCTCGCCATGATCGGTAGCGACGTGGCGCTGATGCACCTCAACGGCATTGCGCAGAAGGTCAAGTTCAAGGGCTTGCAGGACCGTGCCCGCGAGAAGATCGACGAAGTGGCCGAGGCGCGCGGGCTCTCGCTCGAAGAGCTCGAAGACCGCCTCGCGCCCGACCTCGGGCTGGACGCGCACGGCACCTTGCTGCTGGATTTCGGGCCGCGCCAGTTCCGCGTGGGCTTCGACGAGGCCCTCAAGCCCTTCGTGCGCGACACCGACGGCGCACGCCTGGCCGACCTGCCCAAGCCCAAGAAAACCGACGACGCCGCGCTGTCCAAGGAAGCCGTGGAGCGTTTCAAGGCGCTCAAGAAAGAYGCCCGCACCATTGCCAGCCAACAGGTGCTGCGCCTGGAGCTGGCCATGTGCGCGCGCCGGCGCTGGAGCGCCGCGGTGTTCGAGCCCTTCCTGGCGCAGCATCCGCTGGTGCGCCACCTGGTGCAGCGGCTGGCGTGGGGCGTGTACCGCGTGGCGCACGGCAGCGACAGCGGCGGCGAGCTGCTGGCGTGCTTTCGCGTGGCCGAGGACGGCAGCTACACCACGGCCGACGACGATGCCTACGCGCTGCCGCAAGGCGAGGATATCCGCGTGGGCATTCCCCACGCGCTGGAATTGCCGGCCGAAGATGCAGCCGCCTTCGGCCAGCTGTTCGCCGACTACGAGCTGCTGCAGCCCTTCGCGCAGATCGGCCGCGACACCTACGCGCTGACCGAGGCCGAGCGGCAGGCCATCGACCTGGATCGCTGGAAGGGCGTGGTCATCCCCACCGGCAAGCTGTTCGGCCTGGCCAACCGCGGCTGGCGGCGCGGCGCGGCGCAGGACGGCGGCGGCATCTGGTACTACACCAAGCAGGTCGAGGGCGGACGGGCGATCGAACTGACGTTCGATCCCGGCATGATCGTGGGCATGCCCGACGAATATCCGGAGCAGACCTTGCAAAGCCTGCAGTTCGGCGTGGATGCGCACGGCTGGGGCATCGCCCGCAACGGCGGCAAGAAGTTCGCCGGGCTCGACCCGATCGCCGCCAGCGAACTGATCCGCGACATGGAGAGCCTGCGCGCATGAACGCCCGCGTCGATGCATCCCTTATTCCGCTGCCCCTCATTCCGCGGCCCCCTATCGCGCGGCTCCTTATCCAGCGGCCCCAGATGGCGCCGCTGACCGCACCAATGGAAAGCCACCATGGTTGACAAGACAAGCCCCACGCTCCAGCGCCCGCCCGCCGAGCTGCTCTACGCGGACGAACTGGCGCGCCTGGCCGCTACCGACGATGCGCCACGCCCGCCAGGCTGGGCGCTGTCGCTGACTGCCGCGCGCCGCTTTATCCTGGGCGATGCCGGCAGCGATATCGCCGCCAAGCTGGTGGCCCCGGCGGCCATGATCGAGCGGGCGCTGGTCACGCTGGCCACCGGGCGGGGGCTCATGCTGGTGGGCGAGCCCGGCACCGCCAAGTCGCTGCTCTCGGAGTTGCTGGCGGCGGCCGTCAGCGGCACCTCCACGCTGACCATCCAGGGCGGGGCCTCGGTCACCGAGGACCAGATCAAGTACGGCTGGAACTACGCGCTGCTGATCAACGAGGGCCCGAGCCAGCGCGCGCTGGTGCCCGCGCCGCTGTACCTCGGCATGCAGCAGGGCCGCATCGTGCGTTTCGAGGAAATCACCCGCACGCCGCTGGAGGTGCAGGACTGCCTGCTGGCCATGCTGTCGGACCGCGTGATGGCGGTGCCGGAGCTCGAAGGCGCCGCCGGCATGCTGTACGCGCGAGAAGGCTTCAACATCATCGCCACCGCCAACACGCGCGACCGCGGCGTCAACGAGATGAGCGCGGCGCTCAAGCGCCGCTTCGATTTCGAGACGGTGTTCCCGATCCTGGATTTCCAGCGCGAGCTGGAACTGGTGGAGCAGGCCTCGGCACGCTTGCTGGCGCGCAGCGGCATTCCCCGGCGCGTGCCGGAGCCGGTGCTGGAGTTGCTGGTCACCACCTTCCGCGACTTGCGCGGGCAGGGCACGCAGCCGCGCCGCAACGCGGACGAAGGCGGCGCCGAGCGCATGAGCGCGGTCATGTCCACCGCCGAGGCCGTGAACGTGGCGCATGCGGTGGGCGTGCGCGCCTGGTTCCTCGAGCAACGCGATGGCAGCCCCGCTGACCTGGTCGACTGCATCGGCGGCACCGTGGTCAAGGACAACGCCGACGACCGCGCCAAGCTGCGCCGTTACTTCGAACAAAAGGTCTCGCGCCGCGCCGGCTCGCACTGGCAGGCCTATTTCGCCGCGCGCGACCGCCTGCCTTGATGCGCCACGCAGCCCCAGGCCGATGACAGCGCCGACCCCCGTGCCGCACGCGGAGCCGTATGTGATCGGCGTGCGCCACCACAGCCCCGCCTGCGCGCGCCTGGTGGCCGAGCGCATCGACACGCTGCGCCCGTGCTTCGTCCTGATCGAAGGGCCGGCGGATTTCAACGCACGGCTGGCGGAGCTGCACTTGCCGCACCGTTTGCCGGTGGCGATTTTCAGCTACCTGTCGGGCCCCGGCGCGCAGCGCGGCTCGTGGACGCCGTTTTGCGAATACTCGCCGGAATGGGTGGCGTTGCAGGGCGCCGGGCGCATCGGCGCGCAGGCCCGCTTTATCGACCTGCCGGCCTGGCACGATGCATTGTCCGGGCGCACCAACCGCTACGCCGACGCTGACGATGATCATCATGCCGAGCGCGCCGCCGGCTACGAGGCGGCGCTGTGCGCCGCGCTGTGCATCGACGGCCGCGACGCGCTGTGGGAGCACTTGTTCGAGAGCGAGATGCCGCTGCCGGCGCTGGCCGCAGCGCTGGATACGCACTTTGGCCAGTTGCGCGGCGACGATCCCGGCTCCCCCGCCAATGCCGAGCGCGAGGCCATGATGGCGCGCTGGATCGCATGGGCCATGGGCCAGGCGCAGGGCGCACCGGTATTGGTCGTTTGCGGCGGCTATCACGCGCCCGCACTGCGCGCGCTATGGCGCGGGCATGCCGAGGCGGCCGGCAGCGAGCCCCCTGCCGTGCCGCAGCCAGAGGTCGCCGCCGGCGTTGAAGACGGCGCAGCGCCCGTGCGCAGCGGCAGCTACCTCGTGCCCTACACCAGCAAGCGGCTCGACGCCTTCGCCGGCTATGCCTCCGGCATGCCGTCGCCGATGTACCAAATCTGGGTGTGGCAGCACGGCAGCGCCGAAGCCGGCAAGCTGGCCCTCGCCCGGACCGTGCACCGCCTGCGCGAGAAGAAGCTCCCCGCATCCACCGCCGATCTCAAGGCCTTGCACGCGCATGCCCACGGCCTGGCGATGCTGCGCGGCCATGCCCAGCCCTTGCGCTGCGACTGGCTCGACGCCAGCGCCGCCACCCTGATCAAGGACGCCCTCGACGCGCCGCTGCCGTGGACCTATCGCGGCCCGCTGCTGCGCGGCACCGATCCCGTGCTGGTCGAACTGATGGACGTGCTGGCCGGCGACCAGGTTGGCGTGCTGGCGGCCGGCACGCCGCAGCCGCCGCTGGTCGATGCCGTCGACGCCGAGCTGGCCGCGCACGGTATCGTGCTGCAGCCGGGCCGTGCGCTGCAGCTCAAGCTGGACTTGCTGCAGACCGCCGACCGCGAGCGCAGCCGCAGCCTGCACCGGCTGCGCATCCTGGCGTTGCCGGGGATCCAGCGCGAGCGGGGCCCGTCGCTGGCGCTGTCCGCCGAGCGCGAGGAGCACTGGCGGCTGCTTGGATCGCTGGAGCAGCGCGCCGCGCTGATCGAGGCCGGCGCCTATGGCGCCACGCTGCACGACGCCGCGCGCGCCCGGCTGGAAGAAGCGCTGCGCGGCGCGGCGGGCAAGCTGGCGGCGCTGGCTGCGCTGCTTAACGATGCCGCGTTCGCCGGGCTGCCGGAAGCCGGCGCCGCCTCGCTCGCCGAACTGGGCCGGGCGGTTGGCGCAGCCTCTCGCTTCGAGGCGCTGGGCGAGGCGCTGGGGCTGCTCCATGCCTTGCTGCGCCACGGCCAGGTACTCGGCATGGCCGGCGCGCCGGTGTTGCACACGGTGGTGGCGGCCGCGGTCGAGCGCGCCCTGTGGCTGCTCGACCTGCCGGGCCAGGTGGCCAGCGCCGAGCAGCAGGCACACCTGCTGACTTTCCGTGCGGTGCGCGATGTGGTGCGCGACGTGCGCAACGGCGCGTTCGGCGATGGCCAGCCGCTGCCCGCGCTCGATCCGCAGCGTGCCCTGGCCGTGTGGCGCCGCAAGGCGCGCGACCCGCAGGCGGCGGCTGCCAGCCGTGGCGCGGCGCTGGGCGCGCTGGCGAGCCTGGACGAACCGGCTGCGCCACAAGACGGCGACGGCGGCGGCGGCGACGACGACGACGACAGCATCGCGGGCGCACTGCGCCTGCTGGCGGGCTTGCCGCCGGCCACCATCGGCGATGCGCTGGCCGGCCTGCTGGCGCTGGCACGCGATGTCTTGACCGATGCCCGCGGGTTTGCCGGCGGGCTCGACGGCCTGTTGCAGCAGCTCGACGACGAGGCCTTCGTGCAGGCGCTGCCCGCCATGCGCATGGCCTTTGCCTGGCTGCCGCCGGCGGAGCGCGGCGCGCTGGCGCGCCAGGTGCTGGCTCTGCGTGGCGGCGAAGCCTATGGCGAGCGCTCGCTCACCGCGCCGCTGGGCGCGCATGACCCCGTGGACATTGCCGCCGCGCGCTTGCTGGAAGCCGCCGTGACGGTGCGCCTGCGCTACTGGGGCGTGCCCGTCGGCGCGGCCCCCGATCCCAACCCGAACTCGAAGCCCACCGCGCCATGAGCCTGCACCTGCCTGATCCCTTGCAACGCTGGCGCCTGCTGTTGGGCGAAGCCGCGCAACCCGCGCTGGGCGAGCTCGATGCCGATGCCGCCGCGGCCGACGCCGCCCTCGACTGGCTCTATGGCCGCGACCCCGAGCGCGCGCGGCGCGGCGAGCGTACCGGCAGCGGCGGCGCCTCGCAACTGACCACGCCGGACTGGATCAACGAGATCCACCGCCTCTTCCCGCGCGAAGTGATCGAGCGGCTGGAGCAGGACGCCGTGGAGCGCTACGGCATCGACGAAGTGGTCACCAACCTCGAAGTGCTGGAGCGCATCGAGCCGTCCGAAGCGCTGCTGCGCGCGGTGCTCCACACCAAGCACCTGATGAACCCCGAGGTGCTGGCCGCCGCGCGCAAGCTGGTGGCCGAGGTGGTCCGGCGCATCATGGAAAAGCTCGCCACCGAAGTGCGCCAGGCTTTCGCCGGCACGCGCGACCGGCGGCGGCGCTCGCGCGTGCGCATCGCCCGCAACTTCGATTTTCGCCGCACCTTGCGCGAGAACCTGCATCGCTGGGACCCGCAGCGCGGCAAGCTGTTCGTGCAGGCGCCGGCATTTTTCAGCCGCGTGCGCAGCCATGCGCAATCGTGGGACATCATCCTGCTGGTGGACCAGAGCGGCTCGATGGTGGACTCGGTGATCCATGCCGCGGTGATGGCCGCCTGCCTGTGGCAATTGCCGGGCATGCGCACGCGGCTGGTGGCGTTCGATACCGCGGTGGTGGACCTCACCGCCGACGTGGCCGATCCGGTCGAGTTGCTGATGCGCGTGCAACTTGGCGGAGGCACCGATATCGCGCGGGCCGTGGCCTATGCCCAGGCGCAGATCGGCACGCCGACACGCAGCATCGTGGTGCTCGTCAGCGATTTCTACGAAGGCGGCAGCGACTATGAACTGGTCCGCCGCGTCAAGACGCTGGTCGGCGCCGGCGTGACCGTGCTCGGCCTGGCCGCGCTGGATGCGCGCGCCGAGCCGGTCTATCACCGCGAACTGGCAGCCCGCCTGGTGCGCGAAGGCGCCCACGTGGCCGCAATGACGCCCGGCGAGCTGGCCGCCTGGCTGGCCGAGAAAGTCTCCGGCAAGGCCGGCGGGCAAGTGCCCGGAGGGCTGGTCGCATGAGGGCAGACCGTGCCGATCTCCTGGAGCTGACGCCCGAAGCGCTGGTGGCGCTGGCCAACGCCGGCTTCGTCAAGCGTGCGCAGAAGGAAATGGCCGAGGGCAAGGCGCCCGAGCTTGCGCAAGATGCCGATGGCACCTTGCATGCCGCGTACGCCGACGGCACCCGCACCAGCCTTGCCGCAGGCCGCGCGCTGCGCGATGCGGTCTGTAGCTGCATTGCTTCTGGCCTCTGCCGTCACCGCATCCTGCTGGTGCTGGCTTACCAGCAGGCCTGCCGGGATGTGGCCAGCGCGGACCAGCCGTCGGGCGAGGGCACGCAGGCCAGCGTGGAAGAGGGTAGTGCCCATATGCCCGTCACCCCGCCCGTCACCCCGCCCGTCACCCCGCCCGTCACCACGCCCGTCACCACGCCCGAAGGGCTAGCCGGCGGCCCATGGTCCCCGGCGGATTTCGACGACGCCGCGTTGCACGCCGCGTTGCGCCCGGCCACGCTGCGCCAGGCCGCCGAGCTGGCACGCGCGCGGCCGGTGGCGCGGCTGGCCGGCTGGCGCGTGGAAGCGCCGGTGCCCACCGCGCACCTGCCGATGTGCACGGTGCGGTTTTTCTCGCGCCACAGCCTTGGCCACGCGCGTTGCGATTGCCAGGAGGGCAGCAGTTGCGCCCACGTGGCGCTGGCGGCCTGGGCCTTTCGCGCTGCGGCCGGTCGCCATCGCGGCCAGGTCGATGCCACGGTGGAGATCGCGCCGCCGGAGCCGGATGACGCCGATGCCGATGCCGATGCCCGTCAGGCTGATGTCGACATGCTGCGCGCCCTTGCCGCCGCGGCCGATGCGCTGGCGCGGCAACTGTGGGCGGAAGGCACGGCCCAGGCGCCGCTGGCGCTGGCCCCGCGCCTGGGCCTGATGCGCAGCCTGGCCGCCGATTTCGGCGCGGCCTGGGTCAGCGCCGACGTCGACGCGCTGGCGGCGCAGCTCGATGACCAGCACAACCGCAGTGCCCGCTATGACCCGCGCCGCCTGCTGGATGCGCTGGCGTGCCTGCAAGGCCGGCTGGCCGCCGCGCTATCGGCCAGCATCGCCAGCACCGCCGGGCAGCCCGGGGCGCTGTTGCCGGCGCGCCAGATCCTCGGCCTTGGCGTCAAGGGCGAAGTCGCGCTCGACCACCTCAAGCTGGTTTCGCTGGGCGCCGTCATGTGGGACGACGGCGACCACCCCGATGCGGCCTGCGGGGTCTCCATCGCCTTCGCGGACCCCGACACCATGGGCGTTGTCGCGCTCGAGCGCAGCTGGCCCCGGTCGGAGGGCGCCGCGCCGCCGGTGCCGCTGGTGCAGCGGCGCGTGGCGGGCAATCCGATGGGCCGCCTGGCCGCCAGCCAGGTGGTCACGCGCGCGGCGCGCCGCCGCGCCAACGGCTTGCTGGAGATTGGCAGCGCCGCGCGCCAGACCAATGTGCTGCCGCTCTCCGCCCAAGCCTGGAACGACCTGCGGCCGCCGCTGGCCTTCGCCACGGTGGCGGCATTGCGCCAGCACCTCACGCAAGCCGCGCCCGCCTGCCTGCTGCCGCGCCAGGCCATCGGGCACCTGCACGTGCTGGACGTGATGGCCGTGGCGCAGTGGGGCTGGGACGCCGCCGCGCAGACCTTGCTCGCCAGCCTGCTCGACACCGATGGCCAGCGCTGCCTGCTGCGCTACCGCCACGGCAGCGGCGCGCCCGGCGCCGTTGACGCGCTGGCAAGCGTGTTGCGCATCGCCGAGGCGGGAGGCGACGCCATCCAGCGCGTGGCGGGCACGGTGCGCGTGATTGGCGGCGCCCTGGAAATGGAGCCGCTGGCCCTGATGACCCAGGCCCGCGCCGTGGTGCTGGCGACCGAGCCCGCCAGCCCCGGCCCCATGCCGGCCTGCGTCGCGCCGGCACCGGTGCCGCATGCCGCCCTGGCCGGCGCCGCGCTGGCGCTGCTGGCGCAGTGGCTGCGCCAGGGCTTGCGCAACCAGCGTCCGGCCGCGCTTGAGCGAGCTCGCGAACTAGCCACGGCGTTGTCGCGCGCCGGGCTGGYGGAGACGGCGCTGCGCCTCGAGGCGGCGCTGGAGGGCTTTGGCGGCGGGCCGGATGAGAACACCGCCTCGCGCTGGTGGGAACTGGTCCTGTGGCTGGCGGAGATCGAGCGCGCGGCGCTGCGGCCCCCGGTGGCAGCGCCCGCATAGCGGGGCCGCCGGCCCGGCCCAGCCCGGCCTGCACGCAAGCAACTTTTGTCACGCTTGACCGGAACGCCCCGGCCCTTTGCCGGTCTATGACTTACATCCGCGTTACAATGCTGTGGTGCACCATCGGCGCCGGATGGCTGATTTATCACCATCCGCGCCGGTTTGGCCCTAGTCGTTCTACCCCGATTCATGCGATCCCTGCTGCTCCTGATCACCGTTCTGTGCTTGTCTGCGCTGTCCTTCGGGGCCGCGGCGAACACGCACGCCGGTATGCCGGGGCCTGCATTTGATCCTGTTCGCGCCGAATTCCTGATTGCCGAACCGGCGTTCTCCCGCACCCTCGACGAACTGGACGCTAGTGCCGGCCTGGAGCGCGTCGTGGCGCCGGGCGACGATGGCCTGGCGGGCGAAGCGATGGCGGCAGCGGTGGTGGCGGCGGTGGTGGAGGCCGATCCTCCCGGCTACTGCGAGATCTGGTCCGCCGACTTGCTCGACCCCCTCGACATGCTCGACGAGATCGAAGAATCCAGCGCGCTCTTCGCGCTGCACACCGTGCGTGTTTCGTTGCCCCCCAACGAGATAGCGCAAGAGCTGCCCGCACGCCCGGATCCTTTGCCCGCGGCGTTCTTCAAGCCCCCCATCTCCCTGATCTGACAGCCCTGGCAACCCCGGCGCGCACCTTGCGCGCCCGGGCTGCGTTCCTATTGCCTGGGCGCCTTGGCCCGATCGCGTCCGCGATCGCTGGCTGACCGTTGGCGCGCGCTTTTTGCGCGCGCCGGCGGCGGGCGCGCAGCCGTTTCGCCTGCCCCCATTTGTCATGCAGATCAAACAGATCACTATGTTTTCCATGGTGGCGTTGCTGTCGCTCGGAGCCTTGCCGGCTCTCGCGGCGGAAACGTTCACCTTGCCGCAACTGCTGTCCCTTTCGCAGTCCACCAACAAAGGCGTGGAGGCGGCGCAGGCCGGCGTGGATGCCGCCAGCGCCGCTGTGACCAGCGCGCGTGCCTATCCCAATCCGCAGGTTGAGGTGATGTACGGGCGCCTGTCGCCGCGCACTGCCGGTGTGGCCGGTGGCGCCGCGCCGACCATGGCCATCACCCAGAAGCTGGATTATCCGCAGCAGCGCAAGCTGCGCGCCGAAATCGCCGGACGCAGCCTGGAGGCCACCGAAGCCGGCCGCCAGGCGTTCCGCGCGGACCTGGCGGCGCGGGTCAAGACGTCGTACTTCGATGTGCTGCGGCGCGAGATGGAGCTGGCCGCGGCCAAGGAAGACCTGGCCATGATGCGGCAGATCCAGGACCGCGCCCGGCTGCGGGTGGAGGTGGGCGAAGCGCCGCGCTATGAGCTGATCAAGGCCGAGACCGAGCTGCTGAGCGCGCAGAAGACGCTGCAGAGCGCGCAGCTGCGCGTCAACCAGGCCAAGGCGGCGCTGCGCCAGCAAGTGGGCGGCGCCATGCCGGCGGCCTATTCGCTGTCCGGCAGCCTGAGCCAGCCCGCCGCGCTGCCGGCCCTGCCGATGCTGCGCGACACCTTGACCGGCGCCAACGCCGAGCTGACCCAGCGCCGCCTGGAAGCGGACCGCGCCAGCCTGGCCGTGGACTACCAGCGCTCGCTGCGCCTGCCCGAACTGGCGGTGCGCGCCAGCGCCGAGCGCCAGCCGGACAACACGGTCTCGCAGGTTGGCCTGGTCCTCACCATCCCGCTGTGGGACCGCCGCAGCGGGCCGGTGGGCGAGGCGACCGCGCAGGCGATCCAGGCCCGCACCGCGCTGGAAGCCCGCGAGTTCGAGCTCACGCAGGAGCTGGAATCGGCTTACCGCCAATACGAGATCACGCAGTCGCAGGTGAGCGCGCTGGAAGGCGGCATCGTGCGCCAGGCCGAATCCGCGCTGGCGGTGGCCGAGTCGGCGTATCGCTTCGGCGAGCGCGGCATCCTGGACTACCTCGATGCGCAGCGCGTGCTGCGCGGCGCGCGCAGCGACCTGATTGCCGCCCAGTTCGAGCAGCAGGCAGCCACCATCCAGATCGAGAAGCTGCTGTCGAGCGTGCCCGGGCAGACCGCCGCACCCACGGCCCCCACGGCCCCGTCCGCACCTTCAGCACCTTCCGCACCCGCGGCTCTCCCGGCATCTACGGAAACCAAATAAGCATGCGCCCCCATTTTCTACTTTCCCTGACGGCAACCGCAGCCCTGCTGTTTTCCCTGACTGGCTGCTCCGACGAACCAGCTCCCGCCGCCGAGCCGCCTAAGCAGCCGCCCGGCGTGGTCAAGCCGGAAGAGACGCTGCAGAAAACCCTGAAGGTGGCCGCGGTGGCTGCCAGCCCGTTCAGCGAAGTGCTGCGCGTGTCCGGACGCATTGATTTCGATGAGCAGCGCATGGCGCGCATCGGCGCCAGCGTGACCGGCCGCGTGACGGATCTCTTCGGCATCCTGGGCCAGGAGGTCAAGGCGGGCCAGGTGCTCGCCCGCCTGCATAGCAGCGAGCTGGGCGCGGCCCAGATGGCCTTCCTCAAGGCCGAGGCGCAGACCGAGCTGCAGGCCCGCAACGCCGAGCGTGCGCGCCAGCTGTTCGCCGCCGACGTGATCGGCCGTGGCGAGCTGCAACGCCGCGAGAGCGAGCTGGCCATTTCCTCGGCCGAGATGCGCGCCTATCGCGACCAGCTGCGCGTGCTGGGCATGTCGGCCGCCGCGGTGGCGCAACTGGCCAAGAGCGGCAGCATCGATTCCTACTCGCCGGTGTTTTCCAGCATCAGCGGCACCGTGGTGGAGCGCAACGTCGCGCAAGGCCAGGTGGTGCAGCCGGCCGATGCGCTCTACACCGTGGCCGACCTGTCGCGCGTGTGGGTGGTGGCGGAAGTGCCCGAGCAGCAGGCCGCGCTGGTGGCCGAGGGCCAGAGCGTGGACATCGAGGTGCCGTCCCTTGGCAACGGCGCGGGCCAGAAGCAGATCACCGGCAAGCTCATCTACGTGGGCCGCACCGTGAATCCGCAAACGCGTACCGTGCTGGTCCGCACCGAGCTGGATAACCGCGAAGGGCGCCTGAAGCCGGCCATGCTGGCCAGCATGCTGATTGCCAGCGTGCCGTCCGAGCAACTGGTGATTCCGGAATCCGCCATCGTGCGCGACGGCAACGACGAACTGGTCTACGTGGAGCAGGCCGGCGGCCTGTACCGCCAGGTCAAGGTCAAGCTGGGTGCCGAGAGCGACGGCATGCGCGTGGTGCAAAGCGGGGTGAAGGCGGGCGACCGCATCGTGGTGGATGGTGCCTTCCACCTCGACAACGAGCGCAAGCGCCTGGAACAGGGTTAATCGATCATGCTGAAATCCCTTGTGGAAGCCGCCATCAAACAGCGGCTGGTGGTTTGCGTGCTGGCGGTGGTGCTGTTCTTCTTCGGCCTGCGCGCGGCAACCAAACTGTCGGTGGATGCCTTCCCCGACGTCACCAACGTGCAGGTGCAGATCGCCACCGAAGCCACCGGCCGCTCGCCGGAGGAAGTGGAGCGCTTTGTCACGGTGCCGGTGGAAATGGCCATGACCGGGCTGCCCGGCTTGGAAGAAATGCGTTCGCTCAACAAGGCGGGCCTGTCGCTGATCACGCTGGTGTTTACCGATGCGACGGACGTCTACTTTGCGCGGCAACTGGTGATGGAGCGCCTGATCGAGGTGGCCGGGCGCATGCCCGAGGGCGTGACGCCGGTGCTCGGCCCGGTCTCCACCGGCCTGGGCGAGGTCTACCAGTACACGCTGGACCGCGTCGATGACGGCAACCGCGCGCTCACGACCGAGGAACTCTCCGAGCGCCGCATCGCGCAGGACTGGGTGGTGCGCCCGCTGTTGCGCTCGATCCCGGGTGTGGCGGAAATCAACTCGCAGGGCGGCTTTGTCCGGCAATACCAGGTGCTGGTCAACCCGGACCGCATGCGGCATTACCAGGTCACGCTGCAGCAGGTCTACCAGTCGCTCGCGCGCAACAACGCCAACTCCGGCGGCGGCGTGCTGCCGCACTATGCCGAGCAGTACCTGATCCGCGGCGTGGGCCTGGCCCGTGGCGTGGAGGATATCGGCAGCATTGTGCTCAAGGAGGTCTCGGGCACGCCGGTCTATGTGCGGGATGTCGCCAACGTGACCATCGGCCATGAAGTACGGCAGGGCGCGCTGGTCAAGAACGGCGAGACCGAGTCGGTCGGCGGCATCGTGATGATGATGCGCGGCGGCAACGCCAAGGAAGTGGTGAGCCGCGTCAAGGCCCGCGTGGCCGAGATCAACGAGCGCGGCATGCTGCCGGGCAAGCTGCAGATCGTGCCGTACTACGACCGCAGCGAGCTGGTGGACTCCGCGCTGTGGACGGTCACCAAGGTGTTGCTCGAAGGCGTGGTGCTGGTGGTGATCGTGCTGTTCCTGTTCCTGGGGGATGTGCGCTCGTCCGTCATCGTGCTGGCCACGCTGGTGCTGACGCCGCTGATGACCTTCATGGTGATGAACCAGGTGGGCTTGTCGGCCAACCTGATGTCGCTCGGGGGGCTGGCCATCGCCATCGGCTTGATGGTGGATGGCTCGGTGGTGGTGGTGGAGAACGCGTTCGAGCGGCTCGGCCACCGCGACAAGAGCGGCATGAGCAAGACCGAGATCCTGGTCAAGGCGGTGCAGGAAGTGGCCACGCCCGTGATCGTCGGCGTGGGCATCATCATCCTGGTGTTCCTGCCGCTGATGACGCTGACCGGCATGGAAGGCAAGATGTTCGCGCCGCTGGCGTTCACCATCTCGATTGCGCTGGCGATCTCGTTGTTCCTGTCGCTGACGCTCTCGCCGGTGTTGTCGTCCTACCTGCTCAAGGGCGGCGCGGAGCACGATACCTGGCTGATCGCGTTCATGAAGCGCCACTACCTGCGCATGCTGCATTGGGCACTGAACAACAGCCGCAAGACCGTGATTGGCGCGGTGGTGGCATTCATGGCCACCGTGGCCATCGTGCCGCTGCTGGGCACCTCCTTTATCCCCGAGATGAAGGAGGGCTCGATCGTGCCGGCGCTGGACCGCGTGCCTAACATCTCGCTGGAGGAATCGGTCAAGCTGGAGATGGAAGCCAACAAGCTGGTGCTGTCGGTGCCCGGCGTGAAGTCGGTGGTGTCCGGCGTGGGCCGCGGCGAAAGCCCGGCCGACCCGCAGGGCCAGAATGAATCGACACCGATTGCCAGCCTGAAGGACCGCGACGAGTGGCCCGACGGCTGGACCCAGGACGATATCGCCAACGCCATCCGCGAGAAGCTCAAGGCCATCCCCGGCGTGCAGATCGTGATGGCGCAGCCGATTTCCGACCGCGTCGACGAGATGGTCAGCGGCGTGCGCTCGGACGTGGCGGTGAAGGTGTTCGGCGACGACCTCGACAAGCTGCGCGACCTGGCCGGCGAGATCGCGCGGGTTGCCGGCGGCATCCAGGGCTCGCAGGACATCCGCATCGAGCGGATCTCCGGGCAGCAATACCTGTCGATCGAGATCGACCGCCAGGCCATTGCGCGATATGGGCTCAATGCCTCCGACATCCACGACATCATCGAGATCGCCATCGGCGGCAAGCGCGCCACGGACATCTTCGAGGGCGAGCGCCGCTTTGCCGCGGCGGTGCGCCTGCCCGAAGCATTCCGCGACAACGTGCAGGCCATCCGCCAGCTGCTGGTGGCCACGCCCAACGGCGCCCAGGTGCCGCTGCAAAGCGTGGCCAGGATCGAGGTCACCGACGGCCCCGCGCAGATCAGCCGCGAAATGGCCAAGCGCCGCGTGGTGGTGATGATCAACGTGAAGGACCGCGACCTCGGCGGATTCGTCGCCGAGCTGCAGCAGGCCGCGGGCGCCAAGGTCAAGCTGCCGGAAGGCTACTACCTGGAGTGGGGCGGCCAGTTCCAGAACATGGAGCGCGCCATGGGCCACCTGAAGATCATCGTGCCGGTGACCATCGCCGCGATCTTCTTCCTGCTGTTCCTGCTGTTCAACTCCGTGCGTTTTGCCACGCTGATCATCACCGTGCTGCCGTTTGCCTCCATCGGCGGCATCATCGGCTTGTTCGTCACCGGCGAGTACCTGTCGGTGCCGGCCTCGGTGGGCTTTATCGCCCTGTGGGGCATGGCGGTGCTCAACGGCGTGGTGCTGGTGTCGTACATCCGCACGCTGCGTGACTCCGGCTTGTCGCTGGACCAGGCGGTGATCCAGGGCGCGACCCAGCGATTCCGCCCGGTGATGATGACGGCCACCATCGCCATGCTGGGGCTGGTGCCTTTCCTGTTCTCCACCGGCCCGGGCTCCGAAGTGCAGCGCCCGCTCGCGGTGGTGGTGATCGGCGGGCTGATCACCTCGACCCTGCTGACGCTGGTGATGGTGCCTACGTTGTATCGCTGGTTCGATAACCGGAAACCGGACCCGATGAAGGACGTGCCGGTGTAACGCAGAGACATCGCACAGTCAGGCAACGCCCCACTCGGTCCCGGTGGGGCGTTTTTCTTTGGGGCAAGCCGCCGCGCTAACGCATGACCGCATCCATTCGATATCATGTGCCCTGCAGCGGGCCGGCGCGCATGCTACGGCATGGCGGCGCACCGGGGTGACGGGGTGACGGGGTCGCGATGCGGAGTGCGCCGAAGCCTTTTACCGGCCCCAAAAAAAAGGAATCGCGTGGCAGGCCCAGCATCAGCACAGATGGCGGCAGAACCCGAAACCGGTGCGCAGGCAGACGGCGCGGCGGCGGCGACGCCGCCGCAAGTGCATGTCCGGCTCGATGGGCGGGCACTTCCCGACGCCTGCCAACTCTGGCGCGCAGCGCTATCGCCGCTCTTTGACGTGGAGATTGGCGCCGCGCCCGACGCGTTCTCGGCCGAGCTGATGGGCGTCCATCTAGGCGATAGCCTGATCGCCCGTGTCGGGGGCTCCGTGGCGCATCGCTTCAAGCGGGGCAGCGTTGAGATCCGGCGCAGCAATATCGACCACATCCTGATCCAGCTTTACGTCACGGGCGGCGTTCAGGGCGAGTATGGCAACCGGCCGTTCCATGCGAGCGAGGGATCGATCAGCCTGCTCGACCTGGGGCGGACGTTGGATAGCCGGACGCCGGCGTTTTCGAACATCACCCTCACCGTGCCGCGCGACCGCCTTCCCGCCTCGCTGAGGAGCTGCAACCTGCACGGCACCGTGCTGGATGCCGGCCAGGGTTCCACACGCTTGCTGGCGTCTCACCTGTCGCAACTCATGCTGGCCGGCGCCAGCCTGACAGCGCAGGAGATGGCCGCATCGGTCACCGCGGCGCTGATCATGCTGGAGGGCAGCGGAGCCAGGCTGCGCGATAGCGAGCCCGAAGTGCAAACGGCGGCACGCCGCAGCATGCGCAAGCTGGTACGGCGCTATATCGAACAACATCTGGCCACGGAAGGGCTCTCGCCGGAGCAAGTTGCCAGCGTCTTCCGCCTGTCGCGAGCCAGCCTCTACCGGCTGTTCGAGAGCGACGGCGGCGTGAACGCCTACATCCAGGGCAGGCGGCTGGATCGCTGTTTCGATGAACTGGCCCGATCCAAGGGCAGCGGGCTCAGTATCGCCGAGCTGGCATATCGTTACGGCTATTCCAACGAGAGCACGTTCAGCCGCGCCTTTCGCCGCCGCTTCAGCCTGAGTCCGCGGGAGGTGCGCGCGCTCGCGGAGCGTCCCCGCAACAGCTGGTCTGCGGCGTCTGCCAGCGGCAGTGAAGCTGCCACCATCAACGAATGGCTGGAGAGCCTGCGGAGCGAATTCACCGCCATCGGCACCGGCGCCTGACTGCAAGGCCTCAGCCCTCGATGTCGATCGCCTGCCCGCCGCACTGCGTGTAGCACGCCAGGCAAGCACCGCCGCATTGGCAAGGCCCCGGGCGGCCGGGGTCTTCAAGCGCGGCAGGAAGGCGTGACTTCGGCCGCGAAAGCCGGCTCAGCGCACCTTGGGCTTGCCATACCGGATCGGGACATCGACCGCCGCCCCCGGCGCAAGCAGTGTCTTGAGCTGCTCCCTGGCGTTGACCGCATCCTGGAACGAAGCAAACGTCAACTGGCTGATGCTCATGTGATCGAAGTACTGGACCCCGATAGCGGCGTGGCTTAGCTTGCCGATCGTCTGCTGGACTTCCTGGGTCGATACTTGCGAAACGACCACCTCGTTGCGGCTTTCGCCCACAACGCCCCGATCGTTGACGACCAGCGTCACCGCACTGCCCGCGGCGCCCGCGTTCTTCGCCGAGGCCGGCAGCGTCTGGAACGACTGGCTGCCAAGGCGAACGACCGTCGTGCCCGCAAGGCTCTTCCATTGCGCGGGCGACAGCTGTTGCCCAGCCACAAAGGTCGACGCGCCCGCGTAGCACAGCGTGGTGGCAAGCGCCGCGACGCCGGACAGCAAGACCCTGAAGGACAAATTCACTTTCATCATCATTCTCCTCGCCCCGTTATTTCGCGGCAATCACACGGTATTCAACAGCCAAGGGTTTGCTGAGCTTGACGCTGACGCCATCGGCTTCCGGCTGGAAACTGCTGCACGTGCCGGGCGCCGCGGTGGCCGGCATCACGCTGACCGCATACACCTCCCAATTCCCGGCGGCGTTCTCGCCATGGAATGCATAGCTGCCTAGCCCGTAGCTTTTCACTTCCGGAACGCCCGTGCTGTAGTAGCTGTTGTATGGAACAGCGAGCGCGGATAGGGTTCCGGAAGGCGATTTGACAAAGACACCAACGCTGCCGACGCAGATCGAGCCGCTTAGTCTTAGCTGCAGGGCATCCACCTTGTCGTTGCCGCCGGCCGTGAATTGCCCCAGCTTCTGGACCGAGCCGTACTTGAGCTGGGCGCTATCGGCGAAGGCCTTGGTGAAACCGCCAATGGCCAGGGCTGCCGGCTTGTAGGCACTGTATGCCTTCGCCAGCCTGACAGCGGCCGCGGCATCCGCCAGGCCGAAGCCGTACCAGTTCGAGTAGTAGTTGCCTGCGGCATTCTTTTGCCAGCCCAGGTCCAGCCGCGCCGTTTGGCTGCCATCGACGAGGCTGGCATCCGTGCTGGCGGTGAATGTCCCCTGCTTCAGGTCAAGCCGGAGATTCCGGTTGTTGCGCGCGCCATAGTCCGGATCGATTCTCCTGGCGGTGACGCGAAGAATCTCGCGCACGTCTCGCCACGTCAGGTTTGGATTTGCCGCCAGCATCAGTGAAACGACCCCTGAAATGGTCGGGGTAGCGGCCGAGGTGCCGTTCATGCTGGCATAGTCGCAGTTTGCGTTATCTTTCTTGTTGGTTGCGCTGCCGCCAATGCTGAATGCGTTGGTGAGTTCCAGGAAGTTGCGGCTATAGCCTTTCGCGCAAGAAGTCAGGTCGGTCGAGAAGATCATCGGACCGGAGCCAAGCTCTCCGTATTGCCCCGCTTCCCCGAATTCACCGCCAAGCCCGGTGATCCAGTTGACCGCCCCGGCGTTGGAGTAGCTTGACTTGATGCCCTTGGCGTTGGCCGCGCCGACCAGGATGACGCCTGGCTCCAGCGCCTCGGTGTCGTTCGCGGGATTCTCGCAGCTGATGACGCCGTGTATCCCATCGATATCGGGGCAGAACCTGGGGTCGTCGCCGCCGGTGTTGTTGTACTCATTGCCCGAGGCCTTTACCATGACCAGGCCCTTGCCGCTTCTCAGGTTCGGAAAGGCCCTGATGACGGAGCTGCTCCCGGATTCGGTGTCGTACTCGTCCGGCACCACGGGATTGCCTCCGTATGATGCATTGACGATGTGGGCATTCCTGGACCAGTCGGCACCACCGTAGGCCTGCAAGATACTGGCATTCGCGGTGCCGATGAAACGCGCGCCGCCAAGGGTCGCGCGGGGCGCGATGCCAATCACGCCTTTCCCGTTCTGCGCCGCGCTGATGATGCCGGCGACATGGGTGCCATGGGCCTCCGCAATGTTATTGGGGATATCGGCGGGCGTGGGGTTGTTGGTGCCGTCGTCAAAGTTGTAAGTCATCGACCCGTTCACATTGGCGGCCAGGTCCTCATTGCCGATATCGACGCCGTCGTCGAGCACCAGGACATTGACACCCTGGCCTTTGATGCCCGCGGCATGCACGTCTTCCACGTTGAGATCGGTGATGCCATCCGCGATCCCGGAGAGAGACTTGAAGTAGCTGGTCGCCTGCTTGAGCGCCCATTGGTAGATGTAGAGCGGCTCCGTGGCCCCGGTCTGGCAGGCGAACTTCGCATCCACGCCGGTTTCGGCGCAGGTGGACGCCGGAGACCCTGGCGTGGGCGCGGCGGGCGTCTGAGCGTTCGCGGCCGCTTTGTCTTGGTTGTCGCCCCCGCATGCCGAGAGCGCGGCGGCGGCCAGGAGTGTCAGCGATATGAATGTCGTCCTACTTTTCAGCATGAGATGTCCCGCCTTCAATATTGTGTTTTCAGTACGCTATGGCTCGTGCCAGGCGCATCCCGCAGGGACTGCATGGTGTCGGCCAGCCGCGGCGCGCTGCGCCGGACACAAGCTGCGCTGCCGGGCTGCTATCGAGAATCCTTGGGATGGCCTGGTCGTGCGGCCCGGGGCCGCACTCTTGCTGGAGGGGTGGCGCGTACCACGAACCGGCGCCAATTCTTGCAGAGTTATCGTTTCGTCACTTGACGCTGCGTCTCACAAAAACCGACGTTCCGTCTCACATGRATGTTCCTGTCCCGGAGCGCGCATTGGCCGAGCGAGCGCCGTAGAATCGATCTCCTGATCGACGCCGTCTGAGCCAATCACGATGCTCCCACTGATCCTTTTGCCTGCCATGCCGTGTGACGCGCGCTTGTATCGCGCCCAGCTTGAAGGCTTGTCGGATATCGTCGACGCGGAAGTCAAAGTCCTCGCGGAGGAGAGTTTCGCCGCGAGCGCCGATCTTCTGCTATCCCAGGTCAAAGGCCGCTTTATCGTTGCCGGTACCGCATACGGCGGTTGTCTCGCCATGGAGGTACTTGCCAGAGCCCCGGAACGCGTGGCAGGGCTTTGGCTGATGAACTGCAACCCCGGCATGCATCCGGACCCTGCTGGCGTACGGGCGATCAGTGCACGAATCCGCAATGGTGAACATGCCGCGGTGACGCAGGAATTCGCCGAGAAGGCGATTCCACCGGCCGACACGCTCTCGCGAGCGATGTTCGTGCAGATGGCGCAGGATTGCGGGGCGGCGCTGTTTGCCCGCCAGTCGGATGCCACCCTGACACGACGGGATCATTGGGGCACGCTTGCGTCGGTGGAGGTTCCGGCGCTATTGATCTGGGGGGCGGCCGATACATTCGTGCCGATGGAAGTCGGCCGGCGAATCGCCGGTGTCTTGCCTGACGCCCGGTATGAAGTGCTTTCCGGTTGTGGTCATTTCCCATCCATGGAGCGTCCCGAGGCGACGACGGCGATCGCTCGGGAGTGGCTATTGGACAGGTTTCGCGACCGCGACTAACGCAAGGCAACGTAATGCGACGCAGCCGGCAAACATTGGCACATAGCAGCGGCCACTGCCTCACTGCATTGTCTTCAGATCCCCGATGCGGATCAGCATCTCGGTGAACATCTGCATGTCCAGGTCCAGGTCGGCAACTTCCTTGTACTCCTTGGCGTTGTGCGCGGTGTACTTCTTGCCGGGCATGGCGGGGCCGAAGTTGATGGCATTCGGCATCAGCTTGGCGGTGGTGCTGCCGGCGGTGGGCACGGGCTTGGCTTCCAGTCCCGTGGTGTCGCCGAAGATGTTGAGCAGCGTGGATAGCCACGCGCCTTTAGGGTCGCGCGCCATCCAGTCGCCCTGGTCGTGGCTGATGGTCACCGTTGCGTGGTTGGCGGCAGCCCAGGCGTTGATCTTGTCGGCCACGGCCTTGGACAGGGCTTGCGGCGTGTTGCCGCGCGGCATGCGCACGTTGGTGGTGACCTCCAACTGGCCATTTTTTTCCTGGACGAGGTTGGGCGACAGGGTGAGCGGGCCCATGAAGTCGTCCTTGTAGGCCACGCCCATTTTCTCGCCGAGGTAGCCGGTGCCATACAGGTCGTCGAGGTACTTCGCTGCACGGGCGTAGTGGTTGTCGGCCAGCACGATGCCGGATTCCCGCAGGAACAGCGTCAGGCGCGGCAGGGGATTCACGCCTTCCTCGGGCCGGGAGCCGTGGGCGGAACTGCCGGTGACCTTGACCTCCAGGCTGTCGGCGCGCTGGGTGATATCGATGGCGAACTTGCCCTGCGGCGCGTACTTTTCGATAAAGGCGGCGCGTGCTGCTTCAAGCTGGGTGCGGGCTGCGTTCAGGTCGCCGCCCTTGAGTTGCGCGCTCGCGGTTTGCGGCACGGCGTTGGCGGCGGCCGCGCCGCTCATGCCGACGATGGCGGTGGCGTTGCCGTCGGTGGCCTGCACGGGGAAGAACACCTTCAGGCTGCCAGAGCCTTTCTCGGCCACCACGGCGGGGTATTTGCTGTCGAGCACGATGTTGTACTCGGGCAGCTTGGTGTGCTGCCGGTAATACTTCATGCCGTCGCCGCCCGTTTCCTCGGTGGTCTCGATCATCAGCCGGATGGTGCGGTTGAGCTTCAGCCCGCTTTCCTTCACGGTCTTCATCGCGTACAGCACGGTGGCAATCGAGCCCTTGTCGTCGATGGTGCCGCGGCCGTACAGGAAATCACCCACGCGCGTGACCTTGAACGGATCGAGCTTGGTGCCGTCGTCCAGCACCCATTCGTCCGCCACGGCAGGGACTACGTCGGCGTGGGTGAGCAAGCCGAATTCTTCCTTGCCCGTGCCCGGCAAAGTGACTTCGAACACGCGGTTGTCCACATTGCGGAAGCTGAGGCCGAAGTCCTTGGCCATGCCTTCCACCAGGTTGCCGAAGGCGATGATGGCGGGGTTCTCGTGCTGCGGGATCTTGTCGTCGCGCACGGTGCGCAAGGCCACCATGCGCTCGATGGCGCTGATCACCGCCTGGTGGTGATGAATCCGGTTATAGAGGCCCAGCAAGCGCCCGATATTGGTCAGGTCGTCGCCGTGCAGCGGGGCGTGCTTTTGATAGGCGGCGACACTGCCCGCCAGCGAGGGATCGGCCTTGGCTGCGGCACGCAGGAATGCGTTGAAATCGGCGGGCGGGCTGGCCTGCGCGGCGGCGGCTAGTGCGTCGAGGCCAGGCTTCTTCAGCGTGTCCGCGAGCGCGGGCTGGCCCACGGCCAGCGTGAGCAGGGCAAGCGATGCGAGCAAGGTCGAGCGTTTCATGGGCAGGGCCCCCAAAAACGCAGGATGTTCGCATGAGTTGGCGGGCTGGTGCAAATCGCGCCGGCCCGCCGCAAGCTTGTTGCTTCTGGATGCATGGATCCAGTCACCTGGAAGGCACCTTGGCTCCCTACGCCCGGCGCCATTGATGCCATCAGGTGTGCCGGGCTTCCCCGGCGCATGGCTGCGGCCGGCAGGCCGAACCATGGCCCTGGCGGCTACATGGCCTGGGGCACGAAATCGGATCTGTGTTGTCGCGCGTCCCTCGGGTCAGGCAGGTGATGCCGTTGGGCAGGATATCCGCCGCTGGGCAGTCCGCCAGATGCACTTCCGGCCAACAGCGCATTCAGGCTCTCCGGTAATCTGCCCGGACCGCATGCCGCCGCGGGTGGGGGATCGAAGTCGCTCGGCGCCAGGCTGGCGCCGAGCAGCTTGCCGAACGCGTTGAGCTGCACGTCGGAGGTCAGCCCCGCGCTGCCCGCGAGTGCGGGGCAGATGATCCACGTGGTGCCATCCCTCTTGTAGATGTGCAGGAGCCTTACCTGGTCCGCCGGCTGCAATTGCTGCTCTTCACATGGGGCCTGTTCGAGCCCAAATGCGCGTACGAAGTCGTCAGCCTGGCGATAGCCGATGCAGACGACCACCTTGGGCCGCCAGTGCGCGCAGAGCGTGCGCAGGAAGCGGAATCGCCCGCCATGCCGGCACAGGTCCAGGTAGCGATCCTTGGGCACGAGCTCGGACTGACCGCGGAACACCTTGGACCAGGGTGTCAGGCCATCGAGCATGACGGGCAGCGGGAACAGGTTCAGCTTGAATTGCGCGCCGTCGGGTGCGTAGAGCTCATCCCGGTAGTACGCCTTCCAGTCGTTGTCGTCCAGCCGGATACCGAGCGCTTGCGCGCGCGCTGCGGCCATGATGCGGGCAATGCGCTGGTGGTTCAGCCATTTGCCCATGTCTTCCCGATGCTTCGCGCGAAACTCCGCATCCCATGCGTGCGGCTCCGTGCGCGGCCGTAATGGCCCCGCCAGGCGCTCGTACCAGGGATGCGGGCTTCTGTCGCAGATCCAGAGACTGGCCCTGGGGTTTCCGCCTTCCATCCCTACGTACGAGGCAAAGTAGTTGTCCAGTTCCTGACGCGTGAATACCCCTGTGTGCTGCACTTTTGCCCCCCTGCCTTTTGGTGGGACCCCGTTTTCACCGATTCCACAACGTGCCGCCCGGCGCTTGCAGCGCCGCGTGTGCCGCGTGGTTGTTTGATGTGTCCGGCGGGTCGGCTGCACGGTGCGGCGGTTTCCCCTCCCGCGCCGGCTGCGGCCTCGCTCGTTGTATTTGTCTTACACGGTGCTGGAAATCGAAAATAGCCAGTTCATGCCTGTCGGCCTGAGCTGTTCATATTCTGAGTTACTTCCCACAGTAAATCGATATGAAATAAATAAAATGCTAAATATTCAATTGCTGCGATGCACTATATCCGAGATCATTTGTGATACACATTGCAATATTTTAATGTCTGACATAAGAGCGATGGAATGCCAGGTATTACGCCGCATCTATTATTTTCATCCCCTCTGATGGGGGGATTGGTTTTGTGAAAACGCCCCCTGGATTAACGCGTCCTGGCCCTTCAAATGGAGAGCAGAAAGAGAAAAAAGGGGTGTAGGCCGGGGAGATCGCCTACACCCTCAAGGGATGGCAACAACAGGGTCGATCGAGTTGCCGCTGCTAAGTGTGCTGCAGTACAGCAATTTAAGTACCCTGCTGAAAGGGGGTGGATAGCCGGCAGAGTGGGGAGCGCGCGACTTGGCGCCCGGCGAGGCTCTCGAAATCAATCAATCCAGCGTCAGATGCGCTGTCCGGATGACTTCTCCCCACCGTTTTCGCTCGCTTGCCACGAATGCGGCGAACTTCTCCGGTGGCTGGCCTCCCGCAACGCCCCCCATTTCGCGGATCTGGGCCAACAGCGCCGGATCGCGCATGATCACGGCAAGCTGCTGCTCCAGCTGGGAGACGACCGCCGGCGGTGTCTTTGCAGCAACGAAGATGCCGATCCACGCAGTCGAGAGGAAACTATCAAAGCCGGCCTGCACCATCGTGGGCACCTCTGGCAGGCTCGGCATGCGCTGTGCCGAAGTCACGGCGAGCGCGCGCAGCTTTCCGGAGCGGATATGCGGCAGTGCCTGTGTCAGGTTGTCGAACTGGAATGTCGTTTCCCCTGCCAGCAATGCCGTGGTGGCAGGCGTGGAACCCTTGTATGGCACGTGAATGGCATCGGTGCCAGTGCGCATCTTGAAGAGTTCGCCCACAAGATGGCTGGTCTGGCCAATACCAGCCGAACCGAAGGAAAGTTTGCCGGGTTGTTGCCTGAGTTGTGCGATCAGGTCGGCCACGCTCCTGATGGGCGATTGGGCATTTACCACCAGGACATTGGGAAAGGCAATGATGTCGGTGACCGGGGTCAGATCCGACGGCGCATAGCTGAGGTGCGTGTAGGCGCTATAGTTGATCGCTTGCGGGCCGACATTGCCTGCCAGCAACGTGTAGCCGTCGGCCGGCGCACGCAGCGCCGCCTGCGTTCCGATGATGCCGCCGCTGCCCGGGCGATTGTCGACGACGACGGGCTGCCCAAGGCGCGCGCTGAGTTTCCTGGCCAGCAGCCGGATTGGAATATCGATGGTGCCACCTGCCGCGCCCGGCACAACGATCGTGACCGGCCGCTTCGGCCATGCCGTATCCGGCGGCGTGCCGGCAGTGGCTGACAGTGTCGTCGCGGTCAGGGCGCAGACGAGCGAAAGGGCGAGGCGCTTTTCCGGGGGCCATGCATGCATATGTCTTCTCCTCTCTGGGTTCCGTCGATATTCTTGCCGTACTACATCCGGGGAGTGTCCACGGTGGCGGCAAAGCGCCCGAGATGCGTGGCGGCATTGCCCAGAAGCAGTTCATTGCCGATCAGCCGCTTGCTGTAATGGCTGATGGCGGTCTCGTCCTGCAAGCCGATGGCGCCATGCAATTGCAAGACATCCAGTGCGATACCGCGGCCGGCGATACCGGTCATGTACTTGGCCGCGCAGACGCGGCGCTCGCGTTCCGCCGGTTGCACGGTATCCCAGTCGGCCAGTGCCTGCCGCACCAGATGGTGCGCGTTGTTCCATGCGCGGTAGTGTTCAGCCACGCGGTGCTGGAGGACCTGTTGTTCCGACAAGGGGCGACCGAATTGCCTGCGTGTGCGCAGGTATTCGACTGTGATGCCCAGCGCGCG
The DNA here is from genome assembly GCF_052113425.1 of Cupriavidus sp. YAF13. Lineage (NCBI taxonomy): Bacteria > Pseudomonadati > Pseudomonadota > Betaproteobacteria > Burkholderiales > Burkholderiaceae > Cupriavidus > Cupriavidus sp. YAF13. Next base: position 83,062 of record NZ_JBFRDD010000014.1, read on the forward strand.
CCGCATGGCGCCGACGCTCTCCGCGCAGAGCGCTACTGTGGCCAGTGCCAGGGCCTGTTGAATGGATGCGGGGGCATGCTCGGGGCCAGCGAGCAAAGCGGCGTGCGCTAGTACCACGCCGTCCAGGTGCAGGTCAGCCGCGCTGCGCCCGTCGTGGAGCTGATAAGCGCGTTTGCCAACGCCGCCGATGCTGGCCGGCACGTCAAACAGGCCGATGCCGCCCTCACTCAGACACGCCGCCACGATCAAGCGATGGGCCTGGGCGCCACCCATCACCATCGAATTCACACCATCCAGAAGCCAGCCTTCGCCGGTGCGCTGCGCTGTTATCTTCGGGCGCGGTATCCGGCCATCGCCGGCGCCCTCACCGCAAGCCAGCGCGCAGCGGGTCTGTCCGCTGGCCAGCGCCGCCAACAGTGCGTTGCGTACCGGGCCATGCGGCGTGGCGAGCAGCGCCTGCGTGGCGAGCACCGCGCTCCACGGCAGCGGTTCGAGAACCAGCGCTTCGCCAAGCGCTTCCATGATCGGCAGCAGGTCTGCCATGGTGTTGCCCAGGCCTCCGGCTGCCTCCGGAATGGCCAGGCCGGTCAGGCCAAGCTCGGCCAGGCCGGTCCACGCAGCTTCATCGAAGCCTCCATGCGTGCCGATGATCTTCTGCCTGCGCGCGAAGTTGTAATGCTTGTCCAGCCAGCGGCGCACGGTATCGACCATCATGGCCTGCTGTTCGCCCAGGTGATCGGCGCGCGCGCAGTCGATCTCGGTCTGTCCGGAAAAGATCGCCTTGGCGATGATCTGGCGCTGTATCTCGGAGGAGCCGCCGGCCAGTGAGCTGCCGCGGTAACGCCACATGTGCAGGGCCAGGTTCCCGGCATGCCCGGCATGTCCGGTCGGCCCCTCGCCTGGCCTGCCCTCGACGGCTTCCGGGTTGAACACCAGGGATGCGGTGCCATGGGCATCCATGCTGAACAGGTGCAGGTCCTGCAGCAACTCGATGCCTTCGAGTTTCAGCAGCGAAGCCTCCAGTTGGGGACTACCGCCCTGCGCCGCCTGCCGCACGGCAGGCCACCAGGCGGCTTCGAGCGCGCGCGTGCGAATGTCCAGGGCGGCGTGCCGGCGCTTGAGCAGGGCGTGCTCCATGCGCAGCGCCGGATCGCCGCCGCCGTGCTGCTGCGCGACCAGCCCTGCGGCGCGCGCGAGTTCTGCCTTGCATTCGGCCAGCCGTGCCACGAACAGGCGCTCGATGACCAGCAGCCCCTTGGCGATGGCCCAGCCGGCGTTCTCCGCTCCGACCAGGTTTGCGGCCGGAACCCGCACATCGTCAAAGAACATCTGGACGTGAAAGTGCGAGCCATTGATATAGCGAATGGGACGTACCGTCACGCCGGGCGAGCACAGATCGATCAGCAGCACCGAAATCCCGTCCTGCTTGCGTTCTGCGGTGGCGTCCGTGCGTGCCAGCACCAGAGCCCAGTTGGCCCAATGCCCGAGGCTTTGCCAGATCTTGGTGCCATTGATGACCCACATATCGCCATCGCGGCGAGCCACGGTGCGCAGCGATGCCAGGTCCGAGCCGGCGTCGGGCTCGGAGTACCCCTGCGCCCAGAAGTCGTCGAAGGTGAGCATGCCGGGCAAGAAGCGCCGGCATTGTTCAGGCGTGCCATGGCGGATCAGCGTAGGGCCGATCGTGTCGATACCCAGGTTCTCCACATAGGGCGCGTCGCTTGCAGCGAGTTCTTCCCGGAAAATGGCCTGTTCCACCAGCGACCAGCCCGGGCCGCCGTGCTCGCGTGGCCAACCGGGCGCAGCCCAGCCGCGCGCATGCAGGATGCGGTGCCAGATGGTGGCCTGCTCGCGCGTGACGAGGCAGTGCGCGCGCGTGGCGGCGCGGATGTCGGGCGGAACCGCCTCCTGCAGGAAGTCGCGGATCTGCTTGCGAAATGCCTTCAGGCAAGTGCCGGGCGTGCCGGTGTCCGGGGAGTCTGGCATGACCATTCCTTCTATGAAAACGTGATTTGACTGGTGTGCCGCACGGGATGATCCAGTGCCTGGTCCAGCCTGTGGATGGGGGAACGGGCGACGTTGGCAGCGCAGGGTATCGAGCCATTCGGCCACCGGCCGGGTCCGGACGTGCGCCGGGAGGAGACCGAGCGTTTCGGAAACACTCGCCACGCAGGCGGCGATCGTGGCGAAATCCGGCGCATCGGCCATCTCTTGCCGATCGGCCGCCAGACGGATGCGTCTTTGCTGCGTATCGTTGTCTATGCCGATCGGCGCGGGCCCGTCAGGGGCCTCGAACACCTCGTCGTAGCCGGGCTTTGCGCCAAGCAGGCCGGTGCGCCTGTCAGAAAAGTACAGCGGCTCAGTCCCATTGTGTCTCCGCGCGATAGCTTTGTCGGGATCCGCCGACTTTTGCGGCAGTGGCCCCACTATTGCCCTGGCCCCGCTAAATGTCCAAGATCGTTTTTTGATGCCGGATATAGAATCTGGATATACCCCGCCGTATTGGCCGGCGCCGTGCCGGCGTCTTGCCGGGCACGTGCTGCTGCGCGAAGGGCCGGACCTCGGTAGAATCGCTCACGGCGTCGCACGCAAGGTGCGCAGCCTTGCCCCATACCGGTGCAGTATCCGGAGCGCCACGCGGCGCAGCTGGCATGTCCGTACGGACCCAAGGAAAACAACAACATGAGCGACGAGAGCCTGACCCCCCCACCCGAGGCCGAGAGCAAGCCTGTTCTCGACTACCCCTGCGGAGAAGCGCCGGCGCCCGGCAGCGCGGTTGAGGTCGTGCCTGGCGTGCTGTGGATCCGCATGCCAATGCCGTTTGCGCTGAGCCATATCAACCTGTGGGCGGTGCGTGACGGCAAGGGTTGGGCAGGGGTTGACGCCGGTCTGCAAACCAGCGAAACCGCCGCCGCCTGGCGCGATCTTTTCGCGCAGGGTGGGGCGCTCGCGGACGGGCTCACCCGGCTCTTCGTGACCCACATGCATCCCGACCACATCGGCATGGCCGGCTGGCTGACCCGCAAGTTCGCCTGCCGCCTGTGGATGACCCGGCTGGAGTACCTGAACTGCCGCGTGCTCGCGGCGGACACCGGGCGCGAGGCGCCGGAAGACGGCGTGCGCTTTTATCGCCGCGCAGGCTGGGACGACAATGCCATCGAGGCCTACCGCGTGCGCTTTGGCGGTTTCGGCAAGTACGTCCATGCCTTGCCCGACAGCTACCGGCGCTTGCGCGACGGCGAGAACCTGACGATCGGCGAGCACCGGTGGCGGGTCGTGGTTGGCAACGGCCACTCGCCCGAACACGCCTGCCTCTATAGCGAGGCGTTGAAGATCCTGATCAGCGGCGACCAGATCCTGCCGCGCATCTCTTCCAATGTGTCGGTCTTCCCGACCGAGCCCGATGCCGATCCGATGGGCGACTGGCTGGCCTCGCTCGCCAAGCTGCGCCGGGAAGTCCCGGACGACGTACTGGTGCTGCCGGCGCACAACGAGCCCTTCCGTGGCCTGCACGCGCGCATCGATTATCTGGAGCGCAGCCAGCACCACGCGCTGGACCGCCTGCGCGCCGCGCTGGCCGAGCCCAGGCGGGCGGTGGATGTCTTCGGCGAGCTATTCTCCCGCCCCATCGGCGCCGAGCCCGGGCTGCTCGGCATGGCAACCGGCGAGAGCATTGCCCACCTGAACTATCTCGTGCATCGGGAAGAGGCCGTGATGGAGGTGGGCCCCGACGGCATCGCGCGCTACCGCAAGGCCTGAGCGCCGGGAGCATAGGGCGGGGTGGGGCGGGGGAGGGCGATCAGATCCAGACGTCGTTGACCGCCGTCCGCTCGCCACCCTCGCCGCCGGTATTCAGTACGCCCCGGGGCTCGATCAACAGCAGCTTCACTTCCGTCTCGGCAAAAGGCTTGTGCTCCACGCCCTTGGGCACCACGAACATCTCGCCCGCCGATAGCTGCACGTGCCCGTCGCGAAAATCGATGCGCAGCGCGCCCTCCAGCACGATGAACGCTTCATCGGTCTCGGCATGGTGGTGCCAGAGAAAATCGCCTTCGATCTTGACCAGCTTGAACTGGTAGTCGTTCATCTCGGCGATGACTTTGGGCGTCCAGCGCTCATGGATCAAGCCGAGCTTCTGCGCGAAGTTCAGGCTTTTGTATTTACCGGGCTCTTTGTGTGGGGCGCTTGCCAGATCGTGTTGCATGGCGTGTATCTCCTTGCTTTGTCATGAACGCATACGTTAGCAAGGCTCGCGGGTGAAATCTTGTACGATCGTGCAAGCTGTCAGCCGGCGCCCTCAGCGCAGTCTTTGCTGCATCTTTACCCAGCGTGCCGGCGACATGCCATAGGCCTTGCCGAAGTGACGCGTCATGTGGCTCTGATCGGTGAAGCCGGCGGCCAGCGCGGCATCGGCCAGCGACTGGCCCCGCATCAGCAGCGAGCGCACCAGGTCAAGCCGGCGCATGGTCAGGTAGCGGTAAGGGCTGGTGCCGAACAGCAAGCGGAAGTCGCGCGACAGGCTCCAGCGATCGCGCCCGCTGCACGCTTCCAGCTCACTCAAGGTGACCGTGCGCTGCAGCGCGCCGTGAATGAATCCCCGCGCCATCTCTGCGGCCCGGTAGTCATAGCCCTGGTGCCTGGCGCGAGCGCCAGCCGCGGCGCACAAGGCATGCGCGAGATCGAACAGCGCATCGTCCTCCTCCAGCGGATCGAGCGGGCTCTCCATGCTCTGCAGCAAGACGCCGGTCGCTTCACGCAGCCGCGCATCCGAGGACAGGCCGTTCTTGATAAAGGGCAGCGGCTTGCCGCCCAGCACCTGCTGGATCAACGCTGGCTCGATATACAACATCCGATACTGGAAGCCAGCTTCGGTGCCGGCCTCGCCGTCGTGGACTTCATCGGGATGCAGCACAATGGTCCCGCCAGGCAAGCTGTTGCACTCCGCGCCACGATATTTGAAGCGCTGCACGCCCGACAGCGTCCGCCCGATGGCATAGGTATCGTGGCGATGCGGATCGTAGCCATGCCCGGAAAAGAACGCTTCGATACGTTCCATGCGGCCCGCTTGCGGCGCGCGCAGGACCCAGTCCTTTGGCGTGTCTTTCAACGGCATGATCACCAGACCGGCACCTTCGGCAGGTGCCAGTCATGTTGCACGGCAAGCAGCCGCAGCGCAAAGCAGCTGGCGCCGCCGGCCAGCGCGGCGACGGTCGGCGGCAGGCGCAGGGCCCGGGCACTGACCAATACCGCGGATCCCAGCCAGGCTGCCGTGGCGTAGATGTCGGCGGTCAGCACGGTCGGCACCTGCGCCAGCAGCATGTCGCGCACCACGCCGCCGCCCACGCCGGTGAGTGTTCCCATCAGCGTGGCAACAAGCGGGCGCACGCCGTAGTTCGTCGCCTTTTGCACGCCCGCCACGGCAAACAGTGCCAGGCCCGCCGCATCCAGCGCGATGATCAGTGGGCCGGTAAACCCCTGCGCCGCCGAGTGGAATACGAACGCCGCGGTACCGGCAAGACAGGCAAGGGCGGGATAGCGCCAGTCCCGGATCGCATTGGGCGGGGCCGCGCCGATCAGCAGGTCGCGGATGATGCCGCCGCCCACCGCGGTGACCAGCGAGACCACCAGCACGCCGAGAAAGTCCAGCCCATGCCGCATGGCGACGATGGCGCCCTCCACGGCAAACACGGTGGTGCCGGCAAGATCGGCTGCCAGCACGACGACTTCGGCTCTTGTTCTCATTGGGCTGATGAATTGGGCTCGGGGCGGGGCAACTGTAAGAGGATACTGGCCTCCGGGCAGTGGCGCCATAGACACCTGCAGGTGGTACGCACCGCGCGTGCACCGACGGCGCATTGCCATCGCCCCGCTAGCGTCGATCGCGGCCAACCGCCTGCCACGCCAGCGCGCCAGCGCGCAAGCGCAAGCTGGCGAAGGCACGCGGGTTGGCCATGCGAGTTGACCATGCCATGCGGCTGGCTCAGGTCCCCAGGTTCAGGCCAAAGTTCACCTTGAACAGGATCAGGATGCCGAAGATGGCGAACAGCGCCGCGGCGACGAAGCGCATCTTGGAGAGCGGGATGATGCGGGTCAGGCGTTCACCCAGCAGGACCGCGGGCACGTTGGCCGCCATCATGCCGAGCGTGGTGCCGACCACGACCATGCTCAGGTTGGCATACTGCGCGCCTAGCGCAATGGTGGCGAACTGCGTCTTGTCGCCCATCTCGGCGAGGAAGAAGGCCACGACAGTGGTGGCGAAGGCGCCGGCGCGCTTGCCGTTGTTCCCTTCGTCGTCCAGCTTGTCGGGGATCAGCGCCCAGGCGGCAAAGGCCAGGAAGGCGATGCCCAGCACCCAGCGTGTCACATCCGGGCTGACGTGCGATGCAGCCCAGTCGCCCAAGGCGGCGGCAAAGAGGTGGTTGAAGATGGTTGCGACGAAAATGCCCGCAATGATGCTCCACTGCTTGCCGGGAAACCGGGAGGCCAGGAGAAAGGAAAGGAGCTGAGTCTTGTCGCCCATTTCAGCCAGGGCGACCATACCGAACGAAGCAATGAGTGCTTCCATGTGACATCCAAAGGGGGCCGGCAACAAACGAACCAATGACTTCGCTGCCCAGTGCCAGCCCCAGCTGGTGGACAGAAAAGTCAAAGGTCTCGCTGAGCCAATCAGGCTGCCGGCGCCATGGTTTTTTGTACCAAGTATGTTGACGCGGGCCCCTCCAGTGGGGACTGGAGGCTAGCTACTCCCCTAAGACGGCGCAGATGATACCACAGGCTTGCGCTGGCGAGGATCCGGTGCCCCGGCGCCCCGGCGCTCAAAACGCCTTGCTCACGAACACGCGCCTTGTGCCATTTGACGCACACCTTTGCCGCGAACAATACTAGAGCGCTTTGGGGGCGCCCAGGCTCCATCCATGCCAGACCATACCGACTTACGATGACCCAGCCCGATATCCATGACCACGCCTCCCTGATCAGTGCCTTCCGGCGCGGCCACCGTCCCGCCTACCTGTTTTTCTGGGGCCACAGCGCCAGGCCGGGAGCCGCGGTGGGCAAGGAGTGCCTGTCGCAGTGGTGGCCCGCGCGGTTCAGCGTGGATGGCCAGGTGTTCGCCAGCGCCGAGCATTTCATGATGGCTGGCAAGGCGCGCCTGTTCGGCGACGAGGCTGCCCTGGCGCGGATCCTGGCGGCGCCTTCGCCCGCCGCGGCCAAGCGGCTCGGCCGCGAGGTGCGCGGCTTTGACGAAGGGCGCTGGAATGCCGCGTGCCAGGCGCTGGTGACGCAGGGCAATATCGAAAAATTCCGCCAGAATCCGGACCTCGCTGGCTACCTGCTCGGCACCGGGCGGCGCGTGCTGGTGGAGGCCAGCCCGGTGGACCGCATATGGGGCATCGGCCTGGCCGCTGACGATCCGCGCGCGGCCAATCCCGATCAGTGGCGCGGGCCCAACCTGCTCGGATTTGCGCTGATGGCTGCGCGCGAGGCGCTCAGGGAAGGCGCGGCGCATTAGAACGGGAGGAAGGGGGAAGGGGCGGAGTCATCCGCCCCTTCCCCTGATCCTGATCAGTCCTCGGCGACGAAGCCGGTAGACTCCACAATCGGCTTCCAGGCGGCGCGCTCCAGCTGGATGCGGTGCCGCGCGTCCTGGCCAGGCCTGGCTGCCACTTCCAGCCCAAGGGCTTCCAGCTTGCCGGCGGTCGCGGCATTGCCGGAGGCGACGATGAACATCTTCTCGACCTTGGCAACGACATCCGGCTGGGTGCCAGCCGGCAGGAACGCGCCGTACCAGCTGGTAGCGTACTCATACTGGCTGAAGCCTTGCTCCTTCAGGGTCGGCACGTCCGGTAGCGCCTTGGCGCGCCGCGTGCCGCTCACGCCCAGGAACTGCAGCTTGCCGCCCTTGTACAGCGGCATCATGCTGGCCACGGCATCCCAGCCGATCGACACCGTGCCGCTGATCACGTCGACCAGCATCGGGGACGCGCCGCGATAAGCAGCCGGCGTGATGGCGATGCCGGCGGCCTTGCCCAGGGCTACCGTGCCGAGGTGGCCGGCGCTGCCGATGGTCGCCAGGCCCAGGCTGGCGCTATTGGGATTGCGCTTGGCCCACTCCACGTACTCCTTCATGTTCTTGTACGGCTGTTGCACGCCCGCCGCGATCACGGTTGGCACGTCGGTCAGCACGGCCGCGGGCACCAGGTCCTTGTCCGCGTCGTAGCCCAGCTTTTTGTAGGTCAGCGGGAAGATGGTGAACAGCGGCGACGGCCCGATGAAGATGGTCTTGCCATCCGGCTTGGCGCGCTTAACGTAGTCGAGCGCCAGGCGGGCCGATGCGCCGGGTTTGTTCTCCACGATGACGGCGCCATGCCCATCCTGGCGCAGTTGCTCGGCATAGATCCGCGCGAGGCTGTCGGCCGCGCCGCCGGGCGCGTAGCCGACGATGATGTGCATCGCGGCATCCGGGTTGTCCGCCGCGCTGGCCGGCCGGGGCAGGGCGAGAACAGCAACGGCGCAGGCCGACAGCGCCAGGGTGTGGATCACGAGGTTGCGGCGTAAAGCTTGGGTCATGGCGGATGCGGTGGCGAGGTCTATCGGTGAGAAGGGGGGGCGGTTGGGGGCGGTTGCAGCGGATTACGATTGCGGCCACTGACCAAGCAGCCCGTGCGACGCCTCGAACAGCGCCGACACACGCAGCAGTTCAGCGTCGCCGCGAAACTGGCCCACCAGCTGCAAGCCGATTGGCAGCCCGTCGCTGCCAAAGCCGCAGGGCAGGCTGATGGCGGGGTGGCCGGTCATGTTGAATGGCATGGTCCACGGGAACCAGTGCGCGCGCACGTTTTCGAAAGCCTCGCCGTCGATGTCGATGGTGCCGAACAGGTCCTGCCCGATGGGCAGCGCCGTGCGCGTCAGCGTAGGCATGGCGAGGAGGTCGCCGCGCTGCAGCAGCGCCTGCACGCGCTGGAACAGCTTCGTGCGGTCGAACATGGCTTGCTGGTACCCCACGCCGCTGACCTGCGCGGCGGAGGCCACCTGCCGCAGGAAGGTGGCGCTGAGCTGGTCGCCGTGCTCCTCGGCAATCGCGGCAAAGCGCGCGCGCCAGACCGTATGGTTGATGGCGCGCCAGATCGGCTCCACATCAAAGCCTTCGCCGGAGAAGGGTTCGAGCTCCGCGCCAAGCTCGGCCAGCTTGGACAGGCTCGCCTCGAATGCCCGGGCCACCTCCGCCGATGCCGGGCGTCCTGGCGGCGTCAGGCAGTAAAGGATGCGGCGCCCGCGCAGGTCGCCTTGCGGGCGCGCCGCGCTGGCATAGTCCGGCTTGGGCACGCCGATGGACCAGGGGTCGCAGGCATGCTCGCCGGCCATCGCCTGCAGCATCAGGCCGGTATCCGCGACCGTGCGCGTGGTCGGCGTGACATAGGTCTGGTTGCCGAACAGGTCCTGCGCCTGGCTGTGCGGAATCACGCCGTTGCTCTGCTTGATGCCGACCACGCCGTTGCAAGCGGCCGGAATCCGCGTGGAGCCACCGCCATCGGTTGCGACCGCCAGCGGCGCAATGCCGCTGGCCACGGCAACCGCCGCGCCGCCGCTCGATCCGCCGCTGGTGCGCTCGCGGCTCCAGGCATTGCGCGTGCGGCCAAACAGCGGCGAATCGGTCAGGCATTTGGAGCCGAATTCGGGCGTGGTGGTCTTGCCGATCAGGATGGCGCCTTGCTCGCGCAAGCGGGCAATGGCCACCGCATCGTGGTCGGGCACGTTGTCCCGGTACGGCGCCGCGCCAAATGTGGTGCGCACGCCCTTCGTATTGACGATGTCTTTCGCGGTGAAGGGAATGCCGTGCAGCAGCCCAAGTGGCTTGCCCGCCATCACGGCTTGCTCCGCCTCGCGGGCCGCGGCGATGGCTTCGTCGGCGCACAGCGTGATGAAGCAGTTCAGCTCGGGCTGCAGCCGGGCGGCGCGGTCGAGCACGGCCTGCGTGAGCTCGACGGGTGAGATTTCCTTGCGGGCGATGCGGCCTTGCAGTTCGGCGGCGGACAGGAAGCAAAGCGCATCGCTCATTGGCGGGCGTCTCCAGAAAGCGTCTCGGGGGGCTGGATGCCGCGCCTTGCGTGGCGTCTTGCTTTTGGTTTTTGGATCCAGAATCCAGTGTTTGCGGCTATAGTAGACCCGTGCGCAGCCCTTGTAAACTGCGTCACCCGGGCAGGATCACCCCGCGCCCAACTGGCGCCCAACTGGCACCAAGTTGCGTGACGCCGCGTGAAATTGCGTCAATAAAGTGCAGAGGGCAGACGGCAAATGGCAGAAACATTCGAATGGCAAGGCCGGGTGCGGCTGGTCGAGGAAGTCGCCCAGGTCCTGCGCCAACGCATCTATCGCGGCGTCTACCCGCCGGGCAAGCCGCTGCGGCAGGTGGAGATTTCCGATGACCTGAAGATCAGCCGCACGCCGCTGCGCGAAGCGCTGCGCATCCTGGAGCGCGAGGGCCTGGTCAGCGCCGAGACGGCGCGCGGCGTGACCGTGGTCAGCGCGGATTTCCGGCAGTTGATGGATGCCTACGAGTTACGGGAAGTGATCGACGGCCTGGCGGCCCGGCTGGCGGCGTCGCGCGCCAGCGCGCTGGCCGGGGCGCCGTTGCGCGCCATCATCGCGGTGCAGCGGGGGAGCCTCGAGCCATGGCAGCCCGAGGTCTATACAGCGGCCAATGTCGAGTTTCACACGGCCATCATCGGGCTGGCAGCGAACGAGTACCTGGCGCGGCAGGTGCCCATTGTGCATATGACATCGCAGGTGTTTGCGCCAAGGGTGCTGTTTGCCCGCGACCGGGCGCTGGCGGCCATCGAGGAGCACGAGCAGATCGTGGCGGCGATCGAAGGCGCGGATGCTGATGAGGCGGAGCATCTGGCCCGCCTGCATATCCGCAATTCGATGGCGCGGCTCAGGGCGCTGGCGCAGCGGGAAAGCGACGACGTCGCGGTGGCAGCCGAATCCTAGTGCTGGCGGGAGGCCGCCAGGACCACGGTCACGGCTGCTGCGGCTGCGCGGCAACCGGCAATTCCTGGCGCAGCGCCGGATGGTGCCGGTTCACGCTTCTCGCCCCGAAGACCAGCGCCAGCAGAAAAGCCAGCAGGTACCCCGCAAACGTCATGGTTGCTTCCATATCTGACCCCTCGATGCGCGCTCGCGCTATTTTTTTGCTAGCCGCGAGTATGCGCAAAAGCACACTTGGCCCGCTACCACACAACGGAGGGGGTGTGGCCCGAATCACAACGCTGTTGGTCGTCAAACGCCGCGCTGCCACTCGGGGCTTCCAGATCAATCTTCGGCCAAGTTGACCTACACAGCCGACGCTTTCACAGCCCCGCTGGCAAAGAAGCTCTGCAGGTTTTCAAACACCAGATCCGCCATCGCATTGCGCGTCTCGTGCGTGGCGCTGGCGATATGCGGCAGCAGCACGACGTTGTCCAGCGCGAACAGCGCCTGCGGCACCTGCGGCTCGTTCTCGAACACATCCAGCCCGGCGCCTGCAATGCGTCCCTGCACCAGCGCGTCCACCAGCGCGGTCTCGTCGACCACGGTGCCGCGCGCGATATTGATCAGGAAGCCTTTCGGGCCCAGCGCTTCGAGTACCTCGGCCGACACCAGGTGCCGGGTCTCGGGGCCGCCGGCGGTGGCGATGACCAGGAAGTCCGCCCACCTGGCCAGCTCGGTCAGCGAGGGCTCATGGCGGTAGGGCGCATCCTGCGCGGGGCGGCGGCTGTGGTAGCTCACTTCCATATCGAAGCCCGCGCCGCGCCGGGCAATGACACGTCCGATGCGGCCCATGCCGACGATGCCCATGCGCTTGCCGCTGACGCGGGTGGCGAGCGGAAACTGCGCCTTTGGCCATTCGCCGCGCCGCACGAAACGGTCGGCCGCGCTGAAGCCGCGCGCCACGTCCATCAGCAGGCCGAAGGCCGTATCGGCCACACAATCGTTGAGCACGTCGGGCGTATAGCCAACGGCGATGCCGCGCGCGCGCGCGGCGTCCAGATCGATCTTGTCGAGGCCTACGCCAAAGCTGGAGATGACCCTCAGCTTTGGCATGGCCGCGATCATCGCCGCGTCGACGCCGATCGCGGCGCGCGTGGTCAGTGCGGCGAACTCGCCGCCGTGGCTGGCGAGGAAGGCGGCGGGATCGGTCTCGGCCCACAGCGGGTGGACGTCGTAGTGTTCGGCCAGGCTGGCTTCAAGGGGGGCTGGCAAGCGTCCGTGCTGGGCAAGGCGTGGTTTCATGAGAAGAGATCCGTGTGGTGATGGCGGTATGGCGGCCATGGTGGCGATGGTGGCCGGACGGTGCCGGCCTCAGTCTGCGCTGAGCTTGTTGTCCTGGATGATCTTGGCGTAGCGCTTGCGATCCGTGGCAATCAGGTCGGCGAACTGCACGGGGGTGCTGCCCACGGGAATGGCGCCTTGCGCGATCAGTTGCTCCTTCACCGCGGGCATCGCCACCACTTCCTTCACGCCGGCGGCGATCTTGTCGACGATGTCCTTTGGCGTGCCGGCCGGCGCCAGCAGGCCGACCCACGATCCCGACTCGGCGCCGGCGATGCCCGCCTCTGCCAGCGTCGGCACGTCCGGCAGCGCGGGCGAGCGGACCTTGCTGGTCACGGCCAGCGCGCGCAGCTTGCCGGATTTCACATGGCCGGCGGTTTCCAGGATCGAGGCGAACAGCATGTCCACATTGCCTGCCATCAGGTCGGTCATGGCCGCGCCGCCGCCCTTGTAGGGCACATGCAGCAGGTCGGTGCCGGTAGCTGCCTTGAAGATCTCGGCCGACAAATGCGGCGAGCCGCCGCTGCCCGAGCTGGCATAGGTCAGCTTGCCGGGCTGGGCCTTGGCCAGCGCCACCAGTTCCTTGGGGTTCTTGGCCGGCAGTTTGGGCGTTACCACCAGGGCAAAGGGCAACTCCGCCATCAGGCTGACCGGCACGAAGGCGGCCGGATCATAGTTGAGCTTCTTGTAAAGCGAGGGATTGATCGATTGCGTGCCGACATTGCCGGCCACCAGCGTGTAGCCATCCGGCTTGGCGCGGGACACGATGTCCAGCCCGACATTGCCGGCCGCGCCGGGGCGGTTGTCCACCAGTACCGGCTGGCCCCAGAGTTGCGAGAGCCGCAGCGCCACCAGGCGGGTGCCCACGTCGGTGCCGCCACCGGGGGCGAACGGCAGGATGATGGTCACCGGCTTGGTCGGCCAGGCAACGCCGGGCTGGGCCTGCGCGGCGGGCAGCCAGGCGCCGATGGCCAGGGCAAACAGGGCGATCGGGGCCGCGCGGCGGCTAAATGTGGGGGTGTAGAGCGAGCGCATGTCTTGTCTCCGAAAGTACGGCTTGTTGGCCGGGCGCCATGGCGCCGGCACGTATCGGTTGGTGGCTGCCCGGTGGCAACTCACTCGGGCTGGATGCCCGCATCCTTGGCCACCTTGGCCCACTTGCCCATTTCCACCTGCAGGAAACTGGCGAATTGCGCGGGCGTGCTGCCTGCGGGTTCGATGCCGGCGTTCTGCAGGCGCTCGCGCACGTCGGGCGAAGCCAGCGCCTTGTTGATCTCGGCGTTGAGCTTGTCCACCACCGCCTTGGGGGTGCCGGCCGGGGCCAGCACGCCACCCCAGGTACTGGTCTCATAGCCGGGCAGGCCGGCCTGCGCCATGGTCGGCACCTGCGGCGCGGCCGATGAGCGCTTGGCGGTCGTCACCGCCAGCGGGCGCACCTTGCCGCCCTTGACCTGCGGCCCGATGGCGGCAACGGTGTCGAACATCAGCGACACGCGGCCGCTGGTCAGGTCCGGATGGGCCAGCGTGCTGCCCTTGTACGGGATGTGGACCATGTCGATGCCCGTCATGCTCTTGAACAGCTCGCCCGAGAAATGCGGCGCGCCGCCCGAACCGCTGGACGCGAACGACAGCTTGCCCGGGTTGGCCTTGCCGTAGGCGATCAGTTCCTTGACGGACGTCACCGGCAGGGAAGGGGACACCACCAGCATCAGCGGCACCACGTGGGTCAGCGCCACCGGCTCGAAGCTCTTGATGGTGTCGAAGGGCAGCTTCTTCACCATGCTGGGATTGATGGCGTGGCTRCTGGCCACCAGCGCCAGCATGTAGCCGTCCGGCGCGCTTTTGGCGACGAGGTCGGTGCCGATGATGCCGGTGGCGCCGGGGCGGTTGTCCACCACCACGGACTGGCCCCAGGCTTCGGTCATCTTCTGGCCCACCAGCCGCGCTACCAGGTCGATGGCGCCGCCGGGGGAGGCGGGGACGATGATGGTGATGGTCTTGGTGGGGTAGCCGGCTTCGGCGGCATGGGTGGCGGGGGCGGTCAAGGCGAGTGCGGCCGCGATGCCCGCTAGCGCTCGTGTGATGGGCTTGGTGTAGAAGTGCATGTTGTCTCCTGCGCGTTTTTGTTTCGGCTTAATGGCTTAACGGCCTAATGGCCTAGTGCTTTCGCTTTCCATCCAATGCGCAGCAATAGCGCTAACGCATCATTCGCAACTGCGCGGTTCCCCTCTCCCGCACGGCGGGAGAGGGGAGCAAACCGTGGCAACGCCGGACGCGCCATTAATTCGCCGTCGCCCCTGACTTCCTCACCAGCTCGGCCCAGCGCGGGATTTCCTTGCCCATGAACGCCGCGAGTTCGGCGGGGCTGCTGCCCACCACTTCCATGCCCAGTTGCTGCGTCATCCGCTGCTGCACGGCGGGTTGCTTCAGCGCGCGCACCACTTCGGCGTTCAGCCGCTGCACTACCTCCTTCGGCGTGCCGTGCGGCGCGTATAGGGCCTGCCACGACACCATCTCGAAGCCCGGCACGCCGGCCTCGGCCATGGTCGGCACGTTGGGCGCCAGCGCGGAGCGCTTGGGCGAGGTCACGGCCAGCGCGCGCAGCTTGCCAGCCTTGATCATGGCGTCGCCCGCGGTCAGCTGGTCGAACAGAAAAGGAACGAGGCCGGCGGCCACGTCCTGGATTGCCTGCGGGCTGCCCTTGTAGGGCACGTGGGTCATCGGCACCTTGATCATGTCGGCGAACAGCTCACCTGCCAGATGCGTCGACGTGCCCGCGCCCGACGACGCGAAGCTCAGGCCCGGATGGCTCTTCGCATAGGCGATCAGCTCCTTCACGTTGTAGATCGGCAGCTTGGCGTCGACCATCAGCACATTGGGCACGTAGGCGATCAGGCAGACCGGCTCGAAATCCTTGACCGGGTCGTATGAGAGATTCTTGTACAGGCTCGCGTTGATGGCATGCGTGCTGATAGTGCCGCCAAACAGCGTGTAGCCATCCGGCTTGGCGCGTGCCACGTAGCCCGCGCCCACCGCGCCGGCCGCGCCGGGCCGGTTCTCGACCACCACCGGCTGGCCCAGCGCCTTCGAGATCTCCTGCCCGATGGTGCGGGCGACGATATCGGTGGAGCCGCCCGCCGCGAAAGGCACGACCCAGGTGATCGGGCGCGACGGCCATTTGTCCTCGGCCCGCGCGCCGGCACTGAACATGAACAGGGCGCCGGCCGCAGCCAGCATGCCGAGGGCGGCAACGCGGCGCAGCGCGCCTCGCTTGTTGTGATTCATCTTGTCTCCATGCGTGGCCGCCTTGCCCCCTGCATCGGGGGCGGGCTGGCTCATGTGCTTGTCTGTGGCTTCTTTGTGGCTTCTTTGTGGCTTGTCCCGTCTGGCAGACGGCGATGCTCAGCGCTCAGCGGCCCCTGGCTTCGCGCCATGCGGCAAAGTCCAGCCGGCTTTGCTCCTGGGTTGGCGGATACAGGCCGATGATCGAGCGGCCCTTCATCACTTCCTCCGTGACGAAGTCTTCGAACGCGGTCATCTCCACCGCCTCCGCCGCGATTTCCTCGGCCAGGTGGCGCGGCACGATGATCACGCCTTCGGCATCGCCCACCACCACGTCGCCCGGGAACACCGCCACGTCGCCGCAGCCGATGGGGCCGTTGATCTCGATGGCCTGGTGCAGCGTCAGGTTGGTCGGCGCGGAGGGGCGGTGGTGATAGGCCGGCATGGCCAGCCGCGCAATCTCCGGCGAATCGCGAAAGCCGCCGTCGGTGACGACACCGGCCGCGCCGCGCTGCATCAGGCGCGTGATCAGGATCGAGCCGGCGGAGGCCGCGCGCGCGTCCTTGCGGCTGTCGATCACCAGCACCGCGCCGGATGGGCACTGCTCAACCGCCTGGCGTTGCGGATGGTTCGGATCCAGGAACACCGAGATCGGGTTCAGGTCTTCGCGCGCCGGGATGTAGCGCAGCGTGAAGGCCTCGCCAACCATGTTGCCGTGCTCGGGATTGAGCGGATGCACGTCCTGGATGAACTGGTTGCGCAGCCCGCGCTTGAACAGCGCCGTGCACAACGTGGCGGTGCTGACAGTCTTGAACTGGTCGATGGTCTGCTGGCTGAGCTTGCTGGCGTGGGTCGTATCGGTCATGGCGGGTCCGCTGTCTGGGTGTCTGAGTGTCTGGATATCTGGGTGGTCAGTAGATGCTGGGTTCGCCCGTGGGCGCGCCAAAATCGGTTTGCAGGAAGTCGAAGTCGCAGCCGTCGTTGGCTTGCCGGATGTGCTTGGCGAACATCCAGCCATAGCCACGCCCGAAGCGCGGCGGCGGCGGCGTCCACGCGGCCTTGCGGCGCGCCAGCTCTTCGTCGGACACCTCCAGGTGGATGCTGCGGCGGTCGATGTCGACCGAGATCATGTCGCCGGTGCGCACCAGCGCGAACGGGCCGCCGATATACGATTCGGGCGACACGTGCAGGATGCAGGCGCCGTAGCTGGTGCCGCTCATGCGCGCGTCCGACATGCGCAGCATGTCCCGCACGCCTTGCTGGACCAGCTTCTTGGGGATGGGCAGCATGCCCCATTCCGGCATGCCCGGGCCGCCTTGCGGTCCGGCGTTGCGCAGGATCAGGATGTGGTCGGCGGTGACGTCGAGATCGTCGCGCTCCACCGCTTCCTTCATCGACGGATAGTCGTCGAACACCAGCGCCGGGCCAGTGTGCTTGAAGAACCGTTTCTCGCAGGCGCTGGGTTTGATCACGCAGCCGTCCGGCGCGATATTGCCCTTGAGCACGGCCAGCGCGCCCTCCTGGTACAGCGCGTTTTCCTTGGTGCGGATCACGTCGTCGTTATAGACCTCCGCGCCCGCGATGTTCTCGCCCAGCGTGCGGCCGGTGACGGTCAGCGCATCCAGGTGCAGCTTGTCGCTGATGCGGTTCATCAGCGCGGGCAGGCCCCCGGCGTAGAAGAAATCCTCCATCAGGTATTTGTCGCCGCTGGGCCGGATATTGGCGATCACCGGCACAACGCGGCTGGTCTTGTCGAAATCCTCCAGCCCGATGTCATGCCCGGCGCGGCGCGCCATGGCGATCACGTGGATGATGGCGTTGGTGGAGCAACCCATCGCCATGGCCACCGCGATGGCGTTTTCAAACGACGCACGCGTCTGGATCTGTTGCGGGGTCAGGTCTTCCCACACCATGTCCACGATGCGCCGTCCGGCCTCGGAGCACATGCGGATATGGTTGGCATCGGCAGCGGGGATGGACGAGGCGCCCGGCAGCGTCATGCCGATGGCCTCGGCAATCGCAGTCATGGTGCTGGCCGTGCCCATCGTCATGCAGGTGCCGTGGCTGCGGGCGATGCCGCCCTCGATGCCGATCCATTCGGTCTTGCTGATATTGCCGGCGCGGCGCTCGTCCCAGAACTTCCAGGCGTCGGAGCCGGACCCCAGCACGTTGCCCCTCCAGTTGCCGCGCAGCATCGGGCCGGCCGGCACGTAGATGGCCGGCACGCCTGCGCTCGACGCGCCCATCAGCAAGCCGGGCGTGGTCTTGTCGCAGCCGCCCATCAGCACCGCGCCGTCGATGGGGTGGGAGCGGATCAGTTCCTCCGCTTCCATCGCCAGCATGTTCCGGTACAGCATGGTGGTTGGCTTGACCGCGCTTTCCGACAGCGAGATGGCGGGGAGCTCGATCGGGAAGCCGCCGGCCTGCAGGATGCCGCGCTTGACGTCGTCGACACGCTGCTTGAAGTGGGAGTGGCAGGGATTGATGTCGGACCACGTGTTGATGATCGCGATGATCGGGCGGTCCAGCCATTCGTCGGGCGAGTAGCCCATCTGCATGATGCGCGAGCGGTGCCCGGAGGAGCGCAGGTCGTCGGGGGCAAACCAGCGCGCGCTGCGCAGGGTCTCGGGCGTCTTCTTTCGTGACGTCATGCTGTCTCTTCCACGGATGTTGTCATTGGGCCGGACCTCCGGTGCCAGAATTGGGCTGCAGAGATACGACATCTGATATCGTCGGATGGATTAAAGCACTAATATATTAGTGTGTCAAACCGTAAAACTTTCCACTAAACTGCTGCCATGGGACGCAATGCAGCGTCCTTGTGCGTGATAAGCCACGCCCGTGCCGTGAAACCAGACCGCCCGATGGAAGCCACTGAAGCCACCTTGTCCGCCCCGCAGATTCAATTCCAGTTCGACCGCACCCGGCATGCCGCGCCGCAGGTGTTCGAGCATATGCGGGACATGATCATCTCCATGACGCTGCCCCCCGGCACGGTGCTGTCGCGCACGGATCTCGCCGCGCAATACGGCATCAGCCAGACGCCGGTGCGCGATGCCCTGATGCGCCTTGCCGAGGAAGGGCTGGTCGATATCTTCCCGCAGCACGCCACGGTGGTCAGCCCCATCAGCATCGCGCTGGCCCAGCAGGCGCATTTCCTGCGGCGCTCCGTGGAAGTGGAAATCGTGCGCACGCTGGCCGAGGCACCGGACCCCGCGCTGGTGGAGCGGCTGCGCCTGAGCGTGGCGCGGCAGCAGGCCATGCTGGCCGCCCAAGACTTCGCGGAGTTCTCCCTGTTCGACCAGGCCTTCCACCGCCAGATGTACGAAGCCGCCCGCGTGCCGGACCTGTGGATGCTGGTGCGCCGCCAGAGCGGCCACCTGGACCGCCTGCGCCGCCTGCACCTGCCGATCGCCGGCAAGGCCAACGCGGTAGTGGCGGATCACACCGCCATCGTCGATGCGATCGCCAGCGGCGACCCCGACGCCGCCCAGGCCAGCCTGCGCCGGCATCTTTCCGGCACGCTCGCCAATCTCGAAGAGATCCGCGCTCGCTACGGCAACTTCCTGCAGTAGCAGCAAGCGCAAAGCAAAGCAAAGCGAGGCGATCGAAGCTCGTGGCATCGACAACGGACTCCATCCCTGCCACGAATGTGCCACAAAATCTTCAAGTTGCTGAAACAATAGGCAGTCCGACCGGATTGGCGGCTGCAAGCCGGTTGGCGGGAAGCGAGGGGTCTGTTATCCACAGTATTTGTGGATAACACGACCCATAAATAAGGGTGTTGATTCACGAGCCGGCATAAATTGTCAAGCAGTTAGAGGGTTTGCTCTACAACGTCAGGCCGCAAGCCATGCAGCGCCTGGGGCTGGACTACGAAACGCTGTCCGCGCTGAACCCGCGCCTGGTCTATGTCGGCATGTTCGGCTTTTCGCAGCGCGGCCGCTACGCGCCGCAGGCCGCGTTCGACGACCTGATCCAGGCGGCCTGCGGCCTGCCCCAGGCGATGGCCAAGGGCAGCGGCGATATCCCGCGCTATCTCCCCATCACCATTGCCGACCGCTCGGTAGGGCTCTACGCCTTTGGCGTGATCTGCGCCGCGCTGTACGCGCAAGCACGTACCGGCAAGGGCCAGCGCGTGGACGTGCCGATGTTCGAAACCATGGTCCCCTACGTGCTGGGCGACCACCTTTACGGCGAGACCTTCGTGCCGCCGCGCGGCGGCTTTGGCTATCCGCGCCTGTTGTCGCCGGAGCGCCGGCCCTACCAGACGCGCGACGGCCATGTGTGTTGCCTGATCTATCACGATCATCACTGGCGTGCCTTCCTCAAGGCCATCGGCAAGGCCGGGTTGTTCGACACCGATCCCCGCTTCGCCAGCATCACCACGCGCACCGCCCACATCACGGCGCTTTACGCCATGGTCGGCGACGAGATGGCCAAGCGCACCACGCAGCGAGTGGTCGGGCACGCCGCCCACCAGCCGGCGCCATGCGCCCGCGCTGGGGGAACACAGCCGCGAGGTGCTGCGCGAGGTGGGCTATGACGACGCCGCCATCGACCGCATGATGGCCGCGGGCACCACGCGCGGATCGGCAATGGCATGACGCAGAGAATGCATCGATCTCCGCTGAGGTCCGATGCATCCAAGCGCTAAACCGGCTTGCGATACACCACGAACCCCGAATTCTCCGCGACCTTGTCGTAGAGCTTCATCGCCGTCG
The DNA here is from genome assembly GCF_052113425.1 of Cupriavidus sp. YAF13. Classification (NCBI taxonomy): domain Bacteria; kingdom Pseudomonadati; phylum Pseudomonadota; class Betaproteobacteria; order Burkholderiales; family Burkholderiaceae; genus Cupriavidus; species Cupriavidus sp. YAF13. Next base: position 103,377 of record NZ_JBFRDD010000014.1, read on the forward strand.
TGTTGGTCTCGTGCGTTTGCCAGTAGACCCGCTTTGCGCCAGCGGCTTCGGCGCGCTGGTAGACCGCCTCGATCAACGCGCGGCCCACGCCGGTGCCGCGTGCCGCTTCTGTAGTAAAGAGGTCCTGCAGGTAGCAGCTCGGGCCGATCTGGATGGTGCTGCGATGAAACAGGTAATGCACCAGGCCAAGCAATTCACCGGAGCGCTCCGCCACCAGTGCGTGCATGGGCTCGTAAGCGTCGAAGAAGCGCGACCATGTCATGCGCGTGATTTCAATCGGCAGCGCTGTCTCCGCCTTGCGTCCGTAGAAGGCGTTGTAGCCATCCCATAGCACTTTCCACGCTTCGAAATCTCTTGGCTCGGCGGGGCGGATCAGGATCGGGTCGGTCACGGGGTCATCCTCAGGGTGAGTGTGCTGCTGCGTTGTTGTGTTGTTGTGTTGTTGTATTGTCGCGTATTGATACTAGGTGTGGTTGCTCGAGGCAGGCGGTGGCGTGTAGCGCGCCTTGCCGCTGCGCTTGGCTTCGTAGAGTGCCATGTCGGCACGCATGAAGAGCTCGTTCGCGGTCTGGCCGTCGTCCGGGTAATGGATGGCCATGCCCACGCTGGCGGTTGCCACGATGGAATGGCCTTCGATGCAATGCCCTCGCCTGGCCGCGTACACGATGGCCTGGGCGATGCGCTCCAGCGTTGCCATGTTGAGCGCGTCGTCCAGCACGATGCCAAATTCGTCGCCGCCGATCCGGGCCACGGCGTCGCCAGTGCGCACGCAGGCCGAAAGGCGCTCGCTGAAGGAAGCCAGCAGCTGGTCGCCAACGGCGTGCCCAAACGTGTCGTTGATGGTCTTGAAATCGTCGACATCCACCAGCAACAGGGCAGCGCTGGCGCGGCTCGCGCTGGCCCGGGTCATGGCGTCGGCCATGCGCCGGTCGAACCCCTTGCGGTTAAGCAGGCCCGTGAGGTGGTCCGTGAGCGTCTGCGCTTCCAGGCTGCGCATCTTCTGGCGCTCGCTGGTCACGTTGCGCGCGAACATGTACAGTCCCTGGACCGTGTCCTTGCCGTCATTCCAGGCCGGCTGGTACGTAATTTCCATGCACTCGGCGTCATCCTTGCCTTCCAGGCTGAAGGTGACCGACGCACCCAGGTAGGCCTGTTCCAGGTACGGCTTCGATGCCACGTAGACGGAGGTGCCCCAAAGCTCGCGCATCGTCAGCCCGACAATCTGCTGCACCGGCAGGTTGAACCGCTGCGCGTAGGCCTCGTTGACAAAGACATAGCGCTCGCTCATGTCGATGAACGAGACAAAGTCCGGCACATGGTTGGCAATGGCCTCGATGCGCTTCTCGCTCTCGGCGGCGCAATCCTTGGCGGTGCTGAGCGCGGCTTCCCGCTCGGAGAGCTGCTGCATGACCGCGCCAAAGGTGGTGGCCAGCTCACCGATCTCGTCATTGCGCCCGGTTGGCAGCGCAGCCAGGGCGGCAGGATTCTTGGGCACCTCGCTGACCACGCGATGCAGCAGCTCCAGCGGCGCCAGCAGGCGGCGTATCACCAGCCACATCAGCAGCGCGGCCAGCAGCAGCGACATGCCCGCAACCATGATTGTCTTGCGGCGGGCATCGAACAGCGGCGCGTACGCTTCCTTGGCGGGGAGGACCGAAACCACCTCCCAGCCATTGGACGCGAGCAGGTAGCGCGCCACCACGGGCTGCGTCGGGTTGACGGGCTCCCACGCGGAGGGCGGCGCGCCAACGCCGCAGGCCTCGCCAAGCGCCTTCGCCGGCGTCATCACCTTCGACGGATCGGGGTGCATGGCGTAGCGCGGGTTTGTGCCGGAGGAAACCAGGCAATAGCTGCCGGTCAGGCCAACCCGGCTGTGCGCCAGCTGGCCAAGGAAGTTGCTCTCGGCGAAATTCAACGCGCCGCCAACCACCGCGAGCAGCTTGCCGTCCGGGCCGCGCAAGGGCACGGCAAGCACCACGCCGGGCGAATCGCTCATCCGGCCCCGCAGCAGGTCCGACACGGCAAACTCCGAACCGTTGACGACGTCGCGGAAGTAGTCGCGGTCCGCCAGGTGGATGCGTTTGCCGATGGGTACGGCGGTGCTGAACACCATGTCGCCGTCAGGCAAGGCCAGGAACACAGCATTGAAGATCTGCGGCATGGACATCGCCTGCGTGGCGAAGCGCCGCAAATCGGCGGGCGGCTGCCCGAGCATGGGCGCCAGCTGATGCGCCAGGCGGCGCAGGGCGATCGCCCGCGTCTCGAACTTCTCGTCGAGTTGTTCGGCAACCAGCTTGACCAGCGTTTCTTGCTGGGCCTGGCGCAGCGCTGTCAGGCTCTGGAACGCGTAGTACTGGGCAAACAGCGCGCGCGCCAGGATGATGAATGTCACCACGAGCGCCGTGGCTAAGGCGACCCGATACTTTAAGGAGTGCCGCATAAGTATCTTATTCTTGATTTTGCTGACCAGCCTGACCACCGGCCTTTTCGTCCCCGCTGCCCATCCCCTGTCGCGGCGACTGACCCGGCTGGTAGGTTAGCAGAAGCGGCGGAGCGCTCCGCTAACGCCGACGCCATTGCGCTGGCATGTGTGTCTTATCCGTGGCTTTTCCCGGCACAAGTGGCTTTCGGGGGCTAGAATGCAGCATTCCCCCAACAGTCCCCGCCGCGGTTCGCCGGCTGGAGCCTGCCCATCCCCGTCATCCGAAAAATCCGAAAAATCCGATAAACCCGAAGAATCCAAAAACCCATGACCCTCGATCCCGTCCTCCGCTTCCTGCACATCGCTGGCGTCACGCTCTGGGTGGGCGGCATGTTTTTCGCCTATGTCTGCCTGCGCCCGGCAGCGGCCACCCTGCTGGAGCCGCCGCAGCGGCTGCGCTTGTGGCGCGCCGTATTCGCGCGGTTCCTGGCCTGGGTCTGGGGCGCCGTCGCGCTGATCGCCATCAGCGGCGTGTCCATGCTCGGCGCGCTCGGGTTTGCCGCCGCGCCTGTGCACTGGCACATCATGTTCGGCCTTGGCCTGATCATGATCGGGATCTTTGCCTATGTGTTTTTCGGCCCCTACGGTGCGCTGCGGCGCGGCGTCGATGCGCAAGACTGGAAGGCCGCTGGCGCCGCGCTGGGCCGCATCCGGCAGGCCGTCGGCCTGAACCTGGCGCTTGGCGCGCTCACCATCGCGGTAGCCACGCTCGGCCGGCTGCTCGCCTGATGGCCGCTGCTTAGGTCGCTTAGGCCCCTTAGGCCCCTTAGGCCCCTCAGGCCGCTTGCATCACCGCCTCGACCCGGTTCCTGCCCGCGCTCTTGGCGCGGTACAGGGCAAGATCGGCGCGGCCGATGGCGTCGTCCAGGCGTGTTTCCGATGTCTCCACGCAGGCCACGCCGATACTGATGGTGAGATGCGTGACGCGCTCGCCAAAAAACCGGGAAGACGTTGCCCGCAGGCGCTCCGCCAGCGCCAGCGCGCCAGCCATGCCGGTATGCGGCAGCAACACCAGGAATTCCTCGCCCCCGAAGCGCCCCGGGCAGGCGCCGGGCGGCAGCTCGCGCTTGAGCATGGACGAGAACTCCTTCAGCACCCGGTCGCCCTCGGCATGCCCCATGCTGTCGTTGACGCGCTTGAAGTGATCAAGGTCGATCAACAGCAAGGCCATCTCGCTACCGTCCTCGGCCATGCGCTCCAGCGCCTCCTGCCCGGCCGCATTCAAGGCGCGCCGATTGAGCAGCAGCGTCAGCGGGTCGGTCCTGGAGAGCACGTCGAGTTCCACGTGCAGGCGCCGCGTGATCACCAGCATGAAGGCGACCGACAAGGCCAGGTCCATCAGGGTGTTGGAACTCAGGTAGATGATCTGGATGACGTCGCCGGGGGCAAAAAAGGATTGCGTGCCCATCCCGGCGAACAAGCTGGTGACGAAACGCAGCCCCACCACCAGCGCCTGGACGATCATCAAGGTGCCAAAGAAGTAGGTGCTGAAATGGCGCTCGCCGTAGCGCACGATCAGCACGCATTGCACGATATAGAAGATCCCGGCGACGAAGGTCACGATGGCCACCCGGGCCACATAGTTCGGCTGCCCAAGCGCATACCAGGCCAGCAGCAGCGTGCCCAGCACGGTCAGCGCGGCGGCGGACCGCCATGTTTGCGGCCGGCCGTAGAACGCTTGCACGGCGAGCATCCACAGGGCCATGGCGGCCAGCACCAGGCAGTTGGCCACCACGATGGAGACCCAGTCCGGGGCGATATCGCGCAACCAGAACAGCAACGGCGCAACGATCAGCAGCAGCGAGCCGCTGACCCAGCGCCCAATCCCCTTGATCGACCGCGGGAAACTGTAATACGCCGACAACAGCACGACCGACATCAGGGCCGACATCACCGCTGACAGGAGCACTGTCGTTCTCAGGTCGATCTGGGGCATTGTCTGCGCGCATCTCAATCCATGGAGATTGGCCATCCTACCAAAGACGGATCGCCTAAGGTTGCCCGCCGGCTTGCGTGGCGGCTTGGAGGCTGTTTCAAAATGAAGCGAAGCGGTTCTGGCTAGGCGCGCGGCCGCAGACAGTACAAGTGGATCGGCCAAGGCCGCGCAACGACGCCAGGATCTTTTTGAAGCGGCCTCTTAGGCGGGCTTGCTCACCATCAGCCAGTACACCACCAGCAAGCCGCCGAACGCCGGAAACCCCAGCGCCACCCAGATGCGCTCATACAGCCAGTAGCGCGGCGCAAGCCCAGCGGCATCCGTCGCACCGCCCGATGCCTGCAATGCCTGCGCAGCCAGCCCGGCCATATCGCGCATCCGCCATTGCAGCCACAGCACCGGCAGCCAGCAAGCCCCCGCCAGCGCGTAGAGCGACAGCGAGATCCACAGCCAGGACGCCGAAGGCGGATACCCGGCCGCATGCATCATGTAAAGCCCGCTCAGCGGCTGAAAGACCACGGCCGGCGCGGTGATCCAGGTGTCGGCGCGCACCACCCAGCGGGTCACCACCGCCATGGCCTGCACGTTCTTGCTGCGGTTCACGAAGAACAGATAGAAGGCGGTGCCAAAGCCCGTGCCAAACATGAAGGTAGCGGACAAGATATGCAGCCACTTGACGGTCAGGTAGGTCATGCTCGCTCCTCGGTTGGTGCATTTGCGGTGGCTTGCCGGCCGGCATCGGTATCGGTATTGGTGTTGGTATTGGCATCGAGCTGCAGGAAGAGGGCGAACCACGCCAGCATCGGCAGGTTCTTCAGCACCGGCCCGAAGGGATGCGCCCACCACGCCGGCGCCAGCCAGGTAATCAGCGCGGTATAGCCAAGCACCAGCGCCATCTGCATGGCCCACACCGCGCGGGTGGGGCGCCACAGCACCAGCACGCCGAGCGCCAGGTCCAGCCCCGCACCCAGCCACACCAGCGGCGCGCGCCAGGCCGGCGGCAGCCCCGCCTCGCGCAGCAAGGCCGTGCCCGCGGCCGGGTCCGCGAAACAGACAAAGGCGGTGGCCAGCCAGACCGTGGCAATGGCCAGCCGGGCAGCCAGCAGGGTCCAGAACAGCAAGGCAGGCAGCCGCTCGGCAGCGGTGGCAAAGGCGTGCGGCGCGCGCAAGCGCCGCACGGCCAAGGTGGCCGCAGCGTGCGGGCTGGCGCTATTGTCGGTGCGCAGCATGGCCAGGCTGTCGCCATCGGCCAGGCTGCCAGGCAGTCTGGCCAGGCATTGCGCCCCAAGGCTGGCCATCCAGCCCGGCACACGCAGCACCCGCGCTGTGCGCAGCCCCATGCCGCCTCTAAGGGCGCCAAGCCAGTCGCCAAACCGCAGCCGGACCGGCCCAACCGCCGCCACCGTGCGCCGGCCCGCGCAGTCAGTGCGGACCACCCGCAGCAGCAGTGCCACCAGGTCGTCGATATGGATCGGCTGCACATGCCCGGCATCCGCCGGCACCGGCAGCACGGGCAACGCCGCCCAGCGCCGGAACAATGTTGCACTGCGGCCGGACGGCGCATACACCAGCGACGGCTGCACAATCACCCAGTCCAGCGCGCTAGCGCGCAAGGCATCGTCCGCCATGCCCTTGCTGCGCCAGTAAGCGGTAGCGCCATCCGCCGCCGCGCCCAGCGCGGATAGCTGGACCATGCGCCGCACGCCAGCCCGCTCGCAGGCCAGCATCAGGGCAAGCGGCATATCCACGTGCAATGCCCGGAAATGCTGCAGCCCGGTTTCCCGAAAGATGCCCACCGTGTTGACGACGGCATCGGCGCCGCGCAATGCCGCCAGCCAATGCGCCGGCGTGGTCCAGGTGGACAAGTCCCCCGCAACGCGGTGAAGCCGTGGATGACGGGGCAGATGATCGAGCCGGCGCGCCAGCGCCACCACGTGATGCCTCTCGGCCAGCAAGCGGGCCACCAGCGCCGATCCCACCAGCCCACTCGCTCCGGTCACCAAGATCTTCATCGCGTCACCTGTTTGTTCTGTAATTTCTGTGTAAACAGAAATTACAGAACGGGAGGCGGGAAGTCAAGTGCTGCCACTCAGGGATGTGGTGGCTCAGCGTGACGTTTCTCTCCGGGTTCGGGTCGGGGTATACTCTTCTAGTCGCTGCAACAACAGCGATCGGGAATAGCAGCCCGAAAACGTAAGCGGACGGCCGCCGCAAGGCGGGATTTTCACGTCCGGTGCCCTCGTGCGCCCTTATGGGTGGGCCTGGGCTGGGGAGCCTTCGGGCTCGCCGGTACTTACGTTCCGGTCTGCTACCCGGCCTTGCGCCCGCCCACCCCGAATAGCAGCGGGGAGCGGACTTCGATTCGCTAACGTAGGAGGCACTCCCATGCCCCAGTCTTCGCTCGCCCATTCCGGGCAACGCTTGACCCGCCTTAATCCACTTACCCACGCACTCCGGAACGCCACCGCGACGGAGGCTGCCCATGTTTAGGCACAGCCGCTACGGCGTCACTGCCGAACATTCCGGCGCGGACATGTTCGTGACCGCCCATACCCCATGCGAAAGCCCGCTGAGCCTCGCTGGCGAAAAAGCGGCACAACTCTACGCGCTACTCTTCATGACCCGCGACAGCGCCGCCGCCGGAACATTCGGAGATCTGGTCGCAGACATCCAGGGCCCTCTGCTCTCACTGGCGACCGGACTGGCGCAAGAAATACTGGTGCTGAGCGAACTCGCGGCGGAGCATGGGGAGGGCGGGCGCGGCGACGCATAGCGCCTGGTCGGTCGCCAGCCGATTGATGAGGGGCGGCCTGGCCGCCCCCGTCTGCGCGCTGTAGCTCAGCCCGCTTGCGATTCCTTGGCAGGCCGGCGAGCATCCCGGCGCTTGAGCGTATCGCTGGCCACGGATTCCGACAGGAACTGCCACAAGGTGCGCACCCGGATCACCCCATCCCCGGGGCCATCATGGGTCAGGCGCCACGCCACTTCCTCCAGCTTGCCAAACATCTCCTGGCGAAGCTCCCTGCGCAGCACCGCAACATGCTCGGCCGGCACCACCACCTCATCCCGGTTACCGAACCAGCGGCGCTCCCCAAGGAACAGCAGCGCGGCCACCACCGCCGCGCCAATTCCCACGTTCTCAAAACCATCGAGATGGAAGCTGCTCGCTGCGAAGCACAGCACGGCCACCGCAGCCATCGCGATAAAGGCAGTACGAAGCACAATAAATGCGCGAGGATGCGAGATGTTCCGTGCCAAATCCCGGACGGCAGCGATTTCGCCCTGCTCCAGGACGTTGAGGACATTGGTGGTCGAAACTTTCATGATCTTACTGTCTTGTCTCGTTGTTACGGCCGCGAAGGCAAGGCCACGCCGCAAAATCGCGCTCCTGGCACGGCACTCGCAGGACCCTGTCACCCGCGAAGAACCGGCAGCAGTGTATACGCATGCAGCCAGAGGCGCTTTCCGTGCTGTGTCCGGCTGGACAGGCCGTAGCCAAGGAGATCGAGCCAGATTAATTCGATGGTAGCGCCCGCGCATAGGCCGTCAATTCACCGTTTGCCCTAGCCCGTCATCCATTCGGGCTAGGCGATGGCGCTCAAGGTTGGGGTTATGGCCGGGCCGAAGGCCAGAGATGCCCGGCGCCGCCAGGCGCCGTGATCAGGCAGGGGGGGCAAAGCAACAAGACAATAAGACAACAAGACAAAGCCAGTCAGAACGTTACGCCGGGGACTCTCGGCACCTGACGCGTCTTGATATTGAAATGCGGCTCGCCGTAGGCCTCCAGCAAGCGAATGATCTCCCGGGCCGAATCCGCGCGTGTCGTGCGGATCTCGCTAAGCCGCCGGGGCGCGGCCGCGCCGCTCACTATATAGTGCCGCCGCACCGTCAGCACGGACTCGCCGGGCGCCGGAATCAAGACGGGGTGCGCATTCTCCTCCTTGTAGCTGCCATATACCCAGCCCGACGGCGTCAGATGCGCCTCGATCCACGCCTCGCCCGACGCAAACACCGCCGCATCGGCCGCCAGGTTTTTTTCGATTGAGTCCAGCATCTGCTTCTGCCCTTCAAGGTGACAACCAGTACAACAGCGCATCATTCTGGTTAGGCAAACGCAGTGTCGGTACCCTGCCTTGGTAGGACCCACCCCGGCGCAGGGTAAGAATGTCTGGACAAAGGCATGCCCCTCCCGGCCGCCAATGCCATATCGACGGCGGCAGCACATTCCTATCCCCACCTAAGCGTGGCACCTACCTTAGCGGGGTAACTGTAATAGACATGTGCACCAATAATCAGCACCAGCAAGCGTGACCCCTTGCTAATTCCCGATAGGGTGTAGGCACTCCCCGCGCCTACACCCTTTTTTTTAGGTTCATCTGATTTTTGTGTGGGTCGATGCATCGCAGGGCTAAACGCATCACTGCGGTAGCTCCCCTCTCCCGCACGGCGGGAGAGGAGTTGGGGGAGAGGGCGGGCCTGCGCAAGAGCGAGGCGCATCACCTTGAGCGAGCACCCGCCCTCGCCCCCGGCCCCTCACCCATTTCATGGGAGAGGGGAGCAAACCAGCACATTGCTTCCGGCAACTCGCAGCCGCATGCAATACCCACACAAAAGTCTGAGGCACTTTTCTCCGGCCATGGCCATCGGTAAGGCTCAATAGAGCGCAGCAATAATGCATCACAACATGATGTTTTAGATCTCGCTACTAAGCCTTATATCCATCTCCACGCAAGCACGAATTTGCATTGTCGGGGAAGTCCCTCCGAAGTTATTTGATCCCTCCCTTGGTGGGGAAATGAAAGCCCCGCAGGGTCCATGTATGGCCAACGCGTGGCCGACGCAATCCGGCGATGAAAGAGCGCGTTCCATCCGCAAGCCGCTCCCGTACGCGATAACGAAAAACCGCAAAAAACCCCGGCAAATCCACAAGAAACCGCGTAGCCCAATCGGGGGAAAACGTCCTAAAACAGGCAGGAATTTCCATCATGAACACAAACCAAATTCTTCTGCATTACCCCTTTTAGGGGCATCCCCACTTTTGTCGGGTCCACTCTTCAGTAGGGATAGAAAACACGGCAAAAACTGCCGCTTCGCCTTGAAGATGTACCCCCAAGAGCCATACACTTCGCCGGTCTTCGCGCAGTGATGCACTGCAAGAGCAAAGCGTGCAGGCATCAAGAAGCCACCGCCGCAACGTTCATCTCCGCCCTGCAGGTCATCGCAGCGGAAAGGCCCCGACGTGTGCCATGTTGAACAAGCGGATTCGTCGCAGCAATCCCAAGCCAGGAGACGGCCAGGAGCGCGGACCTTTCGGGTATCAAGGGAACTATCAAGACGTGTTCAAGCTTTCAAGCCTTCTGTCTTTCCGTAGAGCGTTGCTGTTGCTGGGGACGATTCCGGTGCTGGCATCCTGCGCGCTAGCGCCGGGCATGCGCTTTGATCCGCAGCGCCCGCTCGATCCGGAAGATCCTGAGTCCGTGCCCAAGGTTACGAAGATTACGCCGGCGTTGGTGCGGGCTATGAAGGCTAGCAGCAAGCCGGCGAACGACGATGTCCAAGCCCTGTTTGGCACGGCACAAGCCTATACGGTTGGCATAGGCGATATTCTCTCTATCGTCGTATGGGATCACCCCGAGTTGGTGTTCCCCACGCAGACCTACACCATTGGCACGGCCTACGATATCCCAGCACTTGGCGGTGCTGCCAATGTGCCTGGCTATGTAGTAAGCCCAGCCGGCACCATCCAGTTTCCCTACGCTGGCGTTGTCACCGTACTTGGCAAGACGCCCGACGAGATTCGCGGGGACTTGAGCAAGCAGCTCAAGAATGTCGTCAACATGCCGCAGGTCACAGTGCGCGTGCTCGCGTTTCGCAGCAAACGCGTCTACCTGGACGGCGAAGTGAAGGTGCCTGGTCCGCAGAATATTGACGACGTACCAATGACGCTCGTCGAAGCGCTGAATCGCGCCGGAGGGATCAACGTACTAACGGGCGACAACAGCCGTATCCGCATCGCGCGCGATGGCAAGAACTACGTAGTAGATCTACCCGCCCTCTTGCGCAAGGGCATCGACCCCGCACGCGTCATGCTGCGAAATGGTGACATCGTGCGAGTCGAACAGCGTGAAGACAGCAAGGTGTTCGTTACAGGTGAGGTCGTGCGTCCCTCCGTTGTTCTTCCGCGCAACGGTCGCCTGACGTTGAATGAGGCAATCGGTGAAGCTGGTGGTGTGAATCCTGTTTCAGCCGACGCTAAGGAGCTCTATGTCATCCGCAAGAGCGAGGATGGCGAAGCCGAGATCTTCCATCTCGACGGAAAGTCGCCGGTTTCCCTCGCTCTCGCGGAATCGTTCGAGCTCAAGCCGAAGGATGTTGTGTATGTCGATGCGGCAGGCGTCGTGCGCTGGAGCCGCGTGATCAACCAGTTGCTCCCGAGTGGGAACTTCTTCAACTCCACCGCGAATACGATCAAATGATCAAGACCGTACTCGTGGTGTGCATTGGCAATATTTGCCGGAGCCCAATGGCGGAAGGCTTGCTAAAGCGAGCATTGCCTGAGGTGAACGTCGTCTCAGCGGGCTTGGGTGCACTAGTAGGCCAGCCAGCCGATCCGCACGCGGTTGCGTTGATGAGCGGGCTTGGTCAGGACATCAGTGGCCATCACGCTCGGCAACTCAGCCGAGCCATCGCCACGCAGGCAGACCTGATCCTCGTGATGGACAACTCGCAGCGGCAAGAGATCCAGCGCTTGCATCCCGCAACAACGGGCCGGGTATTCCGGCTAGGCGAACTCGCCAAGTTCGACGTGCCGGATCCTTATCGCGAAGGACTCCCCGCCTTTGAGAACGCGCTGGAGCTGATTCAGCGCGGGGTAGAAGCCTGGGTGCCGCGCATCCAGGCACTCCGTTAACAGATTCGCAGTAGAGCCAATGAACCAGAACCCACCTGTAGTCGCCGTCCCCGGACCTCCGGAAGACGAGATCGATCTCGTTCACTACCTGGACGTGCTTTTGGCCAGCCGATGGCTGATTGCGTCTATCGCCGGCGTGGTACTCGCGCTTGGTGTTGCCTATGCGTTCCTGGCTCGTCCTGTTTATCAGGCTGACATCTTGGTGCAAGTCGAAGATAACCCCGCTAGCGCCAAGAGCCTGTTGGGTGACGTGTCTAGTCTGTTTGATGTCAAGGCAGAGGCGACTGCCGAGATAGAGATCATCAGGTCGCGCATGGTGGTAGGCAAAGCCGTGGATAACTTGCAACTCTACATCTCTGCCCGCCCAAACTACTTTCCCTTTGTTGGTGCATGGATCGCAAGCCGCGCGAAGGGGCTTTCTGAGCCAGGTTTGCTGGGCATTGGTGGCTATGCTTGGGCGAAGGAATCAATCAACGTTGATCTCTTCGACGTCCCAGAATCCCTGGAAGGTGAAAGGTTCAATCTGGTGGCTTTGGGCAACGGCCGATACCGTCTTGAACAAAGCAGCCTCGATAAGCCACTAGAAGGGCGCGTGGGCGAGCTCCTGCGGGAGCACCAAAATGTAGGTCACATATCCTTGCTGGTCACTGATCTGAAGGCCAAGCCTGGTATTGCTTTCAATCTGGTTCGTGCTTCACGGCTACAGACGCTCGAGAGGCTGCAGGATCAACTCAAGATCGCCGAGAAGGGCAAGCAAAGCGGCATCATTGGCGCCTCCCTTGATGGCACCAACCCAGCGCTCACCGCCAGAATCCTGAACGATATCGGCGAGGAGTACGTCGCTCAGAACATCAAACGCAAAGCCGCCGAAGCGGAAAAGTCTCTCGTCTTCCTGGGTGATCTATTGCCGCAGTTGAAGACGGAGCTGGAGCGTGCGGAAGTCAAGTACAACGAGATGCGCAACAAGCGCAATACCTTTAACTTGACCGAGGAAGGTAAGGCATTTCTGCAGGAGAGCGTAACTTCAGAAACAAGCCTGCTGGAGCTGAAGCAGAAGCGTACCGAATTGCTGACCCGATTTACTGTGACACACCCGAGTATTCAGGCACTTGACCAGCAAATTGCGACACTAAACACAAAAGTTGCCGCTATGGCCGCGCGCATGAAGACCTTCCCTGCAGTGGAACAGGATACCCTTCGTCTAATGCGTGATGTGCAGGTCAACAATGACCTTTATGTGGGGCTGCTCAACAACATGCAGCAGCTTAAGCTGGTGAAAGCTGGAAAGGTAGGCAATGTCCGCCTGCTGGACAACGCCCCGATTCCCGAGGAGCCGATTAAGCCCAAGAAGAGCTTGACCATCGCGCTAGCAGCGCTTCTAGGGTTGTTGGTCGGTGTCATCGCAGCGTTTGTGCGCAACGCGCTCTATGGAGGCATCACCGATTCCCAGGATATCGAACAACATACCGGCCTAAGTGTCTATGCCACGGTGCCGTTGTCCATGGCGCAGTCCGCCTTGACCGAAGAGATCAGGCAGCGCAAGCGCGGAAAATTCCTCCTTGCTGATCGCAACCCCAACGAGCCCTCCATCGAGAGTCTGCGGAGCCTTCGTACCGCGCTGCAGTTTGCAATGCTTGATGCCGATAACAATCGCGTCCTGTTGACTGGTCCGACGCCAGGCGTGGGTAAGTCATTTATCTCCGCCAACCTTTCCGTGGTGATGGCGACGGGCGGAAAGCGCGTCCTGTTGGTGGACGCCGATATGCGAAAGGGTCATCTAAATCAATACTTCGGCAAGGATCGCACGAATGGATTATCTGACGTGCTGATCGGTAAGGTGGGATTCGATCAGGCGGTGCATCGCAGTGTATTTGAGAACCTCGATTTCTTGAGCACGGGCGGTATTCCGCCCAATCCGGCCGAGTTACTGCTCAATGAACGGATGGTAAAGCTGTTGCAAGAAGTGAGCGAACAGTACGATCTGGTGCTGATTGATACGCCCCCGGTTCTCGCGGTTTCCGACACCGCGATCTTGGCTGCACGATGCGGTACGGTATTCCTGGTTACTCGATTTGAAAAGACCACAATTGGCGAGGTGACGGAATCGGCAAAGCAATTGCGCCAGGCCAATGCGGATGTCAATGGCGTGGTCTTCAATGGTCTAGATCCGAATGCTTACCGTTATGGATATGGATCTAAGTATGGACGCTATCGCTATGCTTACTACGGCTACGCACCAGACGATATTACGAAGCAAGTGTCAGGAACCAAGTAAGCAAGCTCCAACTACTGCTTAACGAAGGGTCAGTGTCGGATGCTAGATCTCCGACAGCAAGGCCGGCGTTTGACCGGTCAAAAAATAAACAATCAGCCAAAGAGGCCGAAGAACTCCACTGCCAGGCTGTGTCAGGTCCGACCGCAACTGCGTCTAATCGTCGGATCGCTGCCAGCTACCGGACTTCTGAGGTTCGTTGTTCCAAGCGACGAACTGGCACCCAACCGGCTTCTCCATTGCAGGGATATTCATGCCGCCATTTGGCGGCGAGACGACTCACGTCAAGCGGACGTGGGCGGGCATTGCTTGAATTTCGAATTGGCAGAAGGAGAATTCCGATGGAAGCACCAGCCGTCATTGTTCCGGTAGTTCTGTGCGGAGGGTCCGGGACGCGTCTTTGGCCATTGTCTCGCGAAGGCTACCCGAAGCAGTTCCTCAAGCTCCTGGGAAATCGCTCGCTGTTGCAAGACACCTTGCTGCGGATACGCGAAGTACAAGGCATTGCTGCACCCGTGCTGATTACCAACCATGCGCATCGCTTCATGGTTGCCGAGCAGGCGCGCGAGATTGGGACCGAGGAAGCAACGTTCATCCTGGAACCACACCCCCGCAACACTGCACCTGCGGCAGCGGCAGCCGCTTTGCATGCATTGGCCTCGGGGCAGGACCCCCTCTTGCTGCTATTGCCTTCGGATCATCTGATCCGCGATGCTGCAGCCTTTGGTCGCATCGTGGCCGAGGGGGTTGCCGCCGCGCAGGCAGGAGCTATCGTTACCTTCGGCATTGTCCCGACAGCCCCGGCGACAGGGTACGGGTATATCAAGGCAGGCGAGCTAGGCGCGGATCAGAGTTACGAAGTAGCGCGGTTTGAGGAAAAGCCCACGTTAGCACGCGCGACCCAGTTTTTGTCCGAAGGCAGCCATTTCTGGAACAGCGGAATCTTTCTGTTCCGTGCCTCTGCGTTCCTTACGGAACTCGGCTCCTTCTCGCCAGAGATTCTGCGTGCAGTTCGCGACGCTGTCGCAGAGGGCAAAAATGACCTGGACTTCTTTCGCCTGTCCGAGGTTGCGTTCAAGCAATGCCCAAGCAACTCCATTGACTATGCAGTCATGGAGCACACCAAGCAGGCGCGCATGGTGCCGTTCGCTGCGGAATGGAGCGATGTTGGCGCATGGGATGCGGTCTGGCAACTGGGTGCCAAGCAGGCAGACGGCAACGTCACCACCGGTGATGTCCTGACGCATAACGCAAAGGACTGTCTGGTGCACGCATCTCATCGACTCGTGGCTGTCGCTGGCATTGACAACGTCATGGTGATCGAGACCCCCGACGCGGTGCTCGTTGTCCACAAGGACCAATGCCAAGACGTCAAGGCCGTAGTGGATATGGTTCGCAAGCAAGGACGTAACGAGGCGACTGATCACCGCAAAGTCTATCGGCCATGGGGTAGCTACGATGCGGTGGATGACGGTGAGCGCTACCAAGTAAAGCGCATCACCGTAAAACCTGGCGCGAAGCTCTCCATGCAGATGCACTATCACCGTGCCGAGCATTGGATCGTGGTCAGGGGGACGGCTCGTGTGACGTGTGGCAACGAGACATTCCTTCTTTCAGAGAACCAGTCCAGCTACATCCCTTTGGGGACCGTTCATCGGCTAGAGAATCCCGGAAGCGTGCCGCTGGAGCTCATTGAGGTGCAGAGCGGAAGCTATCTCGGCGAGGACGATATCGTTCGTTTTGACGATGCCTACGGGCGCGCCACCCCTCCCGACGCAGCTAAGACGAAAGTGGCTTGAACGGGCCAAGAATCAGATACAGGATATGGAAATGAAGAAAGAACAAAAGACAGCTCTAATCACCGGCATCACTGGTCAAGATGGCTCCTATCTTGCGGAGTTCCTTCTGGCCAAGGGGTACATTGTGCACGGTATCAAGCGCCGCGCGAGCTCCTTCAACACCTCGCGCGTGGATCACGTCTATCAGGATCCGCATGTTAGTCATCGCAATTTTGTACTTCACTACGGTGATCTTAGCGACAGCACCAACCTAATCCGAATCGTCCAACAGACACAACCGGACGAGATCTACAACCTGGGCGCGCAAAGCCACGTGGCAGTAAGTTTTGAATCGCCGGAATATACGGCGGATGTCGATGCTCTTGGCACTCTCCGACTCTTGGAAGCCATCCGCATTTTGGGATTGGAGAAAAAGACGCGGTTCTACCAAGCATCCACGTCGGAACTGTACGGATTGGTGCAGGAAATCCCCCAGAAGGAGACCACGCCATTCTACCCACGTAGCCCCTATGCCGCCGCAAAGCTCTACGCGTATTGGATCACCGTGAACTACCGGGAATCCTATGGCATGTACGCGTGCAACGGGATACTGTTCAACCACGAGAGCCCGCGTCGAGGGGAGACGTTTGTCACTCGCAAAGTAACTCGCGGCCTTGCAAATATCGCTCAAGGCCTGGAGAACTGCCTGTACATGGGGAATATCGATTCGCTGCGCGACTGGGGACATGCCCATGACTACGTGCGCATGCAGTGGCTGATGCTCCAACAAGAGCAGCCCGATGACTTCGTGATAGCAACAGGAAAACAGGTCAGCGTGCGCGAATTCATAAAACGAAGCGCGAGCGAGCTTGGTATCACGCTTCGGTTCGAAGGATCCGGTGTTGACGAAGTTGCCTTGGTCGACGGCATTCAGGGCGAAAAGGCTCCTGCTTTGGCGTTGGGCGATGTCATCATGAAAGTTGACCCCCGTTACTTCCGTCCGGCTGAGGTGGAGACGTTGCTTGGTGACCCCGCTAAAGCGAAGGATAAGCTGGGCTGGGTACCCGAAATCACGCTGGATCAGATGATTGCGGAGATGGTGGCAAATGATTTGGACCAAGCGCAACGCCACGCGTTGTTGAAACAGCACGGCTACAACATATCCGTGAGTGTGGAGTAAATGGCGATGAACGAGAAACCGCGAATTTATGTTGCTGGGCACCGCGGGATGGTGGGAAGCGCCATCATCCGCCGTCTGCGAGAAAAAGGGATTGAAAATATTGTCACTCGAACTCACGCAGAACTCGATCTTACAGACCAGCTAGGAGTCCGCAACTTCTTCTCGGAAGAACGGATCGAGCAGGTCTATCTTGCTGCCGCAAAGGTTGGCGGGATTCACGCGAACAATACCTACCCCGCAGATTTCATCTATCAGAACCTGATGATGGAAGCGAACGTAATCAATGAGGCTTCGCGCGTTGGTATTGATAAGCTACTCTTTCTTGGCAGCAGCTGCATATATCCGAAGTTCGCTCCGCAGCCGATAACAGAGGACGTATTGATGGAGGGGAAGCTGGAGCCGACGAATGAGCCCTATGCAGTTGCTAAGATTGCCGGAATTAAACTATGCGAAAGCTATAATCGGCAGTATGGTCGGGATTATCGCAGCGTCATGCCGACCAATCTATATGGCCCAGGCGATAATTATCACCCGGTTAATAGTCATGTCATACYGGCGCTAGTTCGGCGTTTCCACGAGGCAAAAAAATTAAGCCTACCCACTGTCGCCATTTGGGGAACCGGAGCGCCGCGGCGAGAGTTCTTATACGTCGACGATATGGCTAGTGCTTGCCTGCATGTAATGGATATGCCTACAGAGCAGTACGCAGAAATGGTCCAGAAAGACCAATCGCATATTAATATTGGAACTGGTTCGGATATATCCATAAAGAGCCTGGCAGAAGAAATAGCAAATATTGTTGGCTTCGAAGGTAGGATAGAGTTTGACGCGTCAAAGCCTGATGGGACGCCAAGAAAACTTCTTGCTATTGAAAAGATAAAGTCATTGGGGTGGGAGCCCACGGTTAGCCTTAAGGAAGGGCTCCGCAAAACGTACGAGGAATTCAAAGAGACTGAAGATGCTTAAGGATGCTTGCATTCGTGGCGCCGCCAGGATCCCATTGGGAATCTTCCGTGTCAAGTCTGCAGTCCTGATAAACGTCCTGATTAAACTTGCAGCTGCAGCCTCAGCGTTCCTTGTCCAAATCGCGCTCGTCAAAATTGTCGGGGCCGATGGGTACGGTAGGTATGCCCTATTTGTTACATATTGTTCTCTGGCGCTGATTTTCGGAAAATACGGGCAGGATATAATATCACTTAGGCTCGTCGCCATATATTTTGAGAGGCGACAGTTAGATGTTGCGCGTGCAATTGGAAACAGTGCATTTCGCCGAGTATTCTTTGTATCGATAGTGACGGGGATTGTTTTTGGGATTGCAGCTGTTATGAGGCCCCTCTATGCCGGAGGCCAATATATCAATGCGATACTGATTGCTCTCACCGTCATCGCAATGTGCATCTCGGCGCTGGCCAATGGCCTTGTCAAGGGATTACGTCTAGTAAATTTGGCTGAGGGTATCGAGTCTCTTGGCAAACCAATCCTAATAGCAATTATTGCGGCGGGATTATCGATTTCAGTGTGGTCCAGCAGTGGTGTCGCTACGCAAGTGGCTTTTCTTGTCACAAACTCTCTGATATCGGTGGCGTTGTTTTTCTGTTTCTTGTCGAAAACGAAAGCTGGAGCCGTAGAGTCTAAGGAAAGCGAGATCTCCGTCGTAACCAAGCATCGCGATGGCCTGGTGTTTGTGGCGATGGGATTAATATCATACGGATTCTTTCAATTGGACACCCTGCTCCTAGGTTTTTTTAAAGGGGAGGGTAGYGTCAGTGCGTACGCCATGGCCTGTAATTTCGTGAGATTAGTCATATTCATGGCGATGATCCTTGTGGCTCAGTCGCAGGCGACGCTAGCCGTAGCGTTCAATGATGGCGATATAAAGAAGTTCTCAGAATTAGCACGTCGAACTACAAAACATAGTGTCGTCACAGGGGCTATTGCCGCACTAGTACTGGTAGTCATCTCCGATTTTGCCTTGGCAAAGATATCTCCGGGATTCGTCGTGGCGGTGCCCGCTCTGCTTATCTTGAGCCTTGCACATATTGCAAATTGCGCTTTAATTTCACTGTCAAGTGCTTTGAATATGGCGGGGAAGGCTGGGAGCGTATTTAAAGCGCAACTAATCGGAATGTTTTTGACATTACCTCTGTATATCGTATTAATTCCAAATTATGGACTGATTGGCGCCGCTATTTCAGTTCTATTTGGAATAGTGCTATCGACAATAATAATTTACAGATATTTTAATCAAATATCCAAGGTGAAGTGATATGGTCTATTGCTATCCTCGTATGAGCGATCGGGATTTCTTTTTTTTCAGAATGATTGGGCCGGGCCTCGGGAATCTCTTGTTCCCTTGGGCGAGGGCTTGCATGTATGCTGAGGACAGCGGAGCCAAGTTGCTCGCTCCGACTTGGCCGCAAATAAAGATTGGTACGCTACTTCGGCGCGAATTCGATTCCAGAACGTACTCGAATTTGTTCAGCCCAGATCACAACATGATCAAAGGCATGAATCGAATCTATAAGCTCTCAACCGGACGGAGGATCCCGGAGGAAAAGGCTCATCTTGCTCGTACTGGTGACATAGTCGAGTTTGCCGGAATGGGGAAGCTTTTCTCTCCTCTACGCGGCCGCCACGCTCTTATCAGGGACAAGCTATGGAGCATCACGAGGCCGAAGCATGTCGCCGGGGCGAGCCACAATTTTGGCCGCTCGATAACATTGCATGTCCGACTTGGTGATTTTCAGAAGGTTTCCGACGAGCAAATAAGAAAAGGGCGAACAAATTCGCGAATCTCGTTGAGTTGGTATATAGCTATTGTTGAGAAAATAAGAGAGGAATTAAAAGAGGATATTCCAGTATATCTTTTCTCAGATGGACAAGACGAGGAGCTACGGGATATCTATAAGTTGGGCGGCGTGACGCGAATGAATTTTGGAAGTGCAATCGCCGATATATGGGGGCTATCCCGCAGCACCGTGCTGGTGGCGTCAGGATCAACGTTCAGCATGTGGGGCTCTTACTTGGGGCAGATGCCGACCCTTTGGTATCCCGGTCAATTTAAAGGTGCCGACTTACATGGCAATGAATTGTGCGGCGAAATTGATAGTGTCGCCGATTTGCCTGACATGGTGTGGCAACGGTTATTGAGATGAGGGATTTCATGATATGTATATAATAAATCTCCTCGTTGCTGTTCTAATCATAGCAATGTCTGTTGCAGCTTCATGGAAAACGTTCTCGCGGAGAGTTATCAATTTTACGGCGGGACTTCAGTTGGGGTTCACGTATTTCATCTGCGGGCCATTAGCCTTATCCGTAGTATTTGGTGGGCAAACATCCGATTTGCCAATTCCAGACTTTGATCTGAGCGGGAGTGAGCCGGTCTTGGTGTACATTGCTCTAGCATCTATTGTGTTTAATGGGATGTCGCTGTTAGATAAGCGCTCCAGGAATAGTTTAAGAAATTCAAGATTTGAAGTTGCTAGTCTGGTGGGCAAATCTGGGGTGGATAAAAGGATTATCATATTTTCCTTGGTTTGGGTAATTTTGGCTGTAGCTGCATTTTACTTCTCAGGGAAATATAAGGGTGGGCACTGGATGGAAAGCCAATCAGAAGCTTTTTCATCAAGTGCATCCGCATCTATTGTTGCAAATTTCTACAACGTATTTCGAGTTGGAATGCCAGGTGCGCTGCTCTATGCTTGCCACGTTGGAAAGYTGAGTTATCGAAATCTGATCTTGGTAATGCTGATTTTCCTTGCTATCGAGCTTGTTGTCTCTAGTAACCGAATAATAATATTATTTTGTCTAATGGCTGCTTTGTATGCGGTGACCAAGGGGTTGAAGAAAAAGCTGGTAGTGCTTTTAATTATTTCTCCACTGCTAGTGAATTTCAACTATGCCTTTCCGATTATTCGCGGGCTGCTGTGGAGCGATGGAGCGAATCTAAGCAGCATGGCAAGCAGCGTTTCTGATGGCTACGATTACAGAAATGATGAGAGCAACAATCTGCAGGAAAAATTAGGGCAGTTGGTTGAGAGTTCGAATTTGAATGTGATGAAATTCGTTGTGGATCGTTTCCCTAGTGAATACGATTATTTTTACGGTGAAACTGTATTTCTTAAGACGGCAACATTTATTATTCCAAAGGCAATTTGGTCGGATAAGCCGTTGGGTTTCGGGAGTTTTCTCGGGCTTACGATCACGGGTAGCAACATACTTGCACTAAATGCCACATTGCTTGGCGAGGCCTTTGGAAATTTCGGTTGGTTCGCCATATTTATTGTTCCGCTGTGTTTGTTCGGAATTGGTCGAGTGTGGTCTTCTCTTCGATCCCCTTTTTATAGATATTTGTCATTCTTTTTTGCATTTGCTTGCTGGAGATTCGATTTTTCATTCTCCGTAATTTCCCTTGCAGTTCTTGTAGCCTTCAATTTTGGTTTTAGGTTCGCTGTGAACGGTAGGGTTAAGTCGAGATATCCGGGAATGTGAGGATTGTAAGATGAATATTATCGTTGTATATAACTATTTTCCTCATTATCGAAAGGGTGTATTTGAGGAGTTTTCGAGACGATATCCAAATGTGAAATTCGTTAGTAGTTCTAGGGATGTGCTGGAGGGAATTCCACGACTTGATGTTGGGGATCTGGGAAGTGCTATTGAGCTTCGCACGCTGGAATTTGGAAGATTGACGTATCAGGTAGGTCTCTGCCGACTTCTGTGGAGCGAAAAATGTGATGCGGTGGTGTTTCTTGCTAATCCGAATTTTATAAGTACCTGGATCGCGGCATTTCTGGCAAGAATTAAGGGAAATAGGGTGATTTTTTGGGGGCACGGATTCCTAAAGAATGGTTGGGGCCTAAAAAACCTAGTTCGCGCGGCTTTTTTCCGCCTTGCAAATGCCAGCTATGTTTACGGGTATGGGGCTAAGAGAAACGCAATATCATTGGGGTTCGACCCTTCTCGTATACATGTTGGATTTAATTCCCTCGATTACGATAACCAAATTGTAATAAGAAATAAGTTGATTGAATCGCTCCTGCCGTCGCCAACTGAGGAAGGTTTGCGAGTGTTGTGTGTTTCCCGCCTTACGAAGCTGTGTCGGTATGATTTGCTCGTTGAGGCCGCTGCCATCTATGGTGAGCGCGGCTACGGAAAGGTGCGTCTCGAGTTTATCGGGGACGGCCCGGTACAAGCGGAATTAATGGCGCAAGCGTCTCGACTAGGCGTGCAAGCGAGCTTTGAAGGTGCAATATACGATGAGAGCATCGTCGCCGAGAAGATATTCAGGGCTGATGTTGTGGCGTCGCCGGGTAAAGTCGGGCTTACTGCCATACATAGTTTGATGTATGGAACGCCAGTAATTACTCACGGCTTGCCGGAATTGCAGATGCCGGAATTCGAAGCTATTGTCGATGAGGTAACAGGATTGCTGTATTTCGAGCAATCAGCGGAGGCTCTTTGCGAGTGTTTGCGGAAGCTGAGGGGTGTATTTAAGGATAGGGATATTACTCGGCAGGATTGTTTTAGGGTGGTAGATGAAATATATAATCCGAAAGCTCAGGTGAAAATTATGGAGCGAGCGATAATAGGAGCTCCAGCTTCAGAAGGTAACGACGTTGGTGAGATTAAATGGTCAAATTTATGAGGGTGTTGCTTAGGAGGGCGCGTTCGTATTATTGGCGCTACAGGAAACGGCTGTTTTATTCTCATCGAACGTTTCTGCTTGGTGGGAATTCTGATATCTCCCGAGATTTAAAGACTGGTATATATTGCTACGTAGGTCCCGGTTGTTTTATTGGCTCCGGTGTAAAATTGGGAGATTACACTATCATAGGGCCAGGCGTTAAGATAGTTGGAAATGATCACATTTATGATACACCAGGAGTGCCAATCATTTTTTCCGGTAGGCCACCTTTCGCAGAGACGAATATCGGAAAGGATGTGTGGTTAGGGGCAGGCGCAACTATTATCCGGGGTGTATCCATTGGCGACGGGGCTATCGTTGCAGCAGGCTCTGTGGTTACGCGAGATGTGCCGTCATATTGTGTTGTCGGTGGGATTCCGGCAAAATTTATTAAGCCGCGATTTGCGACGGAAGCCGAGGAATTGGTACACAGCAATCTCCTGGCAGCTGAAGCGAGAGGTGGTAATTATGCCGATCCGATGATGCTGGCTAGATAGCCTTGGGCAAGTAGAGATACAAAGTAGATTTACTCGAAATAAATTGCGAAGTGACGCGACCTCCTTTCAGCTATGAATGAACGACGAAGGGCTGTAGTGGGTGTCCTATGCTGCTGGGGATTGGCTTGTTGCGGTTGTACAACACGCACCAGTGGGAATCGAATGGATACGGGATCGGTTGGCCAGAGGCGAGTCTTTGCCGATTATGGTGACCTTCGTGCCTATTCCGGCAGCGCATCGGTTATAGAAATTAGCTCGCCCGGTATTGAGGGTAGTTTTGTTCGTGATCGCAACGATGTTAATACGCGGGATAATGGGGCCACGATTATCGTAGGCAACAATGGTAGTCGCTGGAAGCGCCAATATAAGGGGGCTGCTGATGCGCGCTGGTTCGGTGCCAGAGGAAATAATGTCGCGGACGATGCGCTTGCGCTACAAGCTTGCCTCGATGCCGGACTTGACTTGTTTCTAAAAGAGGGGCTCACCTTCTACTCAAGCAGCCCTCTGAGATTCTCCGCAGACTCCCAGCGAATGTCTGGTGGTGGGACGCTCAGAACAAATGGCGAGATCGCAATCTCTGCAGTGTCGCTAAGGGGTGTTTCGGTGACTGGACTGAAGATTGTTTGTGCAAACAGTGCATCGTGTGTTGGCATTTTATTCTCGCGTGTAGCTAAGAGCACAATTGCCTATTGCACCATCTCGAGGCACGGAGATGCGGGGGTCAAACTTGTTGATGGGTGTTCTGAAAATCAAATCCTCTCTAATACTTTTTATGTCGCGGCTAGTAATCCGAAATTCGGGTTGCCAAGTGCAAGTGATATTAATATTTGGGGCGTGGCAACCAGGAACGTAATTCGAGAAAATAAGTGTTTGGCAAAAGGAGGGTACGGAATTCAAATTAATTCCCACTATGTCGATGCAAAATCCCAAGGTAATGTTGTGGACGGAAATCTAATTGATGATTACAACAGCTATGGGATTATGCTTTATCGAAATGGTCCTTATGTTCCAGGGGATAAACAGGGCGTGTTGGGGACGCTGGTAACCGGGAACGTCGTTCGTAATATCAGCGGTGCCCGGCCGGCGGATCCCGGAAATCCCCTTGTACGCAGTTTCGGCGCGGGTATCTATATACAAGGTGCCGAGGAAACGTTGGTCAGGAATAATAGAATATCCGACTGCAACGGAGCGACCAATAGTCTGCTGCTTGCGCCGGGGGCAATTGGTGTGGGTAGTGTAGGGGGAATTATCATCGAGGGGAATATAATTTCTGATAGCGCGCAGACCGGAATTTATATAAATGACTCGAATTCGCTGGGGGTTAAGGACGCAGAGATAATTGTACGGCGCAATGTTGTTAGTGGCTGCAGATCTGCGGCCTTCAAGATAGTGAAGCGCGATCATGTAAAGATCGTAGGTAACGAGGTTGCTCACTGCGATTACGGGATCGTCACTTCGAATAGCAGGTCCGGAAGTTTGAGTGATCATTCATATTTGGATAATGCATTCTCAGATATTAAGGTGACCGCTATAGATGCAGTTTATTTGACGGGGGCTAATATTTCTGGAAATAGAATAACGTCATGCGGCGCGAAAGGAATTTCGACGTCTTTTAGCGAAAATGTGGCGGTCGGAGCTAACGATTTCTTGAATTGTGGTCGCCGCAATTCTGACTTGGCAGTGCCAAAATGAATTCCATTTCGTGATGGTACGGAATGGAATCTTAGCCCATACGGGTATGCACATCTTTGACAAGTCGATCTTGGTGCACATGGAATCTGGTTGCTTTCAGTGACTTTGGGTTGCACTTGTAAGCTTCGCGAGTCTCGCGTTTGCGTTCGAATTTTTGGTGACGCATTGACGATTGAATTGTTGCACTGGGCAGCAAGTTAATCTGCCCAGCTGGGTCTCGGCGATGCGCACCTCGACAAGCGAGGATATCGATGGAGGGAGTGACGGTCGATCCAATGGCCAGCGCCCTGAGGATTGCGTCGTGACCGGTTTGACGACAAGGGGTATCGCGCGTCGACGATAATCATGTGACTGTTGATTTCAAGTGCTTTCCCTGAGCTGAGAGCGATGTTGCTTGGCGAGGCACAGATGCTTGCTCTATTTGTCATGTGATAACGCTAACTAGTGGCGAGCGGCCACTATTCACCAATTTCTGGGATGTCGCAGTGTCATGAGGAATATGGGCGTTTGCGGCATTGCTTCGAATGGGGGGTACCTTCACAAGGTAGTTTGGGGTAAAAAATGCCAAGCGCTATCTATGCAGCGTGATGCGCACGTCCATAAGAGACTCTCCATGAAACTAGATGCATTAGAAGGCGTCCGCGGTTTTGCCGCAGTATATGTCTTTCTTCATCACCTAAATCCGTTGCAGGGGACGGGCTTCGAGCCACTGCTTAAATTTGGGCAAGAGGCTGTTATTCTATTTTTCTTGGTGTCTGGCTTTGTGATTTATTATTCCAAAGAAAGATCTGGAATTAATGGTTCTGGGTTTGATTTTATTATTAAGCGGGCCGCTCGCATATATCCATTGTTTCTGGTGTCGCTAGCCTTGGCGGCATTATCTGGCTTTATTTCTGGAGGTGCTGATTGCTTTGATTTTGGCTCATTTGTCGGAAACATTTTAATGCTTCAGGACATAGGCGGGCTGAAAAGCGGAACTTGGGTGGAGCCATTTTGTTCAAATTCTCCGCTTTGGTCTCTATCTTATGAGTGGTGGTTTTATATTTCGTTTGCGATAATATATTTTCATGTGCCGCGGATCAGTGTAATTAGGCAGCGAACAATTGTTGCTGTGGTATCCATTTTCGGAACCGCTTCATTCTTGCTGATGCCGGGGCAGCCATTTTTATTCGCTTCTTATTTTTCTATTTGGTGGGCGGGGCTGGAGCTTGCTCGAGAGTACATTGATGGGGGTAAGTTGAGTCTTAGGCAGCAGGCTTTTTCAATTTCTATGATGGCAATTAACGCCGCACTATGGGCCGTTCCCGTGGTGCATGCAGTGCAAAGGAATGGGGCTATCTCATTTGGGCTGGAGCCTGTACTAGAGCTGCGTCATTTTTTGAGTGGAATTGCTTTTGTGGTGCTGGCTGTTTTATTAAATAGAGTGAGTTTTTTTCCAGGTGTCGCGGTGCGTATTTTTTCGAAGGTGGCGCCGATATCATTTGGTATATATATAACACACCAGCCTATCATAACAATCGCTCGATCTTTGGGTGTCGTCGGATTTTATGGTTTTTTCGTTGTAGCAATTTCTGTAGTTGTCGTCGCATATTTACTCGAAATTGTTGCTCAGCCGCGGATCGTGAAGCTGTTATTTGCAACGAGAACGACGACAATTCCTGCCGCGAGATAGGGTTCGAAAGTGCAAGGCTTAGCGGTATGGTGTCATTCCCCGACGGGTGGTCCGAAAGACGTTGATAGCGCCCCCCCCTTGCGACATTTTGGGTCACCTGCAGGGGTTGCGGTCACTAGGCCGTGTAACTCGATGCCCTGCTGCTAATGATGGAGGGTGGCGCCCTGAACGGTTCATAAGCATGGACTGGGAGGTAGTCGGGAAAGCTTGTTTTGCTTCGCGTCTGACCTAGCGTTGGAGGTGTTGACGCTGAGCGACTTGGAGGGGTGATGCTGGTTCAGGGTGAAGCTGGTCCTGCGTAGTCTGTTGCTTGGTACGCACGGGGCGGTTCCGGTGCGTACCAAGTGAAGACGCTCACTACGGCTCTGAAATCAATCAATGATGGCGTGCTGAAGTGTTGTTACTGTGGCAGAGACCTTTCAATTGGATTAATACAAGGTCATCCCTTGTTCGTACTACCGATTTGGCTAGTTTGACGCGGTTACCCGATCCTCGGACATATCAACTGCCTTCACCGATGACGCTTTTGCTGCCTTCTGTTTCTCAAGCTGGGCTGTCTTCAGGACGATCAGGTACTCATATATCGACTGCAGCGCTGCGTATGTCAAGCCTGCTCGACCATCAAGGAACCCTCGTTTTCCCACGTACAAGACGAGGAATTTGACCACCGGCCGCATAGGCAAGCGGTAGAAAATCTCCTTTTGGTGGAACCTCCTCTCGTGAAAATCGGTGCTTGTAATAGCTTTTGCAAGGCTGAAAGGGGCTTGGCCTCTCCGGTTCTCGATGATCTGCTTTGCTTCGAGATTGCTGTAGCTATTGTGCCTTGCGATCCAATGTTCCAGGCCCTTGCTGAATGGAAAGTGATCCAGGTAACCGGAGATCTTGGCGCTTGGCCCATCGGGAATGGAAACGGGATTTACAAGGCGCTCGTAGCGCATCCGCTCGGGCCGGAAGAGACGCAAGTAATACGGGGAGGTCTGTACATGCTTGAGCCACGTGTCCATGAAGAAATCGCGGCGCCTAACGCTGAAGGCGACTTCCTCGGTCGCCGATTTGACCGCGCTCAGTACACTTTCCACAAGTTCTGGTGTCATCCTCTCATCTGCATCAATGTAGAAGACCCAGGGGTTCTTGAACTTAATATTGGCCAGGCCCCAGTTCTGGTGGCTTGCCCAATTGTCAAACGGGCGCTGAGTGACGGTTGCGCCAAAGGACTGTGCAATTTCTACCGTGGAGTCCGTGCTGATGGAGTCATACACGTGGATGTCATCTGACCACGCCACGCTTTGCAGGCAGCCCGGTAGATCCTGTTCCTCATTCTTGGTAAGGATGAGTACTGAAACACCATGCGTGCTATTTGTCATGCTGATTTCTCGTTCGAATTGGCTTCGCCGGCATGCCGGCATAGACCGTCCAGGAGTTTTCGAGGGTTCGTGTGACAACGGAGCGCGCTGCAACGACAACTCCCGAAGGAAGTGTCACCCCTTGCGCGATGAACACCTCGGCGCATATCCAGACGTGTGATCCCAGTGTGATGGGCGCTGCTGTCAGTTGAAAATTACGAGAGTTGTAGTCATGGGATCCGCCGCAGAGATGGGCACCTTGCGAGATCACGCTGTAGTCGCCAATCTCGATAGTGTCCATATTGTAGAGAGTGACGCCATCTGCAATTCCGACGTTGTTGCCGATCTCGAGATTCCAGGGGGCCCAGATCCGTACAGCGGGGTACACATGCACGTGCATTCCGACGCGTGCACCGAACAGGCGGAGCAGGGCGGCACGCCAAGCGTGAAACGGCCTTGGACTCGGACGGAACAGGAGTAGCCATGTCCAGTTCCACAGCTGACGCATGATTCTGTTCTGCAACGAGAAGGAGGGGGTGACGGTCGGGTCGTTACCTTGGATGATCATTGTCTAGCTGGGTCTAAGGCAGGCCTGCATTTTGTGTGGGGGAATGTTGCTCGTGCGTTGGTTAGGCACCACTCGCCCGCTTACTGGGCGCCTCTTCGCGAAGCACAACGCCTATATGAGATACAAACCGTGCCAAGAGGCTGTCCAGTGCCAGGAACGATTCGGCGTATTTTCTTGCTGCAACCCCGAAATCTGCGCGCAGCACGTCTTGGCCCGCAAGCGTCAAGACGGCTTGGGCCAATGCCGAAGAATTGCCTGGCTCCACAGCTACGCCGCGCCCTTTAACTACGGCCGCAAGTTCGGTATGTTCGCCGGCTGTGGCAACAATGGGTCTGCCACTCGCGAGCATGCCGGTCAGTTTTGAAGGCATGACCAGATCGGCTGCGTCCGCGCGTTGAGGTAAGAGATGGATGTCTGCGCTTGAGAGGAGCGATGGCAATCTTTCCTTGGGCTGCAGAGGGAGAAAGTGAATCCGCTCCAGATTCGAGCAGGCATTCTCCAGTTCGACTTTGCCCGGGCCATCACCACAAAAGACAAAATGTATGTTTTTTGCATCCTTCAGCAGTTGCGCGGTCTCGGCTAATATCTCAAGGCCTTGCTTGCGTCCCATGTTGCCGGAATAGAGTGCGATAACCGCATTGTGCGGAATGTTGAGTTCGTTCCGGTATTCATGATTCGCTTGTGTGCTGATGGCATTGACATCAACCCAGTTGGGAAAATGGACCAGCCGCGCGCTTTCCACGCCTTTAGATTCGGCCAGACGTATCATTGCGTGCGAGATTGTCGATACACGATCGAAGCGGCGCAATAGCCAGCGCTCACCGCGCGAGATCATGTTACGAAGAAGTGTATTTCTGAGGATTCCCAGCGCGAACGCCGCGTCCACCTCAAAGTCCTGGATATGCAGCCAGGTTTTGCTGCGGAACAGTTTGCCAAATAGCAGGGTGGCTGGCGAGCAGAACAGCGGCGGCTCTACCACAAAGACCACATCGGGATGCCAATTTGCCTGCGAGAGCAGAATGGGAAAACTGCTGACGGCAAAGCTTGCAAGATGAATCAGGCGTTTGAGTCCTGAGGGCTTGCGGGGTACCCAAATCGGGACGCGGTGGATAACTACTCCATTGTGCTTTTCCCGGCTGTAGCGCCACGCTTTATAGCCTTGCTGCACCCTCCACTCCGGATAGTAGGGGGGAGCAGTAATCACGCGCACGTCATGCCCCTGTGCGACCAGCCACTCAGCTTGTTCCGACGTGTACTTGCCAATGCCCGTCAGTTCGGGGGCATAGTTCAGGCAGTAGATCAGAATTTTCATGAATGCCGGGATTCTGCGTAGTGGGACGAAGCTGAGTGGGTTGTCTCCCGGGCGGCGACATTTTGATCTGTGGCCGCTGTACGTCCGATACCGTAGTAAGCAAAGCCATGCTGAGCCAGCTCGGCAGGCTCATATAGATTGCGCCCGTCGAAGATCACCGGCTCGCGCAGTGCTGCGGCAATCGCCGCGAAGTCCGGCGAGCGGAAGGACTTCCATTCTGTCACCACCACCAGCGCATCTGCCCCCTCCAGAGCAGCCGCCTGATCGTCTACGAAGTGGATTCGCGCTGCAGCGGCTGGATCCGTTGCGAGGTCTGCGTGGATGGCCTTCTTTGCCTCCTCGATAGCCACCGGATCAAAGGCCTTGACGCTTGCCCCACGTGCCAGCAGTTCTTTGATCACCACCCGGCTGGGCGCCGCTCGCATATCGTCCGTGTTTGGCTTGAACGCCAGACCCCAGAGCGTAAACGTCAAACCGGAGAGATCCTCGCCATAGTGGCCAACGATCTTCTGCACCAGGATGCGCTTCTGCTCCTTGTTGACCGCCTCCACGGCAGCCAGGATGCGCGGCGTTTGGCCATATTCCGCCGCCGTCCGCTCCAGCGCCTGTACATCTTTGGGGAAGCAGGATCCACCGTAGCCGGTGCCGGCATATAGGAAGCTGTAGCCAATGCGGGGGTCGGAACCAATACCTTGGCGTACCAGTTCAATATCCGCCCCAACCACATCCGCCAGGTTGGCCAGCTCGTTCATGAACGAGATCCGGGTAGCCAGCATGGCGTTTGCGGCGTACTTGGTGAACTCTGCCGACGCGATATCCATGTTGAGGATACGGTCGTGGTTGCGCGTGAAAGGCGCGTACAGCGTGCGCATTGCCTCGCGTGCGCGCACGCCGGCGGCGCCAGGTTCGGTGCCAATGACAATACGGTCCGGGCGCATGAAGTCTTCAATGGCCGCGCCTTCCTTGAGGAATTCGGGGTTGGACACCACAGCGAATTCGAGTTCGGGCAGGCCGCGTTCCGCCAACTGTGCCTCGATGGCGTGCCGGACCTTTGCGCCAGTGCCAACCGGCACGGTGGACTTGTCCACCACGATCTTTGGTGTAGTCATGTAGCGGCCGATGTTGCGGGCGGCGGCTACCACGTAGCGCAGGTCAGCGGAGCCGTCTTCGTCGGGCGGGGTGCCAACGGCGATGAACTGGATGTCGCCAAACTGAACGCTGGCTTCAATGTCGCTGGTGAACTGGAGGCGGCCGGCGGCGTGGTTGCGCTGGATCAGCTCTTTTAGCCCGGGCTCATAGATGGGCACTTCGCCGGCGTTGAGCATGCTGATCTTTGCAACGTCCAGGTCCAGGCAGAGTACGTCGTTACCGAGTTCGGCCAGGCAGGTCCCGGTGACCAGGCCCACATAGCCGCTACCGATGATTGTGATTTTCATGACTACAATCCGAAATATTGGAAGTTAGTTTTTGTTGGCCCATGCGCTCGCTCGGCTTAGCCGGCGGGCCAAAGAGATAAGCACGATTGCGGCTACCGCGGCAAGCAAATCGGTCAGCAGATCCGCCAAGTCCGAAGAACGGTACGGAAAGAACGATTGGATGAATTCGTCGAGGCCGCCCAGCAGAGCGATGCCAGTCAATGTAGTGGCAGCGCGGTAGCGAGTGAACGACAGGTGGATTGCACCCGCAATGCATGCGTAGGCGACGAGATGGAGATTCTTATCGCCATACTCTTGAGACATGGCCTGCGCATTCCCCGGCTGGTTTCCCACCAACAGCATCAGCAGGTAGAAGGCTGCCGCCAACGATAGTAATAGGCCGGCGCGGGGCCCAAGAATCGACGCGGCAGGCCGCGCCAATGGCTGCGATTCAATAGGCATTCTGTCCTGTCCAGCCCTTGAACGCGGTCCAGAAGATGATGCGCAAATCCATCCAGAACGACCAGTTGCGGATGTAGAAGATGTCGTGCTCAACGCGCTTGGCCATCTTGTCCAGCGTATCGGTCTCGCCCCGGTAGCCATTGATCTGCGCCCAGCCGGTAATGCCGGGCTTGACGCGGTGGCGGAGCATGTACAGGTCCAGCTGTTCTTTATAGAGATTGTTGTGGGCCATGGCGTGCGGGCGGGGGCCAACCACGCTCATCTCGCCCTTGAGCACGTTGATGAACTGCGGCAGCTCGTCCAGGCTGGTGCGGCGGAGGATGGCGCCGATCGGTGTAATGCGGTTGTCGTCTTTGGTGGCCTGCGTGACCACGCCGTGCTCGGCGTGGGGCTTCATGCTGCGGAATTTGTAGACGTGGATCACGCGGCCGTCCAGGCCCAGGCGCTCTTGCTTGAAGAACACCGGGCCGGGGGAGCTGCGCTTGATCAGCACGGCAATGACCAGGAACAGCGGGGAGAGGGCGGCGAGTACCAGGGCGGCAAAGCTGCGGTCGAATGCTGACTTTACCGCGCCACGCACGCCGAGCGATGGCGGGCGGTTGAGTTCCACCGCGGGCATGCCCAGAAAATCGCCTACCTTGTGGTTGAGCAG
Organism: Cupriavidus sp. YAF13; assembly: GCF_052113425.1. Lineage (NCBI taxonomy): Bacteria > Pseudomonadati > Pseudomonadota > Betaproteobacteria > Burkholderiales > Burkholderiaceae > Cupriavidus > Cupriavidus sp. YAF13. The sequence continues at coordinate 135,237 of NZ_JBFRDD010000014.1, forward strand.
GTCGAAGTCCAGCAGGCTGGGTATCCATTTGATGTCGATGAAGTCGTTACGCAGCGAGTACGCAATGTTCTGCATCTGGCGGGTGGCGCTCATGGGGAGCGTGATCCAGACTTCGTCGATCTTATGCTGGCGCGCGAAGTCCGCAATCTTGGCGCTGTCTTCCACGCGCAGCACACCGGCCGGCGTGGCTTCGTCTGGCGATGCGTAAATGCCCCCCACCCTGTAGCCGGTGCGGCGGTTGGCGGTGGCGCGTTGGTACATTTCCTGGCCGGTGCGGCCGTAGCCCACGATCAGTACGTGCTTGGTGTTCACACCGGTACCGCGGGCGAGGCTCAGGAAGGCGCGGCTGGCGATATGCAGCGCCAGCAGGCCGACCATGGACCCGACATACCAGTAGGTGGCCCAAAGGCGCGAGAGAGTGTCGGCTTGATGAAGGAGGAAGCAGACCAGGATGCTGATCAGCCAGACCAGGGTCCAGCCGGCCAGCATGCGCGTGAAGAGCGAGAAGGTGCTGCGGCCGCGCCAGGAGGCGTACAGGTCGAACGCGGGCAGTACGATGAACGCGACGGTGCAGCCGAAATACTGGATGAACTGGTGGATGGGCGCGTTGGGCGTGGCGTCCGTTGCGAAGCGCAGTTCGGTTGCCAGGTAGCCGGCAATCCAGATGACGCCTACGTCCAGCAGGCGTGCGGCCAGCGTTAGCTGGTCGTGATGCCTGGTAAACATGTCGCGATAAACTCCCATGATCTTCCCCGAAAGCGTTCGCAATCCCGCCGCACGTTTGTGCGGCCGAACCATTTATCCCCAATTGGTAAAGGCGACGTGCCATTGACTACGCCGGCCCGGCCATGCGCGTTGTCTCAAATGGCATGGCGTTTTTGATCGGACGAAGGAAGTCGGCGCTGGCTGCAGCGTGTGCAGCCGATTCCGTGGCGCTTGGGGGCGGCTGACCCTTGCGCCCGTGCGTCGCCCATGCAGGGCGCGTCGCTGGAAACTCGTCGCTTCGTTTTAAACAGACGCGAAGGGCGCCGGTTTGCTCGTCTTATCGATGGGGCAGATAGTGCGGCGCAGCGACATCTACCGGTACCCTGCGAGAGAAGGGAACGCGAGGGGATTGTCGGCGTCATGGCGCGGGGTTGCTGGCGAGCTAGCGCATTGCGCTCGGGACTTGTGCACGGGGAGGGAGGTTTTGGTGCCGATGGGTGATGTTGGTGCGTGGATTGTTCAATGATGTATCGAGTTTGTATCGAGGTCGATATTTGATTTTTATGGTTCATCCGACTTTCGTGTGGGTCGATTTATCGCTGGGCTAAATCCAGCGTTGCCGTAGCTCCCCTCTCCCACTTCATGGGAGAGGGGAGAAAGCCAGCGTTTTGCCTCCTGCCACTTGCACCCGCGTGCAGTACCCGCGTGAAAGCCTGGAGAGCCATTTTTATAAAGACTGGTGCTTTTTTTCTTTGAATTTTCTATCCCCGCTTCAGAGGGGGGGATTGCCGGATGAATGCTGATATTAAGTAGGGGGGATAGCTGCGATCTCTCTCGCTGTGTTTTGCGGCTCGCGGCTTGCTCCATCTTTTGCTGGTGCAGCGGGTTCTCATAGCCGCCGCCCAGCGGCAGCGCTTTCTCTCCCTGCGCGTAACCGCGAGAGCCAGGCGTCGGGGGAGGGGGCTTGCGGGCGAAGGCGGCAAGTGTTTTTTCCGGCGCTTTTTCTGTTGGCGGGGATGGCCGGGTGGCTGAACTACCTGGCCCACGCGCTGGCGTGCCGGGCTGCCGGCGTGGCTTAGCTGCCAATTTGGGGCCCGTCACCGGGCCAATCATCGCGCCAATGACCGAGCCAATCGCCAAAAAGTGAGACGCACGGTCAAGAGGCGCGCGGGAGTGGCTTTAATCTTGGACGTAGAGACCATTGCCTATAAGGCGTGCGCGAAAGGGGGATGCTTGCCGACCCCTGCCCTTGAACTCGATGAGAGGGGGAACCGACGCAACCGGGGCAATGCCGGCAGCGATCCGGTGTCTTGACGGGTCATTAGGCGTATGACGGGAATGATGGGGGTGTTGGTTATGGCTGATGTATCTGGTTTCTCTGGTTTCTCTGGTTTTTCTGAAATGTCTGGAATGACGGAGCAGGGCGGGGGCCCCCTGAGCCGTGAGCAGCTCGATGCTTACTTTGCTTCCTACGTGGGCATGGAGGGGGGGAGTCCGGCCAGCGCGGTTTGGTTCTGCGACAGCATGCCGACTTCGGATAGCACGCGGCTGCCCGCGGAGCTTGTCCCAGTGCGTGAGGTACCGGCGTGGGATGCGCAGTTCAGGCTGCGCCATCTGCACGAGATGAGCAAATGGCAAACGCACCAGCGCATCGCGCGCATCATGGCGGCGGCCCGGGAGATGGTGCTGTTCGGCCGGGACGATAGCGGCGATTGGCAGCGCTACCTTGCGCAATATCTTTACCGGCCGCGCGGATGGGATTTCAAGCTGAGCTTGTTCCCCTTGGCCATCCGGTCGGAGAACGGGTTGCCGTGGACGCAACTGCACGGCAACCAGCCGGAGCTGAACCCCAAATCCAGATACCTCGCGCTGTGCCGTAATGGTGCCCGGTTCCGCTTTATCGCCCAGTTGCGCCGGCGCGAGCGGCCCAAGGTGGTGGTTTGCCTTGGCGAGCGCTTCGAGGTGGATTACGTCCAGGCCTTCGGCATGCGGGGGGTGCCATTTACCACGCACACATTACAGCCAGCCGATCAGGCGAGGGAATTGCGCGTTTATGTCAGCGAAGGGACAAACCTGATTATTTGTCCGGCAGTGGCCGGGGCTGCCGGATTGGCTTCCGACGTGCTGCTGAACGCCATGGGGCGTTTTATCAGCCAATGGCTGACCATGGCCGATTTTCAGGTAAGGCCGCACGAGACGGAGCTTTGCGAGGCGGAGTACTACTAGGCCTGAGATGGCGGTGCAGTGGCCGTTGGCGCGCAGCTCAAAACTCAGAACTGTTGCCGATGCAGCCACTGCTGGAAGGCATCGCCTTGCACCGCGAATGCGGCTTGCCTGAGCTGGGTGTTCTCGGGGCTGGTGGCATAGGCGCGCAGGTCGCTGGGCGACATGCCCAGGGATCGGCGGAACGCACGGGTGAAGTCCGATGCACTATTAAAGCCCAATCCGTAGGCGATGTTGCTGATCGCCAGGCTGGGAAACTTCACGAGGTCGGCGGCGGCGGCCCGCAGCCGGCTCTTGCGGATATAAGCCTGCACGCCGCCTTCTTGCTCGAACAATCGATATAGGGTTGGGCGGGAAATCTCCATCTTGGCGAGCAGTTTGTCGGGGGACAGGCCCGCCGCGCCAGGGTCGGCGTCGATCAGCCGGCGTGCCCGGGCCAGCATGGCGCTGCGCGCGGCGGCGCGGGCGCCTTCCTCAAGGCGCGCGCCTTTGCGAAAGGCGGCGGTGAGCAGTTGCACGCTGGCGTGCATGGTCTCGGCAGCCGCTTGCGGTGCCATGCCGGGGATCTCGCGGCTCAGCGCGGTCAGGTGCTCCACGGCCAGCCGGGTCAGCGGCGTGTTGGTTTGCGCGATGCGCCCGTGCGCGGCCTCGGCGCCGAGAAAGATGGAATCCATCATCGTGCGCGGCACGAAGACCGAGAGCGCGCGCACGCCACCCCGGTGCATGTGGACGGGCTGCCCAAGGTCCGTGAGCAGGATGCCGCCCTGTTGCGGCATCGGGTTGTGCCGCATGCCTTCGACCACGCCGGCGTTGCCTTCGACGAACACCTGAAGCGCGTAGTGCCGCATGGTGTCCGTGGAGATGCGCGCGACGTTGCGCTCCAGGGAGAGCCCATCGCAGCGGCAGTCGGTGAAGAGCATGTCCTCGACCAGGTAGCGGTCGATGGAGGCCTGGAACGGGGCAGCCAGGGCGTCCTGGGTGAGGTTGACGTCCATGACATGGCCGACACGCTGGCGCCAGGCAAGGATTTGTCCCACGCTGGTGTTACGGGGCCCGTCGCCGCCTACCTGGAAATGGGTATGAGGCAGGCGCGCGTCCGAGGGCGCGGGCTGCGGTTCCGATTGGGTCGGTGCAAGTGCGATGGGGGGCTCGGTCATGGGCGTTGGGCGCACCCGGTGCTGCATAGGCCCGGCAAAACGCCGGCGCATCGGCATCACTCTATCGAAAAACCGAGGTTCTTGCAGGCAACGCGTTGCGGCTGTCCCACTGCCATGCCTGTGCTTGCCACGCACAGGCTGCACACAGCCCGTGCACATGCCGTGCACATGCCGTGCACATGCCGTGCAATCGCCATTTGACGCCATTTACCACCATTTACCGCCGCCCGATTGTGCGATGCGGCGCAAAGTGTCGTTACCCCGCGTAAGAAGGGAAAGAAGACTGCCGCGAATCCCTCCAAAGGGGGGCGCGTCATGATCAAATCTCACGCAAAATCTCGCACCGCCAAGTGATTGTTTCGCGCAAACGAGATCGGGCTTTTTGGGGCGGCAGCAGGAGCGTCGCGGGATTGACAATATGCGTTCCGGTAATCGCTTTCCCAAAGGGAAAAGCACTGATCCAGATTGGTTGTAGGTAGGTCAAATCCGTTGGAGCCAGGCTTTGGCTTTATGCCGGCCGGCATCCGATACGAAGCAGGTGGGAGGCGCGGATGCGCGGGAAGTTCTCCATTCCCCGTCAGCGGGTTGTCTCCATCGTTCTATTAGAGATTTGCCGATGCATTCGAGGCGTCTCACGGCCCGTCACGTCGTATAGGTAAGTACTGCCTCAGCGCGTGGGCATCTTTAATTCCACCAAGCGGTAGAGGCATGGAAATAGAACAGAAGACTGTATTCTCACGTGAGCAGCTGGACGCGTACTTCGCGTCTTACGTTGGTATGGAAGGGGGAAATCCGGCGGCGGCTGTCTGGTTTTGCGACAGCACACCGCATCCATGGGTCGAGTCGCTGGTAGCGCCGCTGGAGCCGCGTCTGCAGCCAGGCGCCTGGGATCGCGCGTACCGGGAGCGCCATCGCGAGAGCATGGAGCGCTGGCAGTCGCATCAGAAGATCGCAAGGATCATGGCGGCGGCGCGTGCGCAGACCTTTGCGTGCCCGCAGAGCGAGTGCGACTGGAAGCATTACTTCGATCAGCATCTTTATGCGCCGGGAGGCGCGGAGTTCAAGCTCAGCCTGTTTCCGTTGCCGGCGCACCTGATTGGGCAGACGCCCTGGTCCAAGGCATTTCGCGGGCAGCCGGCGCTGGTGCCCAAGCAGCGCTACCTGGATCTGTGCCGCGCTGGCAACCGCTTCCGCTTTATCGAAGGCATTCGCAGGGAGTGGAAGCCCAAGGTGGTGGTGTGCCTGGGCGAGCGGCATTTCTCGGATTTCGTATTGGCGTTCGGGCTTGAGCAAGCCCGGATGGGGGACTTTATTTTGCAGCCGGCCGATCTGGCCAAGACGCTGCGCGTGCTGGAGCTCGATGGCACTACCTGGATCATGTGTCCTGCGCTGGCGGGCGCGTCGGGGTTGACTTCCGATGTGTTGCTCGAAGCCATGGGCCAATATGTGGCGCGCTGGCTGGTGCCGGAGGATTTTCCGGTTCTGCACTAGGCGTGAAGCAACGCAAATCGATGCAAATCGATGCGAGGTGATGCGAGGTGATGCGTTAGCGGGCATCGTTTTACGCGTCCTGACAACCGTAGGAACGGCACGCGGCAGCGATGCCGTTGCGTCCCTCGCGAGGGTGTGGTTTAGGGGCTGACATGCAAGCTTGCGCTTTCCCCCTCCTAGTAGGGGTGACACGGTTGTGGAGATTGTTTATCTAGTAAAGCTGGTAAAGGCAGTTTTGTTGTAGTGCTGCCGATTCCGATCGCAAGAGCCAGCCAGGGTATCCATGAGATGCGACGAGCCAGGGCAGCGAAGGGCACCGCATGCGGTGCGCTGCCAAGGCGTGGTCAGGATCCATAGACAACCTAGTGACCCATTGACCTATCGACGTATCGACGCATTAACGCATTGACAAATCGACGTATCGATTCAGGAGTGAGAAGAGTGCAAACCAATATCAGGAATATCTTTACCCTCGGCATGATGGCTTCCGCGGCAGCGGCACTCGTGGCTTGCGGGGGAGGCTCGGACTCGACGCCGACCCCGACGCCATCGGTCACCGTGCAAGGCAAGGCCGTCGACTTCTACCTGTCACAGGCTACGGTGACGTTCCTCGATTGCAGCAACAAGACCACTACGACCAAGGCGAACGGGGACTTCACGTTCCCGGATGGTTGCTCCACCAGCGCACTCAAGGTGACCGGCGGTACCGACATTGGTACCAACCAGCCGTTCACCGGCGTGCTGCAGGCACCGGCAGTGGCCTACAAGGCCGGCCAGACCCCGGTGATCACGCCGCTGACGACGCTGGTTGCGCAGCTGGGCGCAACCCAGGCCGCCGCGCTGGCGACCAAGCTGGGCCTGCAAGGCAAGGACCTCATCGCGCTGGACCCGATGCAGGACGCTGCGGTGCTCAAGGCGGCCGTGCTGGTGCAGCAACTGGTGGACCAGGTGGCGAAGACGCTGGCAGGCTTGTCGAAGGCCACGGGCGGCACGTTGACGGCGGAAGCGGCCGCGGCGGCAGCGGCCAGTGCCGTGGCTAGCGCGGTGAACAACGCCACCGGTACCGCTAACCTGACCAGCGGCACGCTGGTCACGTCGGTGATCAACTCGGCCGTGCAGAACGCCAAGGCAGGTTTCCCTGCCAGCGTCCAGGCCAACATTGCCGCGGTGGCGGCCAACGTCGCCGCGCTGGCCGGCCCGGTTGTGGCTACCCAGGTGTCGAACGTGAACACCGCGCTGGGCACCATCGTGCTGGGCGATAGCCCCGCCGCCACGCTGGCTGCCTTGCAGCAAAGCGGTTCGGTCAATGCGGTGACCGACAGCGCCAAGTCCACGACGAGCAATGTGCTGGTGGCGGCGGTAACGCCGGCCGCGCTGGCTGACCCGACGCTGACGACCAGCCTGGCTGCGCTCGGCGCTGCCGTGTCTACCGGCAACGCCACGGCAATCCAGAACGCGGCAAGCAGCCTAGGCGGCAACGTCAACAGCGGCGCCATCACCGACGTGGTCAACGCCGTCAAGCCGACCGACTTCATCCAGTTGGCCAGCATGACCATCAACGGCCAGCCGTTCACGAACTTTGATGCCGTGACCGTCACGGGCGGCGGTGCCTTGAGCAGCATCACCGTCGCGACCTCGCAAGTCGGCAAGCCGTTTGGCGATGGCGCAGCTGAAGTCCGTGCGGGTTTGAGCTATACGTATAACGGCAGCCAGGTCGATGTCATCATCGAAAAGGTTGCGCTCACGTTTAGCAGCGGTGTGCTGACGGGCGCGCAAGTGCCTGCCAACACCACATACTCGTTCCGCGTCGCCTCGGGCGGGAGCATTTCCGCCCAGGGGAGCCTGACCAACGCGGTCGCGGACAATCTGTATGCCGGCGGCGGTGCCCTGAGCCTGCCTTTCTCGGTCTTCCTGGCCAAGCTGAAGAGCGCAAGCGCGCTGAACGCGGCGCAGATCGATGCCATTACGCCCAAGGCGCCCAGCACCTTCCCCGTGACGTTCGCGGTGGCGGGCCAGGGCGGCAAGGCGGTGAACGTCGCTACGCTGGTCAGCAGCAGCCCGCAGAAGACGCTGGCGCGGACGGTGCAGACCGAAAAGTCCACGGTTAGCGGCAACGGCATCACGACCTCGGTCACGCTGAACCCCTGATCGGTGCGTCGTGAAGCCCTCTCCATGGTCAGGGGAGGGCCTGCCCGGTCATCCGTCATGTGCGCCTTCTGGTGCTTGTGACGGGTGACCGGCTTCTTTTTGTGTGCAGTCGGCCGGACCACGAACTGGCTGACGCCACGGATGAGGTCCGCCCCTGGCCTCGGAGTCTCCTTATGCTGTTGTATCGCACGCGCCGGCTCCGCCATGCCGGTGCCTTGATGCTGGGTTTGTCTTGCGTCGGCGTTGCCCATGCGGCCCCCGACGATGTGTTTCTGCAGGCTGAGCCCGCTACGGGCGAGTTCACGTCATTCCGCGTGGAGGCCAGCTATGACATGGTCAACAAGACCGTGGACGTCTTTAACCTGCGAGAGGGCCAGGGCGCCGTGCCGGACAATGCCGGCGACTATCGTGGCGGCAAGCTGATGCTGGGCTACAAGTTCTCGCCGAACTGGTCGGGATCGGCCACGTACTGGCGCCGCGGCATCGACTACGGGCAGGACAACAACCAGATCGATAGCTGGATGCTGGCCTTGCACTATGACCCGCTGGCCGAGCCTGGCGCGCGGGACCGCATCATGCTGCGCTTCTCCCTTTGGGGCGACCGCGCCGGCAGCCTGACCCGCTCGTCCGCGCTCAAGGTCAGGAATGCCACGTTCAACACCGTCACGGTCAAGGACGCCAACGACATCCAGGGCCAGGCCGATGTGATTTTTTCTGGCGACCTTACCGAGCGCAACAAGCTCACCGGGTTTATTGGCCTGGGCGTGAGCCGAGTGACAATCGGCAACATCAATACGCGGCTGCAGCAGGGCGGGTGCAATTTCAATGTGAGCATTGGCTCGGACAATATTGCCAACGGCAACCTGGCCGCGCCTTGCCGCGTGGGCAACACCAACTTGCAGTCGGCGTCTTTTTCAACGGACGCCAGCCAGTACGGCCTGAACATCAACGACGATTTCAACTACACGGCCGGCTTTTTGAACCTGGGTGGCTCCTGGCGCTGGAAGTACGAGAACTTCAGCGCGCGGCTGGGCTACCAGTTCCAGTACCTGTTGCGCAGCAACGTCGATAGCCGCACGAGTGCTTACGGCTATTCCCCGATCAAGTCAAACCATACGCTGGGGATGGAGCTGTCGTATGCGGTGGTGAAGAATGTCGAGGTGTTCCTGCGTGGGCAGGCATCGCTGTACAACTTCGTTGGCACGATCCCGTTTCTCTATAACGCTGCTACCGCGGGCAAGCTCGATCGCTATTACGGCTATGGCTCGATCGGTATTCGCTTTTCGGGATTTTAAAGCGGGGATTTAAAGCGGGGATTTTAAGGCGGGGATCGGGGCAATACGGGCTTGGGCGGGAGGCTGCACCTGGATCCAGGTGCGGAGAAACCGTGGCAGAAAAAAAAGGGTGTAGGCGCAGGGTGCTCCTACACCCCTTGAACGGTTCAGCAAGGGGTCAGTCTTGCTGAGTCGAATTGTCTTACGGCTTGTATTGCGTCAGTACCCTGCCTTGGTAGGTGGTCCTCCTTCGGAGGGGAACCTGCTTGGTCCGCGGCCATGCGGGCACTGGAAGAATAGGGCTGTGTCTGCATATGCGCCTGCTTATGTGTTGCATATGTGCGGATTGGCCGTGGCGTGGGGCGCTCCTTTGGGTTTGCCGTCATTTCAGATGCCTTCCAGGAGCTTAGATTGCATTACGCGTTTTTCAGTGGCACGGCGTCTCCCTGCACATGGGTCCCGCATCCGGACGGGGCCAGTGCCGGCACCGGCAGTGGCTACCCCGATCCGGCGGCCGCGCGCTTGGCGCGGCTGCGCCAGAGGATGGCGTGGCCTTCAGGCGGGCCGGAGGGCGTGGATGCCACCGAGCGCGGCCTGGATCACGAGGAGCTGCTCTCGCTTACCCGGGGGGACCTGATCGGTGCGATCGAGTTCGGGCATATCTACCCGGTGTTCCAGCCGCAGATCAGCGCGCAGCACGGCGGCATCGTCGGGCTGGAGGTGCTGGCGCGCTGGTCTGACAAGGGGCGGCACCATGCCCCGGACAAGTTTGTCGGCAGCATCACCAGCCATGGCGTGGAGACACTGCTGCTGGATCATTTCCTTGGCGCATGCAGCCGGGTGCGCACGCGGTTTCCGCAATACACAGGGCGGTTCTCGCTGAACGTCAACCCGAGGACGGCGGCGGCGGCCGGCTTCGTCCAGGGATTCGTGCGCGCAAGCATTTCCCATGGGCTGGATATTGCCCGCCTCGTGCTGGAGCTGACCGAGCAGACCCGCGTTTCCCACGGCAGCGAGGCGCGCTTGCTGGAAAACCTCAGCGCGCTTTCCGCCCGCGGCATGGTGATCTCCCAGGACGATTTCGGCTCGGGCTATGCCTCGCTGCAAGCCCTTGGCCTGCTGCCGTTCAAGCAGGTCAAGGTGGACAAGATCCTGCTGCACCGCGCACGCCATGCCGAGCGCGCCCGGCGGCTGTTCGTCTCCTCGATGGCGCTGGCGCGCTCGCTGGAGCTGCAGACGGTGGCCGAAGGCGTGGAGAGCCCGGACGACGTGGTGCTGGCACGGTCGCTCGGCGCGGATTTGCTGCAGGGGTATGCCATTTCTCCCCCGATGCCCTTCGAGCGGCTCCAGCTTTAGCCCATGCCACGCCCGGCGGGTGTGGTTTGCGCCGCCTTGCCCAAGGGCGCCGCCGCTGGCTATCCCTTGGCCGGAAGAGGTTAGCCTGCCCCGATCTGCCCCGGCCTGCGTTTGACTACCGTTATATACCTCGATATATTTCGGTCATCGGGCTTTCGCGAGCGGCCAGGATGCCGCCGTCTGGCAGGGCATTTCCCCCTCTTTTTTGGTTCTTCGGACTTTCATGTGGGTACTGCACGCGGATGCAAGTGGCGGGAAGCAACGCGCGGGTTTGCTCCCCTCTCCCACTTGTGGGAGAGGGGAGCCACGGCAGCGCTGGATTTCGCCCAGCGATGCATCGACCCACACGAAAGCCGGATGAACCTCTTTTTTTTTGCCGGCCCAGCTCCACAAGGCATTGCCCGTGAACCAGTCGTTGCTGATCCTAGATGCGTTTTCGCTCTCTCCCGGGGAGCCGGCTTGCCGTGCCCTGGCGGGCGTGCTGGAGAGCGCCAACGCTGCCAGGCTGCCCAGGTTTGCGCAGTGGCTTGGGCTTGCCGAGCCCGAGTTCTGGCAGATGCTGGATCACTGCTTTCCTGGTGCCAGGGCGGCGGGGTGGGCGCCGGAGTCGGCGCCGGTCGATGCCGCCGCGTTGCCTTGCGAGTTTCCCGACCTGGTGCAGATGCTGATCGCGTCGGGCGATCCCGATCGCCCCGATTGCCCCGAAACGCGCTGGGCCGCCCACGCGCTGGCCAGCGGCTGCTTTGGCGGCTCCCATCTCTGGCACGACATGGGCCTGTCGGGCCGGCATGACGTGTCGCGCTTGCTGCAGGCGTACTTCCCCTCGCTCTACGCGGCCAACACCACAGACATGAAGTGGAAGAAGTTCTTCTACCACGCGCTATGCCGGCAGATGGACCTGCACCCGTGTCCCGAACCGGCCTGCGCCGGATGCGACAACTACGCTAGCTGCCACGGCACCGAGTCGGTGATCAGCTGGCGCTAGGCAGCCACGCGCCAGCGGCCTGGCTGGCGTAGAATCCGTCGCTTGAAAATCGCCATAAACAGCAAAATCGCTGATTGTGGGCGAATTCAATCCAATATGAGTGGCAATGGTGGCAATGGTGGCAATGGTGGCAATGGTGGCAAAGGCCAGAACAACCCCTATCCTGCGCAGCGTCATCCTGCTGGCGGCATTGGCGCTGCCCGGCATCTCCCAGGCCCGCGAATACCGCGGCCCCGGAACGGTCGGCGAAGGCCCATACCGGCATCAGTTTGTGCTGCGCGATGCGGTCACCGGAGCGCCAATGCCGCAAGCGCGCTATCGGCTGGCCTTGCCTGAGCACCAGATCGCCGGCATACCGGTTGGCCCGGGGGATAAGGCCAGCGTGGTCTTCGGTATTACCGACCGGAAAGGCCGTACCGTGAAGGTGCGCCTGCCCGGGCGTCATGCGCAGTCGCAATGGATTCTCGACGCCATCGTGGGGGAGGGCGATTTTGGCCGGGTATTCTCCACAACGGGTGGCGCCGATGGCGCGCCGGTGCCGAAGATGACGTATGTGCTGGACGTCGAGGGCAGCTATCTGTTCTGCGGCATGACGAATAGCCGCGGTGGTACGCACTTTGCGCAGAGCCGCCAGGTGCGCACGCTAACTATGACGGTGGGCGGTACGGATCTGGGCGCAGCGGATTTCGCCTGGTGCAAGCGGGAGGCGGAGGTGATCGGCGCGCTGCCGGCCGACGTTGCGCCGGCGCTGGTGTTCCGGCAGATGCTCGGCCTCTATGAAGCCGGCAAGGCGGGGCTTGATCCGGATTTCCAGGCGCGTATCCGGAGAAAGCTCCGGGACCTGGCACTGGCGAGCGGGGATAGCCAGCAACTGGTGATCGCGCGCAGCCTTGCGCCGGTGCCTGCGGAGCCGCGCTCGGCGCGGCCCGGGCAGTGAACGCGTCCGAGGCTTGAGCGGGAAGGAGGCCGGCTTCTTGTGTCCCCGGCCTCCGGCTGCTTAGATCCGGTTGGGGAAGATGGTGCCGTCCGTGCAGATCATGTACGTCAGGCCGTTGGGCGTGACGGACGAAAGGTTGGGCAACCCGAACGTGGTCCGTCCGTCGCCGCCGAAATTAGTCCCCAGCAGCGAGAACAGCTGCGTGTATTGCGTGACGAGCAGCAGCCGGCCATCGGCCGGCAGGCCTCGCCCGAACATCGCGGCGGTTAGCCACACGCTGCCTAGCGTGCAATCGGAGCCGCTGGCGCCGCCTGCCGCGATTCCGGTGTTTTGTCCCAGCCCCGGGTTGATGGGGCCTGTGGCGCCGGTCGCGCCCGTCGGCCCCGTCACGCCTTGCGCACCGGTGGCGCCAGTAGCTCCAGTCGCGCCGGTAGCGCCCGTGGCGCCATTGTTCCCGTCGACACCTTGCGGGCCCTGCGCGCCGGCTGCCCCCGTAGCTCCGGTGGCCCCCATCGCGCCGGTAGCGCCGGTGGGGCCTGCCGCACCCGTGGCGCCGGTCGCGCCCGTTGCCCCGGCCGGGCCCACATCGCCCCTGGCCAGTTCCTGCGCCACCGTGACCAGCGTGGCGTTGTTGGCCTTCAGCCGCACGATCAGCGCTTCGAGCTTGTCGTCATAGGCGTCGCCGGCTTGTGGCTGGAACACCTGGTTGAGCAGGTTCAGCGTGTCCACCGTCACGCCCAGGTTGGCCAGGCGCTGCTTGGTCAAGGTCAGGGCAGTGGGCAGACGGTTGCTTGCCGCGCCGGCCGAGGTGGCGGAGAACGTGTTGAAGAAGGCTTCGGTGTCCGGGTTCTCGGTGGCGCTGGCCACCACCAGCTCGGTGATCGGCGTGATGTTGGTCACGCCCGGGCCGAGGATCAGCGTGTGCAGCACGCCGTTCGGGCCGGTCACGCGCGCCGCGCATGGCAGCACCAGGCCGGCGGTGGTGACCGACCAGGCGCCGGTGGCCGAGGTGGTGACGGAGGCCGTGCCAGCCACGCATTTCAGTGCCACGGTGGCGTTGGCAATGGGTGCGCCGGTGGCGGCAACGCCGGAGATCGAGGCTGCCGGTGCCACCGTTATCGGCGCGCTGCCGGACGATTGCGTGGTATCGCTGCCGCCGCCACCGCATGCGTTCAGCAGCGAGGCCGCGGCCATGGACAGATAGAGAGCCCGCATTTTTGTTTGTATTTTTGTTTGCATCATGATTTCCCTTGATTTCCCATAAACAGTTGTCCGCTTGCACACGTCTCGGCCGATGCCGAGGTGCACTTTTTATATGTAGTTAAATGAAACGAAACGGAATGGAAGCGCCTGCCGGGCGCAGCGGGCCGTATTTTATCGACGGTTGTCCGCGAGACGGCAAAGTCATCTGCGGTTTCGCCGGCCGGCTCGCATGTCGTTGCCAAAACCCAACGAAGCCGGCTAAGCGCCGGCAGAACGAAGGCGCAGTAGCCCGCTACAGCATGGYCGAATGCAGATGGTGCGGATCGTCCAGCGTATCCGCCACGATCTGCAGCGATTCCTCTACCTCGTCGCGCTCGCCCGGTCCGCCCAGGCAGATCCGGATGGCATCCGGGGGATTGCCATCGGTGGAGAACGCCGCGCTCGAGACCACGCCGATGCCGCGCGAGCGCAGATGCAGCGCCAGCTCGGAAGGGCGCCAGCCGCTGTCCGGTGGAACCGGCAGCCAGAGATGGAAGCCTTCGGGGTCGGCATCGTATGGCCGCCCCGCCAGCACGTCGCGGGCCAGGAGCTGGCGGGCCACGCATTCGGCGCGGATGGCCTTGAGCATGTCTTCGGCCGTGCCGTCCTTGATCCATGACGTGGCCAGCAGCGTATTGAACGGGCTTGCCATGACGGTGGTGGCGCGCAGCGTGCCTGCCAGCCGCTGGGTCTGGCGCGCGGTGGGGCCGTGGATAAAGGCAATGCGCAATCCGGCGCCAAAGCATTTCGACAAGCCGGTGACGTAGTAGGTGAGTTCCGGCGCGAGCGTGGCCATGGCATCCGGCGTGCGCTGCGGCAGCATGCCGTAGGCATCGTCCTCGATGATCGGCACGCTGTAGCGCAGGGCGATATCCGCCAGGATTTCGCGCCGTCCCTGGGGCATGGTTTTGGTGCTGGGGTTCTGCAGCGTGGGATTGCAGTACAGCGCGCTTGGCTTTTGCGTCTTGCAGAGTGTTTCGAAGGCCGGGCCGAGGGGGCCTTCCTCATCGCTGGGCAGGGCCTGCAGCTGCACGCCGAGCTGCGTGGCGATGGCCTTGATGCCGGGGTAGGCCAGCGTATCCAGGCAGATCGTCTGCCCGGGCCGGGCCAGCAGCGACACCAGCGCCACCAGCGCGCTGTGCATCCCCGGGCAGATCAGCACGGTATCCGCGCGGCAGGCGGGCACATAGCGTTTGAGCCAGCCCACCGCGACCGCGCGATCCGCCGGCGTGCCGCCGAAATCCTGGTAGCGCAGCAGGTCGTAGGGATCCGTCGTGCTCATCAGGCGCGCTGCCGACTCGCGCAGCCTCACGGTCAGCGCCGGCGGCTCGGGCGGGTTATTCATGGTCATTTCGGCACCCGTGCCCGCGCGCAGCGGCAGGGCCGGCGCGCGCCCGCGCACAAAGGTGCCGCTGCCGGCCTTGGCGTCGATCAGCCCGCGCTTGCGGGCTTCCGCGTAGGCGCGGGCCACGGTGGTGTAGTTGAGCTGCAGCGCTTCGGCCAGGTCGCGCAGCGCCGGCAGGCGGTCGCGCGCTTGCAAGCGGCCGCTTGCCAGGTCTTCCTCGATCAGGTCGGGGATCATCAGGTAAGCGGGTTTGGCGCTCTCGCCAAGGCGTTTGAGCCAGTGGCTGGCAAGTCCGGGCAAGGGTGGGCTCCTGGTGTTCGAGGTTGTCTGGTGCGGCTTTATCCGAGGCATCAGGCTATCACAATGATCGTTTTTTGCGATTGAAATGATCGCATTTTTGTTTGCGCAATGATGGTGCGATATTGCCGGATTGCACCGCTTCCGGGCGTGTTTCCCGGGCTGGCGCGTTCCACCGCAGTGCATGGCCGCAAAAGGCCCATAGCGGGCCGGTAGCGGCTAGCGCACAAGCGTTTCCCGCCCATGCCGCCATCCGGAAAATCAGCGATGCGATCAATGAGCGATTCGCTGCTTGATCGGTCATTGATCGCATGGATGGGCGTGGCAGATGGCATGTCCCATGCTCAAGGTCTGGTGTCGGCCCAGCGCCGATCGATCGACAGATCCACCAACCCTATGGAGTGCAACATGCCCGCAGTGAACAAACCGGCCCACAAGAAAGGCGATTTCCTGGTCGACTACGAAGAGAAGGTATTCGAGGACGTCAAGGCGGAACCGGGCGAGAAGGCGCTGGTTACCTTCCACACCGTGGCCTTCGAAGGCTCGATCGGCTTCGTCAACCTGCTGCAGGCCACGCGCCTGCAACGCAAGGGCTTCGAGACCTCCATCCTGCTGTACGGCCCGGGCGTGACGCTTGGCCTGCAGCGCGGCTTTCCCACGCTGGGCGACGAGGCCTTCGCCGGCCATCTCAACTTCAACAAGCAGATCACCAAGTTCATGGAAGAGGGCGGCAAGGTCTACGCCTGCCGCTTTGCGCTGCAAGCGCTGTATGGCCATGGCGAAGCGTCGCTGATCGAAGGCATCCGCCCGATCAGCCCGCTCGATGTGCTGGACCTGAAGCTGATCCACCGCAAAGAGAACGCGCTGATCCTGGATACCTGGACGGTTTAACGGTTCAACGCACTAACGCTGAAAAGAAAGGGCGGGCATCACCATGTCACAGAAACGCATTGTGCGCGCGGCCGCGGTCCAGATCTCTCCGGACCTCGAGCACGGCGAAGGCACCCTCGGCAAAGTCTGCGAGGCCATCGACCGCGCCGCACGGGAGGGCGTGCAGCTGATCGTCTTTCCGGAAACCTTCCTGCCGTACTACCCGTACTTCTCCTTCGTACGGCCGCCCGTGCAATCCGGCAGCGACCATATGCGGCTGTACGAGCAGGCGGTGGTGGTGCCCGGCCCCGTCACCCATGCCGTGTCCGAGCGCGCGCGCCGGCACGCCATGGTGGTGGTGCTCGGCGTCAACGAGCGCGACCACGGCAGTCTTTACAACACGCAGCTCATCTTCGATACCGACGGCCGCCTGGTGCTCAAGCGCCGCAAGATCACGCCGACGTTTCATGAACGGATGATCTGGGGCCAGGGCGACGCAGCGGGCCTGAAGGTGGCCGAAACCGCCATCGGCCGCGTGGGCGCGCTGGCTTGCTGGGAGCACTACAACCCGCTGGCCCGCTACGCGCTGATGACCCAGCACGAGGAAATCCACTGCAGCCAGTTTCCCGGCTCGCTGGTGGGCCCTATCTTTGCCGATCAGATCGAAGTCACCATCCGCCATCACGCGCTGGAGTCCGGCTGCTTCGTGGTGAACGCCACCGGCTGGCTGACCGACGAGCAGATCGCCTCGGTGACCACCGAGCCCGCCTTGCAAAAGGCGCTGCGCGGCGGCTGCAACACCGCCATCGTGTCGCCGGAGGGCCAGCACCTGGCGCCGCCGCTGCGCGAGGGCGAGGGCATGGTGATCGCCGACCTGGATATGTCGCTGATCACCAAGCGCAAGCGAATGATGGATTCGGTGGGGCACTACGCCCGGCCTGAATTGCTCAGCCTTGCCATCAACGACCGGCCGGCGGCGACCGCATCGCCCATGGCCAGCGCATTTTCCAACTACCACGGGAGCACCCACCATGAACTCCAGCGAGATGACGCCGGCCTCGAGCCGGTTGTCGGTAACTGAGCTTAGGGCCGAGCTGCAATCGGTCGGGCTGCGCCTGCTGGACCCGGCGGCGGGCGCCGCCAGCCGGCGCGGCGGCGCGGGCCCGTCCGACCACAAGGCGGTGACCGTCGATGGCGTGACCATCATGGTGCCGGTGCATACCAATACCGCCTGGCATTCGCCGTACGTGGCATCGCCGCCGGATGGCAAGGGCAGCAGCGCGCTGCTGCGCGGCACCATCCCGATTGCGAACATCAGCTTTCCGAAAGCGCCGCGTTTCTATGCGCTGCAGACGATGGAGGGCGTGCCGTACTCGCACATCGCCACGCTGCACAGTGCGGACGTGCTGGCCACCACGGTGCTGCAAACCTGCATCCGCTACGAGAGCCGGCGCAAGACCTGCAAGTTCTGCGCGATCGGGCAATCGCTGGCGGCGGGGCGCACCATTGCGCGCAAGACGCCGGAGCAACTGGCTGAAGTGGCGCGCGCCGCCGTGCTGCTGGACGGTGTCAAGCATATGGTGCTGACCACCGGCACGCCGCCCACGCCGGACCGCGGCGCCGCCATGCTTTGCGAGAGCGCCTTTGCCATCAAGGCCGCGGTGGACTTGCCCATCCAGGCGCAATGCGAGCCGCCCGACGACGACCGCTGGTTCGAGCGCATGAGAGCCGCCGGCATCGATACGCTGGGCATGCACCTGGAAGTGATCACGCCCGCCCTGCGCGAGCGGATCATGCCGGGCAAGGCGGCCGTGCCGATCAGCCGCTATATGGATGCCTTCAAGGCCGCGGTTGCCGTGTTCGGCCGGGGGCAGGTGAGCACCTATATCCTCGCCGGCCTCGGCGATAGCGTCGAGACCATCCTGTCGATCTCGAAGGAACTGGTCGAGCTTGGCGTCTACCCCTTCGTGGTGCCTTTCGTGCCCATCACCGGCACGCCGCTGGAGGACCATCCCGCGCCGCCGCCTGAATTCATGAAGGCCATCCTCAAGCCGCTCGGCGCGATGACTAGCGCGGCGGGCATGCGCTCGGCGGATATCAAGGCGGGCTGCGGCAAGTGCGGCGCGTGCTCCTCGCTGTCGTCGTATGAAGAGGTGGCGGCATGAACGACGATCTCTGTGTGGAAGTGCCCGCGGCCACGGCGTTCCGCATCCGCTGGGCCGGGGCGCAGTGGGAGGCGGACGAGGCCATGGCGCTGCGCCGGGCCGTGTTCTGCCATGAGCAGGGCATCTTTGCTGGCGACGACCGCGACGCGATCGACGACACCGCGCAGTTGCTGGTGGCGGTGAAGTGCGAGGCGGATGCGCCCGAGAGGGTGGTCGGCACCGTGCGCATCCACGAAACCGAGCCCGGCGTGTGGTTTGGCTCCCGGCTGGCGGTGCATGCCACGTACCGCAGCCACGGCAAGATCGGCGCGACGCTGATCAAGCTGGCGGTGAGCAGCGCGAACGGGCTGGGCTGCACGCGATTCCTCGCGCATGTGCAGAGCCAGAATGTGCCGCTGTTCCGCCGCTTGCATTGGGACGTGCTGGCCGAGGAAACGCTGCTTGGCCGCCCGCACCACCTGATGCAGGCGGACCTGGGCCATTACCCGGCGTGCCTGACGCCGCGCGTTGGCTTGTCGACACTGGGCAGGAGCGGCACATGAACGTCGCGCAGATTGTGCAAAGCCTGCGCGCCAGCCGCGGCTTTGGCCACAAGACCGATATCGCCGGCGTGCTGTCGTCGCTGGGCAATGCGCTGCCGGGCGGCATGCGCGATCTCGGCCAGGCGGTGGCGGTGGGCGACGATTGCGCTGCCATCGCGGATCATGACGGCTACCTGCTGTTTGCCATCGAAGGCATGGTCCGGGATTTCATCGATGCCAGGCCGTGGTTCGCGGGCTATAGCGCGGTGATGGTCAACGTCAGCGATATCTATGCCATGGGCGGCCGCCCGCTGGCGGTGGTGGACGCCATCTGGAGCAACGGCGTGGCCGACGCCGCCGAAGTGCTCAAGGGCATGGCGGCAGCCTCGGCGGCGTATGGCGTGCCGATCGTTGGCGGACACAGCAATGCCCGCAGCGATCATGCCCAGCTTGCGGTGGCCATCGTCGGGCGGGCGCGGCGCCTGCTATCGAGCTTCGCGGCGCGCCCGGGTGACCGGCTGCTGATGGCGGTCGATTTGCGTGGCGCCTTTGCCGAGCCGTACCCGTACTGGAACGCCTCAACCGAAGCGCCGCCCGCGCGGCTGCGGGCCGATCTCGAACTGCTGCCCGCGCTGGCCGAGGACGGCCTGTGCGCCGCCGCCAAGGACATCAGCATGGCCGGCACGCTGGGCACGGCGCTGATGCTGCTGGAATGCTCCGGCGTGGGCGCGCGGATCGACCTGGACCGCATCCCGGCGCCCGCGGGGGTGCCGATGGCGCGCTGGCTCACGGCATTTCCGAGCTACGGCTTCCTGCTGGCCGTGCGCGAGCAGGACGCGGAGCGTGTGAGCGAGCGATTCAGGGCACGGGACATTGCCTGCGCGGAGATCGGCGTCATCGACGACTCGCGTCGGGTCACGATTGGCGCGGGCAGCGAGCGCGCACTGCTGTGGGATTTCGCGCACGACGCCTTCATCGTCCCGCAGGCGGAGCGTGCCGCGCGGGACACCACCCCCATCGATGCCTGAGGCGCTTTCATGCCAGTCACTCATTTCCGCATACGTTGGCCCGACCTGAGCGAGGCCACCTGTTACTCCCCGTCTTCGGTGGTCACCGAGTTCTTTGTCCCGGGGCAGGACTACACGCTGGCCGAGTTCCTGGCGATCGCCAGGCAGGCGCTTGGCAGCGCCTCGGAGCGCGTCAGGGCGAAGTATGGCTATGCCTGCTCCTCTGCCATGGACCAGCTTGAACAAATCGAGACAACCGCCGCGCGTTTTTGCGCGCAGCCGGATGCCATGGTGCGCGTGCTTGGTTTCGGCCGTTAGCGCGCATCCGAAAGCCTTACCGCATCTCACAGCAATCAACGAAGGACGCATCATGTCTAACACCCGCAGCGAAACTCTTGCCGCCTCCCCCAGGCACTACAGCGTCATCATCGTCGGTGGCGGCCAGGCCGGCTTGTCCATGAGCTACTACCTCAAGCAGGCCGGCATCGATCATCTCGTTATCGAGAAGCACACCGTCACCCACACCTGGCGCAGCCAGCGCTGGGATGCCTTCTGCCTGGTCACGCCAAACTGGCAGTGCGCCTTGCCCGGCTATCCCTACCAGGGCGACGACCCGCACGGTTTCATGAAGAAGGACGAGATCACGGCCTACCTCGACGGTTTCATCAACCTGGTGAAGGCACCGGTGCTGGAGCATACCGAGGTCCGCCGCGTGAAGCCGCAGGAGCAGGGCGGCTATCTTGTCTGCACCTCGCAGGGCGACTTCACCGCCGGGCAGGTGGTGGTGGCCTCCGGCGGCTATCACACGCCGATCGTGCCGCRCATGGCCGAGCGCCTGCCCGCCGGCATCCGGCAGATCCAGTCCTCCGAGTACCGCAGCCCGCAAGCCTTGCCGGAAGGGGGGGTGCTGGTGGTGGGTTCCGGCCAGTCCGGCGCGCAGATTGCCGAAGACCTGCACCTGGCGGGCCGCAAGGTGTTCCTGGCTGTGGGGCAGGCGCCGCGCTGCGCGCGCTTCTACCGTGGCCGTGACGTGGTGGACTGGCTGGCCGACATGCAGTACTACGACATGCCGGTGCAGGCGCATCCGTTGCGCGAGGGCGTGCGCGACAACACCAATCACTATGTGACCGGCCGCGACGGCGGGCGCGACATCGACCTGCGCAAGTTCGCCACCGAAGGCATGGAACTGTTCGGCGCGCTGGAAGATTTCCATGACGGCAAGCTGCGCTTCACGCCGAACCTGAAAGCCAACCTCGACGATGCGGACGACACCTACAACCGCATCAACGCCAGCATCGACAAGTTCATCGACAAGCACGGCATCGCCGCGCCGCCCGCCAGCACGTATGCGCCGGTATGGTCGCCGGGCGCGGAGCGTTGGGCGCTGGACCTGGCCCAGGCGGGCATCGGCGCCATTGTCTGGTGCATCGGCTTTCGCCCGGATTTCAGCTGGCTGGAGGCGCCGGTCTTCAACGGGCGCGGCTATCCCGGCCACGTGCGCGGCGTGACGGCGCAGGACGGCCTGTACTTCCTCGGGCTGCCGTGGCTGCATACCTGGGGCTCCGGGCGTTTCTCGGGCATTGCGCGCGACGCCGAATATCTCGCGGCCATCGTCAGCGAAAAGCTCGGCGCGCGAGCCCTGGCAGCCTGACATGTTCCGCGCGAGCACAAGCTATGTTGCCGGCATGCCGAACCTGTCCTATACCGGCCTGTCGGAGAACTGGCTGCTCAAAGCTTGCGGCGACTTGCACTGGCGGGGGCTGGCGGCGCTGTCCGGGCAGGCGTTGCCGGAGTTCCGGGACGCGCAGGGCAACAAGGCCTATGCCGCGTTTACCGCGATCCGGCTGCGGGAGGCATCGCTGGAAGCGCTTGGCGAGAACGATGGCTTCTCGGTGAACACGCAGTTGATGCGGGTGGCCGGCGCGCGCCACTTCAGCACGCACGCGCTGAGGCGCGATGGCGATGGTGACGGTGACGGGCCAAGCGCCAGGCGGGCCGAGGTATCGATGGTATCCACCTTTATCCGCCGTGAGCGCGAGCGCGACAATCGCTCGGTGGTCAGGGCCGCTTTCAACCTGCCGGCGGACGGGCCGCCACCCGCTGCGGCGGCGGAGCTGGGCGCGCTGGCCAAGCGCTTGCGGGCGGGCGACTGGCCCGCCCACCTTGGCCTGGAGCAGGCGCGGCACCTCGGCAGCCACATGGCCGAGTACCTGCCTTGCCCCTATGCCGACTTCAATGGCGCGGACCTGCTCTACTTCGCCAACTTCCAGGCCATCGTAGATCGTGCCGAATGGCAATGGCAGCGTTTCGACGAGCCACCGGTGATTGCCGGGCGCGACCTGTTCTTCCACGGCAACGTCAATCTTGGCGAAGCGCTGGAGCTGTCGTTTTCCGCGGTGGAGTCCGGGCAGGGCGGGCTGGCCCATTGGTGCGAGGTGCGGCGCGGCAGCGACGGCGAGAAGATCGCCGATGTGGTGACACGCAAGCGTTGGAGAGTGCGATGAGCGCAGGTGAGGATAGCGGACTGGCGCTCAAGCCCGTCTACACGGCCGCCGACCTGGACGGGCTGCGGCATCTTGGCAGCCTGCCTGGCGAGGCGCCGTTCGTGCGCGGGCCGCATCGCTCCATGTACGCGGGCAAGCCGTGGACCATCCGGCAGTACGCGGGCTTTGCCGACGCCACCGCCTCCAACCTGGCATTCCGGCAGGCGCTGGCGCGAGGGGCGCAGGGTTTGTCGGTCGCGTTCGATCTGCCGACCCATCGTGGCTACGACTCCGATCATCCGCTGGCGCAGGCGGATGTCGGCATGGCCGGCGTGGCGATCGATTCCGTCGAGGACATGAAGCGCCTGTTCGATGGCATCGCGCTGGACCGCGTCTCCGTCTCCATGACCATGAGCGGCGCCGTATTGCCGGTACTGGCCGCGTTCCTGGTCACCGCCGAGGAAGCCGGCGTTCCGCTCGATCAGCTCAGCGGCACGATCCAGAACGACATCCTCAAGGAGTACATGGTCCGCAACACGTGGATCTTCGCACCCGGGCCGTCGATGCGGATCTGCGCGGATGTGGTGGCTTACCTGTCGCGGCACGTGCCCCGGTTCAACGGCATGTCGATCTCCGGCTACCACTTCCAGGAAGCCGGGGCGGACCCGGTGCTGGAACTGGCGCTGACGCTGGCCAACGGGCAGGAATATGTCAGGCAGATGGCCGGGCGCGGGCTGGATGTGGATGATTTTTGCGCTCGCCTGAGCTTCTTCTTTGGCGTGGGCAAGGATTTCTTCGTCGAGATCGCCAAGCTGCGCGCCGCGCGGCTGCTGTGGTGCGAGATCGTCCGCGAGCTGGGTGCCACCACGCATCGGGCAACCATGCTGCGCACGCACTGCCAGACCTCGGGATGGTCGCTGGCGGCCACGCAGCCGGACAACAACATCGTGCGGACCACGGTGGAAGCCATGGCCGCGGTGTTTGGCGGCACGCAGTCGCTGCACACCAACGCCTATGACGAGGCGCTGGCCTTGCCCAGCGCCGGTTCAGCCCGGCTCGCGCGGGATACCCAACTGATCCTGCAGCACGAGATGGGCGTGTGCGACGTGGCCGACCCGTGGGCGGGCTCCTACATGATGGAATCGCTAACGGCGGAAATGGCGGAAAAGGTGCGCGCGGTGATGGCGGAGATTGCCGCTGCCGGCGGCGTGCTGGCGGCAATCGGCTCGGGCTGGGTCCATGAGCGGATTCATCGCGCCGCCGTGGCCACGCAAGCCGATATCGACGAAGGCCGGCGCGTGATCGTCGGCGTCAACCGCTACCAGGAGGGAGCCGACGAGGTGCCGGCCTGCCTGGAGATCGATGGGCGGCAGGTCCGGGCGCAGCAGGGCGAGCGGCTGGCCTGCCTGAAGGTGAGCCGCGATGGCGCGGCCGTGGCACAGGCGTTGCGCGCACTGGCGCACGCCGCGCGCAGCGGCGAGCAAAACCTGCTGCCGCTGACCATGAACGCCATCCGCTGCCGCGCGACCCTCGGCGAGTGCACGCAGGCGCTGGAGCGGGTGTGGCCGCGCCATGCGATGGCGCCTCGCTACGCCCGGCAAGCCTACGGCGTGGCCTTGCACGGCAGCCCGGCCTGGGACGCGGCCCGCGCGCAGGTCCAGGCGCTGGCCGCGCGCCTGGGCAGGCCGCCGCGCATCCTCATCGCCAAGCTGGGACAGGACGGGCATGACCGCGGCGCCAAGGCCGTGGCCGCGGCGCTCTCCGATGCCGGGTTCGCGGTCACGCTGGGGCCGCTGTTCCAGTCACCGCAGGACGCCGTGGCAATGGCCCTGCACGGGCAGGTCGACGCGGTGGGCGCATCGTCCCTGGCGGGTGCGCACCTGGCGCTGCTGCCTCGCCTGATCGATGGCCTGCGCGCTGGCCGGCGCACTGGCCGGCCAGGCGCGTTGGTCTTTGCGGGCGGCGTGATTCCCGCCAGCCACGCCCGGCGGCTGCGCGCCCAGGGCGTGAGCGCGATCTTCGGGCCGGGTGCCACCATGGCGGCCATCGTCATGGAGATCGCGGGCGCGTTGCTGGGGCATGCGGGCACGGCGCGYTTGCCCGATGCCCAGCCGGAAAGTGCCGGCTAGCGGGCGCGCTGCGCTCGGGCCGGGGCCGCCGTACCCACTTTGCCCGCCGGCCCGCCTTGCCCGCTGCACCACCCGCGAACCCCTCTCATTTCGTCGGGATTCATTGCCCATGGCTGGCGCCTGGGCTATCGTTCGTCTTGGCGCGAAGCGGCTGCGGGAACGCATGCGGCTGGGCTGCCCCCCCAAAAGGAAAACGGAGAGACCGTATCGTCCTCCCGCTGTACTGCCAACTACAGCGCACAACAGCGTACTACAGCGCACAACTGAAAAGATCAGCGCATGTCACGCCCTGGCCGCCACTGGCGAGGGCGGTTCATGGACAAGATGGCGCTGCCGTTTATTCCGGCTCGGTGATGGGTGCCTCCAGGTTGCCCCGTACCGGGCGATCCTTGACGCAGTTTGTTTGGAGAGTGTCTTCCATGCCCGCAGCATTCCGTTCCGAAACCGATTCGATGGGCGCCATCGATGTGCCCGCAGATCGCTACTGGGGCGCGCAGACGCAGCGTTCCACCATTAATTTCCCGATCGGGGTGAGCCGCTTCCGCTGGCAGCGGCCGGTGATCCGCGCACTCGGCATCCTCAAGCGCGCGGCGGCCGAGGCCAATGCGGAGCTTGGCGAATTGCCGCCCGACATCGGCCGGCTGATCGTGCAGGCGGCCGACGAGGTCATCTCCGGCAAGCTGGATGAGCACTTCCCGCTGGTGGTGTTCCAGACCGGGTCCGGCACGCAATCGAACATGAACGCCAACGAGGTGATCTCCAACCGGGCCATCGAGATTGCCGGCGGGGAGCTCGGCAGCAAGAAGCCGGTGCATTCGAACGATCACGTGAACCGCGGCCAAAGCTCCAACGACACGTTCCCCACCGCCATGCACATCGCCGTGGTCGAGCAGATCCACACCAAGCTGCTGCCGGCCGTAGGCGCCTTGCGCGATACCCTGGCCGCCAAGGCGCAGGCGTACCAGGACATCGTCAAGACGGGCCGCACCCACCTGCAGGATGCCACGCCCATCACCCTTGGCCAGGAAATCAGCGCCTGGGTGGCGCAGATCGATTTCGGGCTGCATGGCGTCAAGCTGGCTGAGCCGGGCTTGCTGGAACTGGCCATCGGCGGCACGGCGGTGGGCACCGGGCTGAACGCGCATCCGCAGTTTGGCGCGCGCGCGGCGGCCTATATCGCCTCGCTGACCGGCCATCCGTTTGTCGATGCGCCCAACAAGTTCTTCGCGCTCTCCGCGCACGACGCGCTGGTGCAAACCTCCGCAGCGCTGCGCACGCTGTCCGGCGGCCTGATGAAGATGGCCAACGACGTGCGCTGGCTGGCCTCGGGCCCGCGCTGCGGCATCGGCGAGCTCAACATCCCCGAGAACGAGCCGGGCTCGTCAATCATGCCCGGCAAGGTCAACCCGACCCAGTGCGAGGCCATGACCATGGTGTGCGCGCAGGTGTTCGGCAACGATGCCACGGTGGCCTTCGCCGGCAGCCAGGGCAATTTCCAGCTCAACGTGTATAAGCCGGTGATGGTCCACAACGTGCTGGAAAGCATCGAGCTGATCGCCGACGCCTGCCTGGCCTTCAACGACCATTGCGCGCTCGGCATCGAGCCGAACCTGCCGAAGATCGCGGAGAACCTCGACAAGAACCTGATGCTGGTGACGGCGCTGAACCGCCATATCGGCTACGACAAGGCGGCCGCCATTGCCAAGAAGGCGCACAAGGAAGGGCTGACGCTGAAGGCCGCCGCGCTGGCGCTGGGCTATCTCACCGAGGACGAATATGCGCGCTGGATCGTGCCCATCGAGATGACGCATCCGAACAAGGATTGAGCCGCAATACCTGACGTCTAGCTCCCGGCGCGCACCGCGGCGCGCCGGGGCTGGAACACCACCGGCAGCAGGGAAACGGCAATGATGGCCACGGTCAGCCAGCTCATATGCCCGCGCACCCATTCGATCCCGCCCAGCCAGAATCCGGCCAGCAGCAAGCCGGAGCACCACAGTGCCGCGGGCACATATCCCGTTTATCCCGTTTATCCCGTTTATCCCGCATGCGTGCCACCATCGRCACCTTACTGCTTGCCGCTGACCTGGTCGATCGTCCTGATCAGGTTCGCCAGCGATGTCTTGCAATCCGCCGCATTCGGCGTGCCGGCCCTGAGCGCCTCCAACGCACGGTCGATCGCTTTGTCGAGCACGTGCCAGTCGGCCGCCGCGCGCGGCTTCAGGCCCGCTTCGGCGGCGTCCCAGGAAACTTCCAGGTCCTTGATGCGCTTCTTCGCGCCGGCAAGGTCGCCCTTGTCGACGATCGATGCCGTATCCGCCGCGATCGCGCGGAACGGGCTCAAGTCCCCCAGCTTTGACGCGGTTGCGGCTTCGGCCGCAGGGATCAGGCTCGTGGAAGAGAAGACGGCATAGCCCGGCAGCCATGCCGCGAGCGCCAGCAATCCAATGGAGAAGGGGCGGGTGATAAGGAGTCTGCGCATGGTGGTCTCCTGCTGCATGGAAGGGTTGGATGCGGTGAAGAGGGCAACGGCGCTGCCATCGGTGTCACTCATGGCGCCGTTGCCGTTCCCAAAACCTGGTTTGCGTTGCGCTGGGCAACCGCGACCAGTGCGACGATGACGGCCAGGAAGATTGCGCTGGTCAGCGCCGCGCCAAAGCCAAGGCCGCCATAGGTCTGCGCCTGGGACAACAGGTCGCCCAGCGAGGCGCCGAGCGGGCGCGTCAGGATATAGGCGATCCAGAAGGTCAGAACGGCGTTGACGCCGAAGTAGAACGCCGCCACGGCGAGGGCAATGAGGGCGCCGAACACAAGGGTGCCTAGCTGGAATCCCAGGCCCAGGGCTTCGGTGGCCAGGTCGCCCGCGGCGGTGCCGAGGGCAAAGGTGCAAAGAATCGCGGCCCAGTAGAAGAGCTCGCGGCGGCGCGAGCAGATCGTGCGGATGGAGAGCGTGCCTTCGCGTCGGTACCAGAACGCGAAAATTCCCGCCAGCATGACGGCGAAGACGGCCGTGCTCAGATACAGGCTCACGCCCAGGCCATCGGTGAGCGCATCGGTGATCTGCGTGCCGACGACACTGACCAGCACCACGGTCAGCCAGTACATCCAGGGAACATAGCGATGCACCCGGACCTGCGCGAACAGTGCGATGGCCAGCAAGGCGCCCATGGCGCAGCCGGTGACGGCCTGGCCCAGCCCCGCGTTGACCGCGAGAAAATCGGCGCCGGTTTCGCCGACCGTGGTCGACAGGATCTTGATGATCCAGAAGCCCACGGTGACTTCGGGCACTTTGTTGAGCCAGGCTGGCATCGGCTGGGGGGACAGCGTGTTCATGGCGTGCTCCAGGTGTGCTATGCGCTGGGGGGCGGTTTGGCCCTGTTGGTTGTTGGGGGGGCTGGCGTGGGATAGGTCGCTCTACGCAGTCCGTGGCGCAAGGTTATGTCACCGTGGCTTAAGGTTGCATTAAGACCGTGTGGGAAGCCGGCTTGCGGCAGTGGCCTTGGCCGGTAGCCAGGGCAATTTCCAGCTCAATGTGTGCAAGCCGGTGGAGGTCCGCAACCTGCTGGAAAGGCCTAGAGGGTGTTAGGCACTTTGCAATACGGGGACGGCATGAACGAGCATGAGCATGGCGAAGACGATGAAATGCAGGCCAGCCAGGGCTTCTGGCAAACGTTCATAGTCGCGTGCGAGTCTTCAAGTGCCTAACACGCTCTAAGCAAGGACTAAGCGCGCGGCGGGGCGCGCGCATTGGCTCAATGTCCCGTGAAGACCGTCAGCACCCCGGTGTAGCCGTAAAGGCGGTCTCTTGCGATCTCGCCGCCAGCGAAGAATCCCGCCAGCGGCAGGTCGCCCAGCGCATTGCGCACCATCTGCAACTCCGCATGCGGCGCCCCGAAATGGGGCCCACCCCGTCCGGAACAACTGATGTATAGCGCGCCCAGTGCCCGGCCGCTGTGGCCGCTCTCAAGCTCAGACCGGATCTCTGTGGCAACGCGCATCAGGTCCGCCCGCGCGGCGGCGGGGTTGCGCGTGCAGAAGGCCAGGCGCATGCCGTCCTCCACAACATCCGCCAGTGCCAGTACGCCATGCTGCGCGTCTACGCCAAGCACATGGCGCACCAGCGTATCCGTGCCGAACCTGCCAGGCACGCTGAGCGCATCGTCGTCGCCCTTGCTCAGGCCCACCAGCGTGGCGGACAGCACGCTTGCCAAGGTATCTTCCGGCACATTGCGCCCGAGCCCCAGGTCTTGCAGGACGCAGTCGAGGGCTGGCTCGCCATCAAGCTCGAACAGCAGGTTATGCGCGGCGCGGGTGACGGTGCGCATCGGTCCGATCGGCTTGCAGCCCTGCGTCACCCGCGAGATCAGGCCGATTTCGGGGCCGAACAACACACCCGACAGCCCGCCGGAGAAAACGCCATTGGCCATGTGCAAGGTGCGATTGCGCGCCGAAGACAGGCCGCCGAAGAGATAGCCGGTGGCAGTGCGCGTGCTGAGCTCGTGCAGCAGGTCCTGGACATCCGGCGTGCTGCCCTCGGCATGGACCAGCGCGGTATGGGGCGCGAAGCAGGAGGTGGAGGGGGTGGACGCCGAAGGTAGTGGCTGCTGCCCGGAGAACAGCCGGAACGTGCTGGGCGGCAATGCGGCCGCCATCAGCACCATGGCCGGCTCGTCGAAGTACTCG
Organism: Cupriavidus sp. YAF13; assembly: GCF_052113425.1. Taxonomy (NCBI): domain Bacteria; kingdom Pseudomonadati; phylum Pseudomonadota; class Betaproteobacteria; order Burkholderiales; family Burkholderiaceae; genus Cupriavidus; species Cupriavidus sp. YAF13. The sequence continues at coordinate 164,255 of NZ_JBFRDD010000014.1, forward strand.
ACCCCGCTGGCGCAGACGCCCACGCCAGCCGCACCCACCCAGGCCACGCCCGGCCAGGTTTCCTGCAGCGCGGCGAGGATGGCCTCTGCGGCCGGCGCGTAATAGTCGCTCAGGTAGCACCAGCCGAGCGTAAGCGGGGCCGCTCCGCCCGGCGCTGCCTGACGCGCCGCAAGCTGCGCGTCAAATTGCTGCCGGCACTCCGCCAGGGCTGCCTGCCAGTCGCCATGGGCTGCGTGAGCGTGCACAAAAGTCGTCGTGTCAGACATGGTCGCACCGCCTTCCGGGCAATGAAGTTGTTGGACCGCCGCCGGCAAGGTGTGTTCAGGCCAGCAGGGGGCGGGATTCGCATTGGTCCCTTACCATGCAAGCATCCGGCTTCCCGTTGGGAAGCTCGCCTAGTAAAAACCCTTAGCAAATCGAGCTTGCAAGGGCCGGAAGTCGAGGCCTAGAATATTTCATATTGCGAATACAAATTCGCTATCCGAATAAATTAAAAAGCGCTGCAGGGCGCAGGGGCAGGAAAAACAGGTGCCGTTGGTTGGCACTTCTTTTTAGGCCCATATTTCGAATAAAAATTCGCAATCCGAATTTTAAGGGTTCGGCAGCAATGCCGATGCATATCCACCTAACCAGAGCGAGGGCTTTCCTCCGTCCGTTCATCGAATTAAAATTCGGAATCCGAACTCGATTCCGGGTTCGCATCAAGAACGAAGAACTGACAGTGGAGATTGACATGGCTACCGAGAACTCCGTCCCGACCGCATCGAAGGCGAGCAGCGCGGGCGACGCATCCAAGAACACGGTGCAGTCGCTGGCGAAGGGCTTCCGCATTCTTGAAGCGTTCACGGCGCAGGAACCCGAGCTCACCATGGCGGAAGTCGCGCGCCGCTCCGGGCTGGACAATGCCACGGCCTTTCGTTTCCTCAATACGCTGGTGGATATCGGCTACGTGCAGCGCGTGCCGGACACGCGGCTGTTCCGGCTGTCGCTGAAGGTGCTGGACCTGGGCTTTGACGCCATCGCCCATGCCGACCTGCGCACGCGGGCAAGGCCGATCCTGCGCGCGCTGGTGGGGGAGATCAATGAAGCCGCTTCCATCGGCGTGCTGGATGGCCCGGACGTGCTTTACGCGGAACGGATCCAGGCCGGGCTGACGCGGCTTGGCGTGGATATCCGCATCGGCAGCCGGGTGCCGGCTTATTCCACGGCCGTGGGCTACGCCATCCTGGCGTGGCTGCCGCAGGACATGCAGGCCCGCGTGCTGGACGCCCAGCCCCGCCAGAAGCTGACCGACCACACGCTCACCGAGCTCGACACCATCCTCGAGCGGCTCAAGACCGTGCGGGCCAAGGGCTATGCGTTGTCGGACCAGGAAACGGTGTCCGGCCTCTATGTGGTGGCCGCGCCGGTGCTGGATGTGGACGGCGTGCCGGTTGCCGGCCTGAGCGTGGCGGCGCCGGCCATGAATACCTCGCTTGAAGATTTCGAATCGACCACGGCCCCGGCGGTAGTGCATGCCGCTACCGAGCTGGCCCGTGCGCTGCAACCCTCCGGCGGATTTATTCCGCCCACCTTGATACCCACCCGAACGCGCAAATAGCGCAGGCCACACCAGGAGACGAACGTGCCTGATATCAATTTCCACGGCATCATTCCCGCCATCGCGGTTCCTTTCAACGCGGACTACAGCATCAACGAGCCGGAGCTGCGCCGCTTTGCCAGGTGGCTGGGCGGCCAAGCTGGCGTGACCGCGTTGATGACCAATGGCCATACCGGTGAAGTCTTTTCGCTGACGCCGCGCGAGCGCGCCGAAGTGACCCGCATCACCGCCGACGCCACCCAGGGCATTTGCCCGGTGATCTCGTCGGTGGTCTGCGAAGGCATCAACGACGCCGTGGAACAAGCGGGCTGGGCCAAGGAAGCTGGCGCCGCCGGGCTCGATATCATGCCGCCGCATCACTGGCTGCGCTTTGGCTTCAAGCCGGAGCATTGCCTCGACTACTTCAACGCCATCGGCAAGGCCAGCGGGCTGCCCCTGGTGGTGCATATCTACCCGGCCTGGACCCGTGGCTCCTACTCGTCGGAGTTGCTCGCGGAGCTGGCGAAGCTGCCGTATGTGAAGGCCTTCAAGATGGGCGAGCGCGAAATGAACAAATACGCGCGCGACATCAAGGAGATCCGCGCGGCCGATCCCACCAAGGTGCTGATGACCTGCCACGACGAATACCTGCTGTCGTCGATGGTGCAGGGCATCGATGGTGCGCTGGTCGGCTTTGCCTCGCTGATTCCCGGCCTGATCAACGACCTGCTCAAGGCGGTCAAGGCCGGCGACCTGCGTGAAGCCATGCGCGTGCAGGCCCTGATCAACCCGCTCAAGGATGCGGTGTACGGCGCCGGCGAGCCCACGGGCGAAGCCCATGGCCGCATGAAGGCCGCCATGGCGCTGGCCGGCATCCTGCGCGATGGCACGGTGCGCCCGCCGACCCACGCACCGTCGGCCGCCGAGCTGGCCGCGATCAAGGGCGCGCTGGAACACGCCGGCGTGACGCAGAAGGCGGCTGCCTGAGCCTGAACCGCGTCTGATCCGGGCCTGCACCGGCGCTGTACCGGCGCGCCATCCCGGCCCGCGGCCAGCGTGCCGAGGGCCGGGCCGCCGGCCATGCAATCCAAAGGGGCTTTGATGAGCCAATCCATGCAAGACGACGACACGCCCGCGGCGCGGACCAGGCACGCCGTGGTCACCGGCGCCAGCTCCGGTATCGGCGCGGCCATTGCCCGGCGGCTGCTGTCGGCGGGCTGGGCGGTGACCGGGCTGGACCGCTCGCCGGCACCCGGCGCCGAGGGTTTCAACGGGATCGAAGTCGACCTGACCGATGCTGCAAAGCTTGCTGTCGCCGTGGCCACGTTGGCACGGGTCGACGCCATCGTCCATGCCGCGGGATTCATGCGCACGGCGGTGCTCGGCGAGCTGAACCCCGAGGACGGCGAGGGCATGTGGCGCATCCACGTGCAAGCCGCCTGCGTGCTGGTCAACGCGCTGATGCCGACGCTGCCGGATGGCGCGCGCATCGTGCTGATCGGCAGCCGCACGGCGGCGGGCGCGCCAGGGCGCAGCCAGTACGCCGCGACCAAGGCGGCGGTGGTGGGCATGGCGCGCTCCTGGGCCGCGGAGCTGGCGCCGCGCGGCATCACTGTCAACGTGGTGGCGCCGGGCGCCACCGAGACCCCGATGCTCAACGACCCGGGCCGCAAGGGCACGCCGCCGCGCACGCCGCCCATCGGGCGTTTTATCCGGCCCGATGAAGTGGCCGGGATGGTGAGCTTCCTGCTCGGGCCCGATGCCGGCGCCATCACCGGGCAGCAGATCCTGATTTGCGGCGGCGGGTCGCTGTAGCGCACTCAGCCGAGGTATCGAACCACCTGATTCGCCGATTACCGAAAGACACCGGAACACCGGAACACCGGAACACCGGAACACCGGAACACCGGAACACCGGAACACCGGAACACCGGAACACCGGAACACTAGAACACTGGAGACAAGCCATGTCCGTCCGCATCATTGACATCCGTGAAGTGACGAAGCCGATTTCATCACCCATCCGCAATGCCTATATCGATTTCTCGAAGATGACGAGCAGCCTCGTCGCCGTGGTGACCGACGCTTTTCGCGACGGCAAGCGCGTGATCGGCTACGGCTTCAACTCCAACGGCCGCTACGGCCAGGGCGGCCTGATCCGCGAGCGCTTTGCCCCGCGTATCCTGGCGGCCGATCCAGCATCGCTGCTGGACGACGCCGGCACCAACCTCGACCCCAACCGCGTGTGGGCCGCCACCATGTCCAATGAGAAGCCGGGCGGCCATGGCGAGCGCTCGGTGGCGGTCGGCACCATCGACATGGCGGTGTGGGATGCGGTGGCCAAGATCGCCGGCGTGCCGCTGTTCCAGTTGCTGGCCGAGCGCCACGGCGTCAACGCCAACCCGCGCGTGTTCGTCTACGCCGCCGGCGGCTATTACTATCCAGGCAAGGACCTCGGCGCGTTGCGCGCCGAGATGCGCTCCTACCTGAAGCGCGGCTACAACGTGGTCAAGATGAAGATCGGCGGCGCCAGCCTGGAAGAAGACAGCGCGCGCATCGAGGCCGTGCTGCAGGAAATCGGCCCGGACGCGCAGCTCGCCGTGGACGCCAACGGCCGCTTCGACCTGGACACCGCGATCGCCTACGCCAAGATGCTGCGCGACTATCCGCTGTTCTGGTACGAGGAAGCCGGCGATCCGCTGGACTACCACCTGCAGGCCACGCTGGCTGAGTACTACCCCGGCGCCATGGCCACCGGCGAAAACCTGTTCAGCCACCAGGACGCCCGCAACCTGATCCGCTACGGCGCCATGCGCCCGGACCGCGACTACCTGCAGTTCGACTGCGCGCTGTCCTACGGCCTGGTGGAGTACGAGCGCACGCTGGACGTGCTGAAGACCTTTGGCTGGTCGCCAAGCCGCTGCATCCCGCACGGCGGCCATCAGATGTCGCTCAATATCGCCGCCGGCCTGGGCCTGGGCGGCAACGAGAGCTACCCCGACCTGTTCCAGCCCTACGGCGGCTTCCCCGATGGCGTGACGGTGATCGACGGGCATATCACCATGCCGGCGCTGCCGGGCATCGGGTTTGAGGGCAAGGCGGATCTGTATGCGCAGATGTCGGCGCTGGCGCAGCCTTGAGTACGGACAAGAAATAAGAGCGCCCCACAGGGGCGCACCTGCAGTCGAGACAGGAGACAAACCATGCTGTTCCACCGGATTTTCCGCAGTGCCGCCGGCGCGTTGCTGGCCTGCGCCGCCGCCAGCGCCTTCGCGCAGGGCTACCCCAACAAGGCCGTGCGCGTCATCATTCCGTTCCCGCCCGGCGGCCCCACCGACACCGTCGGCCGCATGCTGGCGCAGAAGCTCTCCGAGCAAACCGGCCAGAGCTTCATCGTCGACAACCGGCCCGGCGGCCAGGGCATCATCGGCGCCGATGCGGTGGCCAAGGGCACGGCGGACGGCTACACGCTGCTGTTCAGCGCCTCCACCTTCACCACCACGCCCATGACCCTGAGATCGTCGCCTTACGATGTGACCAGGGATTTCGTGCCGATCGCGCTGGTCGGCAAGGGGCCGCTGGCGGTCTCGGTCAACAAGAACCTGCCTGTGAAGAACATCAAGGAGCTGATTGCCTACGCGCAGGCGCATCCCGGCAAGATGTCGTTCGCGATTGGCTCGCAGGCGTCCGCGGGGCATTTGTCCACGGAGCTGCTCAAGCGGGCAGGCAAGATCGATTACCTGGTGGTGCCGTACAAGGGCTCCGCGCCCGCTTACCAGGACCTGATCGGCGGCGCCATCGATGGCTTTATCGATCCCGTGCTTGGCGCCTTGTCCTATCACAAGAGCGGCATGGTGCGCGTGGTCGCGGTGACCTCCAAGGACAGGCTGCCTTCCATGCCCGACGTGCCGACCGTTGGCGAGACAGTGCCGGGCTATGAGTTCTACTCGTGGTATGGCCTGTGGGGTCCGGCCAAGCTGCCGGCCGATGTGACCAGGCGGCTCAACGCCGAGGTCAACAAAGCACTGGCGTCCGACCTGCGCGGCAGGCTGGCCGAGCAGGGCTACCTGCTCTCGCCAGGCACGCCGGAAGACTTCGCCCGCTTCGAGAAGGAGGACATGGAGCGCTCCGCCAAGATCGTGGCCGAAGCCAGGATCCGCGCGGAGTAAAGCCCCACGCGCTCGCCTGCCGCGCTGCCCGGGCCTAGGCCGCCAGCGCCAGGTCCGCGATCACTGCCGCCAGGAAGCGCGCGGCCTCGCCGCCTGTGACCACCCGATGATCGAAGGTCAGGCTGAGCGGCAGGATGCGGTGAACGACAGGAATGCCGCCGGCCGCAACCACCGCATCGTGGATACGGCCGGCGCCCAGGATGGCGACGGTTGGCGGCACGACGATCGGCGCCGCGTACTTGCCGGCGATCATGCCGAAGTTGGACAACGTGATGGTGTTGCCGCGCATCTCCTCGGGGGCGATCGTTCGCGCACGCACATCCGCGCGCATGCGGTCCAGGCCGCGCCGCAGGTCTGCCGCGTCGCGCTTGCCGGTATCGCGCAGCACCGGCACGAACAGGCCTTCGGGCAGGTCGACCGCAATCCCCACGTCGATCCGCGCCGGCACATGGCGGCGCCCGGTCTGGCTTTCATACCAAGCGTTGAGGCCGGGCTCGGCGCGGCAGCCGGCAACCAGTGCGCGCACCAGCCGGATGGTGGTGTCGGTGCCGGGCGCCCAGGCATGGATATCGGCGTCGTCGATCACGGTCGCCGCGGCGACCTCGCTTTGGGCGCGCGCCATGTTCAGCGCCATGGCGCGCCGCACGCCGCGCAGGACTTCCGGTGGCCCCAGGTCCGCCAGCGTCGCGGCAACGCGGCGCACATCGGCGGCGCTGATGATGCCGTCCGCGCCCGTTGGGGTGACCATCGCCAGGTCCACGTCGAGCTGGCGCGCCAGGGCGCGCACGGCCGGCACGGCCCGCACCGCGCCACCGCCACGGGACAGGGCGGCGGGCGCTTCCGCGACCACGTGCGTGCCGACTTTGACATCGCCCACCACCGCGCCCGCATCCTCTTGCCCGCCGGCGCCTTCGAAGCCCGCCAGCGGCGCGCCAAGGTGCACGATCTCGCCCGGCTGGGCAAACAGCTTGGCGACCTGTCCGGCGTAGGGCGACGGTATCTCGACGATCGCCTTGGCGGTTTCGACCGAAACCAGCGGCTGGTCGGCCGCCACCGTGTCGCCGGGCTTGACGTGCCATTCGGTGATCTCGGCTTCCTGCAGGCCTTCGCCCAGGTCGGGCAATTTGAAGATCTTCATCAACGCTCCCCGGAAAAACGTCAAGCGGCCATGGCCTTGCGCGCCGCGTCGGCAATCCGCGCCACGCTGGGCAGGTACGTGTACTCGAGCCTGGCCATTGGCACCACGGTGTCGTAGCCGGTGACGCGCTGCACCGGCGCCGCCAGCGAGTACAGCCCCGCATCGGCGAGGTTCGCCGCGATCTCGGCCCCGAAGCCGGCGCTGCGGGGCGCCTCGTGGACGATGACGCAGCGTCCTGTCCTGGTGACCGATTCCAGTATGGTGTCCATGTCGAGCGGCTTGAGCGTGGCGACGTCGATGACGGCGGCGGCGATGCCCTCGTCCAGCAGCAGGTCAGCCGCGGCCTGCGTCTCTTGCAGCATCGCCCCCCAGCTCACCAGCGTGATGTCGTCGCCGTCGCGCAGTGTGAAGCAGGTATCGAGCGGCAGCGCCTCGCCGTTGTCCGGTACTTCCTCGCGGAACAGGCGGTAGAGCCGGGTTGGTTCGAGGAACACCACCGGGTCGGGGTCGCGCATGGCCGCCAGCAGCAGGCCGTAGGCGCGCGCCGGGGTGGACGGTATGACCACCCGGATGCCGGGAATATGGGCAAACATCGCCTCGGGGCTTTCGGAGTGATGCTCCGGCGCATGGATGCCGGCGCCAAAGGGCGAGCGCAGCACCATCGGGCAGCTCAGCCTGCCGCGCGTGCGGTGACGCAGACGGCCGGCATGATTGATGATGTGGTCGATGGCCGGGTAGATAAAACCGGTGAACTGGATTTCCACCACGGGCGCCAGCCCCATTGCCGCCATGCCGATCGCGGCCCCGGCGATACCGGACTCGGCCAGCGGCGTATCGATCACGCGCTCGGCGCCAAAACGGGCTTGCAGCCCCGCCGTGGCGCGGAACACGCCGCCATTCACGCCAATGTCCTCACCGAGCAGCACCACGCGCGGGTCGTGTTCCAGCGCATGGGCCAGCGCCTGGTTGACGGCTTCGACCAGATTGATTTCAGCCATGATCCCTCTCGCTCTCATTAGCCGGGGCGCCCGGGGCAAAGCGACGCGCGGTGGCCACTTGCGCCTCCAGCGCCTTGGGCAGGCTGGCATACAGGTGATCGAACATCGCCGTTGTTTCCGGCAGGGGCGTTGCCAGATAGGCCTCCACTGCGGCCATCACTTGCGCTGCGCAATCCTTGGCAAGCGCGTCTTCGCGTGCCGCATCCCATGCGCCAAGGCGCAGCAGATAGTTGCGCAGCCTGGCCACCGGCTCCAGCAGCCAGTGCTGCTTGACCTGTTTGCTGTCGCGGTAGCGCGAGGCATCGTCCGCCGTGGTGTGGTCGCCAAGCCGGTAGGTGATCGCTTCGATCAGCGTGGCGCCGCCGCCGCTGCGCGCCCGTTCCAGCGCATCGAGCGTGACCTGGCGCACCGCCACGACATCGTTGCCATCCACCTGCAGGCCAGGGATACCGGCCGCGATGGCCTTTTGCGCGAGCGTCTGCGCGGCGGTCTGCTGGCTGCGCGGCATGGAGATCGCCCACTGGTTGTTGTTGACGACCAGCACAAGGGGCGCATGCCAGGCGCCCGCCATATTCATGCCTTCGTAGAAATCGCCTTTCGAAGTGCCGCCATCCCCGAGCAGGCAAACCGCGGCGCGCGGCTCGCGGCGCAGCTTCATCGCGTAGGCGATGCCGGCAGCGTGGCAGACCTGGTTGCCAATGGGCACGCAGTTCGCAAAATCATGCGGCGCCGCCGCGAACGCATTGCCGCGCTCGTCGCCACCCCAATACAGCAGGCTCTCGGTCATGGAGACGCCGCGCTGGAACTGCGCGGCGTGATCGCGGTAGGACGGCACGAGCACGTCTTGCGCGCGCATGGCGCTGGCAACGCCGACGCCGACGGCCTCCTGGCCAAGCGCTGAGGCGAACGTGCCGATCTGGCCGGTGCGCTGCAGCGCAATGGCCTTGAGGTCGAACTGGCGTGTGAGCACCATGGCCCGGTAGAGCGGGAAAAGGGCCTCGGGATCGAGCGCAAATGCAGGCAGCGCTTGGGTCGGCTCACCTTGTGGATCGAGAAACTGCGTGTACCCGATTTCGAATGTCGCGACGGTCGCCATGCTATGCCCTTTATTCTTGTGTTCCAGTCGTTGCACTGGGGGCTGCCTTCTTTTGTGCGCGTCCCGGCTCATGGAGCCGTAATGCGCACGCTGCACCTGCATGTCAATGCTTGGGGCCCTTCATCGCCTCGGCTTCCCTGGCCGCCATCCGCTCCTCGCCGGCCTCGATCGGATCCATGGCCTCGTCCACCGAAGCGGCCGCGCGCTCAGCGTCCGCGTTGGCTTCTTCGGCGGGGGACTCGATGTCATCGTCCTCAACGCTTGGCGGCCTCAGCATGTCCGCGAGCATGGCGGCTAGCTCAGGTGTATCCCATGGCGCACTGCGCTGCTTTTTCCTCTTGATGTAGTGCCTGATTTCCGCATCCTGTTCCGGGGTCAGGGGAAGACCACGAAAGGTGCGTTGAGGGCCATCGGCGTCCATCATGGCGCTCCGGAGGGTTGTCTCGTTTTCAGTGTAGCGCTATTGCAGAGGTTGGGGCGATTGTGAGGACGACGGCAATGTGGGGTACCGCCCGGTCGCCTGCGGCAACATGCACCGTGCCCACCGCGGGCCAAGCGCATAGTTCAACGCATTCCCAATGCTCGCGGCAACGATCCGTGCGGCGTGCCGCCGTGGCTAATAGCATGGATGCCCGTTGAGATARATAGGACGAGTACGAATTTTCTATAAAAGTGATATTTTGTTTAACAATTGTAATAATGCTATTTATGACATAAAAAAATCCGTTTAGAGTCCTGCGTCAGGTTCGATCAAGCTGACAATGGAGCGAAGACCATGACGGATCCGGTTGAACAACGGCACGCCGACGGTGGTGCACACCAGGCGTACTTCCTCGAGGTGCCCGGCGCGGCCAGCGCCGCCGAGCTGTCGGTGGTGTCGTTCGAAGCGGTGGAGCGCCTGGGCGACACGTACACCGTGACGATCCAGCTGGCGCACCCGTTGCCGCTCGATCGGGCCGACTATCTCGGCAAGGACGCCACGTTCCTGATCGATCCTGGCGACGGCACGGCGCCGCGCAAGTTCGGCGGCTGTATCACGGGTTTCTCCGAGACCAGGCAGACCCATGATTTCTGCGCCTACCAGATCGTGGTCGAGCCGCTCGTCGCGCGGCTGCGGCTCACGCGCGCGAGCCGCGTCTATCAGCACCTGACCGCCCCGCAGATCATCGAGGCGATCCTGCGCCGGCATGGCCTGGA